>CACXRO010000010.1 GCA_902770045.1 uncultured bacterium
CATCCGCCTGCTTCTGAAACCGCGGCGGCGTCGGTTTGGGACCCTGGGTCCCGCATACGCCGTGACATATCGGAGCCCGCGAATGAGCGGGGATGACGGACGCGACCGCGCCCGGCGGCGGAGCGTCGCCGGAAGCTGGTGCGTCGCAGCACAGTTCCGCGCCGAACCGCCGCCGCACTGCAGGGGACTGTCCCCTTTGGCGCAGGGGACTGTCCCCGGGGATGTGGGGACTGCCCCCGGATGGTGCAGGTGCGGTTGGCTAGCGCGGCGGTTGCGAGAGGGGCGGGATTATGGTAAAATACCAGACAAAATCATGAACATCCTTTTCGTCTGGACCGGGGTCACGAGCTACATGGCCGACTGCTGGCGCGAACTGTCGCGCCGGGAAGGGGTGTCGCTTCAGGTGGTGGTGGAGCAGGTCGCGAGCGGCCGCGCCTTCGACGCGGCGAAGGTGCTCTCCGGCTTCGACTGCCGCGTCGTGGAGGACGGTCGCCTGCCTGATGGTCTCGCGCGGCCGGACGTCCTCTTCGCCGTCGGCTGGCACTCGAGGGTGGTGCGCGCGACGGTCGAGCGCGCGGACTGGCGCGGCGTCCCCAAGGTCTGCTGCTTCGACATGCCCTGGCGCTGGAGCGCGCGGTGCATTGCCGCCAGGTTCGTGCTCCGCGGCTTCCTGCGCCGCTATTCCGCCGCCTACGTGCCCGGCCGCGTCGCGGCACGATATGCGCGGTGGCTCTGCTTCCCGCGCGTCGAAGAGGGGCTCTTCTCGATCGGCATGGACCGCTTCGCCGCCGCGCCGAAGCCGGTGGAGCGCCGCGGCTTCCTCTACGTCGGGCGCTATTCGCCGGAGAAGCGCGTCGACCTCGTCGAGCGGGCGTACGCGCGCTATCGCGAACTGGGCGGCGCATGGGAGCTCGACTGCTACGGCCAGGGCGGACGCTTCGCCGCGCCCGGGGAGATGCCGTCAATCTACGCCGTCCACGCCTGCCTGCTGCTCGCGAGCGCGTTCGACCCCTGGCCGCTCGTGGCGCTTGAGGCGCGGACGTCCGGTTGCGAGGTCATTATGAGCGACCGCTGCGGCAACCGCTTCGAGCTGCCGGGCGTGAGGGTGGTGAAGTACGGCGACGCCGAGGCGATGGCTAGGGAGATGCTCGCGGTCGAGCGCGGCGGCGGCGCATCCGCCGCGCCAGGTCCGGCGCTGCGTCGCTACAACACGGTCGAATGGGCCGACCGAACGCTGAGGATTGCAAAGGAGCTGGCGAAATCATGAATCGTTACATTGCCATATCGTCATTGGCCGCGGTCGGACTTTCCCTGGCGGCGGCCGCCGCCGAGGCTGATCTCCAGTCGCTGGTCGCGGAGGCGGACCGCGCCGCCCGCGGCGAAGTGACCGTGGTCGCGATCCCGTGGAGCTTCCCGTCCAACCGCGTCGACTGGCTCTTCAACCCCACCAAGGCGAAGGGGCCGTTCAACCCCGAGTGGACCTGGCAGCTCAACCGCATGCAGCCCTGGCGGACGCTCGCGCGGGCCTACACCGCCACCCGCGACGAGAAGTACGCCCGCGCCTTCGCGCGCCAGCTCGAGGACTGGCTTGTCCAGACCGGCGGAGTTCCGGCCGAGAAGGGCTACAACGGTGTCGGCAGCCCCTGGCGCACGATCGAGGAGGGGCTGCGCCTCATGGGCAGCTGGGCGGATGCGTGGCGCGCCTTCTCCGCCTCGCCGTCGTTCCCGCAGCCGCTCCGCGAGCGGTTCCGGGAGTCGATGCGCGCGCAGGCGCGGCACATCCTCGCCCACCGGTCGCGCGGGAACAACTGGCTCCTGATGGAGCTGAACGGCGTCCACTCCTGCGCAGTCCTCTTCCCGGACATGCCCGAGTCCACGGCCTGGCGGCGCGAGTCGGCGCGCCTCTTCGCCGAGGCGGCGAGCGAGCAACTGCTGCCGGACGGCCTCCACTGCGAGCTATCGCCCGACTACCACCTGGTCTTCTACGTCTGCGCGGCGCAGCTCTACCGCCGCGCGCTGAAGAGCGGCACGCTCGACGAGCTTCCCCCCACCTACACGGAGCTGATGGTGCGCGGCGCCGAGGGCCCGCTCGCGATGACGACCCCCTCGTTCATGCAACCGCGGTTCAACGACTGCTACACCATTACCGCGGAGGCGGTGCTGAAGACCGCGTCGGAGTTCTTCCCGGACCGCGCCGACTTCCGCTGGGGCGCTACGCACGGACGCGAGGGCGCGCCGCCGGCCGGCGCGACGGCGTCGCGCTTCCTGCCTTGGTCCGGGTTCGCGGTGATGCGCTCGGGCTGGGAGCCGGACGCGACGTACCTCGCGTTCGACGTCGGGCCGCTCGGCATCGGCCACTGGCACCAGGACAAGCTTTCCTTCACGCTCTGGAAGGGCGGCGAGGAGCTGGTCTTCGACGACGGCGGCGGACAGTACGAGCGCTCGGCGTACCGGGACTACGCGCTTTCAGGCTACGACCACAACACGCTGCTGGTGGACGGGCTCGCCCAGAACCGCCGCGGTCCGCGCAGGCTGGAGCGACCGGTCGACGCGGGCTGGGAGTCGACTCCGGAGCGGGACTTCGCGCGCGGCGTCTACGACCAGGGGTTTGGTCCCCGCGAGGTTCGCACTGCCGTGCACGAGCGTCGGATCGAGTTCCTGAAGCCGGACCGGTTCGTCGTCACCGACGTCGCGAAGTCGGCCGATGGCAAGGCGCACGACTACGAGGTGCTTTTCCAGCTCAACACCACGAACACGGTCGTCTCCGCCGACCGCCGCACGCTCGTAGCGCACTACGGCCGTGTCTGGGACCTGCGGCTGACGGTCGAGGAGGGGGGCGAGATTGCCACTGCGAGCGGGCAGCGCTCCCCGCGCCTCTCCGGCTGGTTCGTCGGCCGCGGCGACCTGGCGAACCATCCCGCCACCACGGTCTCAGTCTGTGCCCGCGCCCGCACTAATAACGTATTTCGCACCGTTTTTGAGCCAGTTAAGGCAAAATAGTGGGGACAGACCCCGGGGCAGGTAAGTTAAGGCAAAGTAGTGGGGACAGACCCCGGGGCAGGTAGTGGGGACAGACCCCCAACACGCAGACCCCAACACGCAGGTTAGCCACAGAGAACACATAGGTCACGCCGTTTCCGCCGCGCCGGCGGAGGATGGCGGCGGACTACTATCTCAGGAACAGCATTCCGCCGCAGAAGGGCGTCAGCGTCGCCCAAGGCGTGTTGCCGTAGAAGCCCATGTTGATGCGCCGCCCGTGCCAGCCGTCTCGGGTGTCCGGCTCGCGGGCGTAGCCAGACGTGGGATTGCCCGCGTCGATCGCCGGCGAGGATCCGTCCTTTGACTTGTAGGTCGCGTCCAGCTGACCGGTCCGCTCGTCGAAGTAGCCGCGCCCGCCCCTCAGATGCGCGTTGATCGCCGAAATCGCCGCGCCAGCTGTAGCCCTGAATCCCGGGTTCTCGCCGGTGTAGACGTACGACGAAAGCGCGCTGAACTCAGTGGCGAGCAGCGGATCGGCGTCGATGCAGCCTTCGCCGACGACGAGCTCGCCGCCTTCCGCGGCGACGCGGTTCTCGGCTCCGCTCATGAGCGAGAAGCCGACCGTCGCCGCCGCGCCGGAAGCGACCAGGATGTCGCCGGGCGGCGCACCGTGCCCGCTGCTGCGGCCCGTCGAGCAGATGCTGCCGGCGAAGATCGTGTTGGTCACCGTCGCCGCGCCGGAGACAACGGTCAGCGAGGCGGCGGAATTCTCGCCGGAGTGAATGTTGTAGGCGAAGGTGCAGTTCTCAACCTGCACCGTCTGCCCGGCCGTCATCTCCACCACCAGCGCGCCGCCGGCGGGATCGGGGTAGGAGTCGGAGATCAGGCGCCCGTAGATGCTGGCGTTGCCGGTGAAGAGGCAGTTGCGGAACACGCTGCCGCCGGCGTTGCCCCTGAGCCGGGCGACGCCTCCGGCGGCAATGTTGTCGTTCATGAAAATCGTCGGCACCACATTCGCCCGGAACTGGCAGTTCTCGACTAACGTCTTTACCCCGTTTATTGCCAGCGCGGCGCCCCAGATGCCGGGGCTTCTGCCAGGCAGCATGGTGCCGCTGCCGCTGCCGATGCGCGTAGCCAGCGCCAGCCCGTTGCTGGCGAAGAGACAGGCCGACACCGTCGCCTCGTGAAGCGAAGTGAGATAGACCGCGCCGGCAGTGCCGCCGGTTGCGGTCTCGTAATGGCGCATGACGACGCAGTCGGCCACCGTCGCGCGCGTGGACGCCGCGTTGCCGCTAAGCTGCATCGCGCGGCCTGCGATCGTCCCTCCGGGGCCGTTGGAGTCGAACACGCAGTTGGTGACCGTGATGTCGCCCGCGCCAGACTTGGCGAGGCCGCGCACGCCGCGGCAGATCCAGAAGCCGTCCACAGTCGCCGGAGCCGTGTTCGCGATCGCGAGCGCAGTGTACGCGTTGATGCCGTCGATGGTCGAATGCGAGTTCGCCGGACGCTCGGCAATCGTGTTCTCGACGCCGGTGAATCCGCCGCGGATTGCCGCCGAGTTGGTGATGGAGACCGTCCCGGCGGTGGCGGACGAGAGCGTGTCCGACCCCGAGAACCACAGCTCCGGACGGTCCTCGGAGATTAGCTTCAGCGAGGCGCGGAAGTCGGTGTAGGCGTCAGTCCAGTTCCCGCCAGTGCCGCGCCCGCGAGCACCGGGGCGCACGTGGATGACGCCCGGGCCGCCGCCCTTGCCAAGATACGGCGGCAGCGTGAGCCCCTGGTCGTCCGGCACCGTGAAGGTCTTCACCACCACCGCGTCCGCCGCGCCTTCGGCCGACGCAATCGCCTTGACGGTGTAGGTTCCGCCCGGTAGCGGATAGACGGTCGCGAAGCCGGTGCCGGTGTCGCCGAGGTGCAGTCCTTCGTAGAAGTTGGTCGACGCCCATTCCCCGGCCGCCGCCTCGACGGAGCCGGTGACGCAGTAGACCACGAGCGAGGCGGTGTAGACCGCGCCCTCGTCGCCGCCAAGGGTAACCGAGAGGTTCGGCTGGGTGTAGCCGTCGGTGTACTCGACGGTGATTGCGTTTGGATCGATCGTCGGCTGCCCGGCCTGTCCGCCGGCCGTGAAGGACAGGATGACCGTGCCCGAGCCGCCGTTGCCGCCGGCAGATGCGCTGCCGTTGTAGCCGCCGCCGCCACCGCCGCCGCCGAACCCCGGCACGCCCGCGCCCGCCGTAGGAGTGCTTGAATTGGGCCCCTGGCTGCCGCTACCGGCGTTGGTGCCGCCGATGCCGGGGGTGGCCGCGCCTGAATTGATGCTTACCGCGCCGCCGCCGCCACCGCCGGAGCCGTAGACTTCCCTGACGCCGGTAATCGCGTTGGTCACGCCTTCACCGCCGTTGCCGGACTGGCTGTTCGCTCCGTTCTGGCCGGGCGAGCCGGCACCGCCGCCGCCGCCGGTACCCTTGTTGCCATTGCCGCCATAGTATCCCTGCTCGGCGGTGTAGTAGGTGCCGTCAACGTTGAGGCCGCTGTTGCTGGCGGCCCCGCCGCCGCCGGAGGCAATCAGCACAGTGGTGGTGATTCGGGAAGGTGCGTAGTTCTTGTCCGCGCCGCCGCCGCCGTAGGCGGTTGTGGTGACTCCGGAAAGCGTCAGCGAGCTTGGCGAACCGTAGCCGGCGCCGGCGGTGTCCTGCGGCTTGGCGGCCTTGCGATTGGTGTTTCCGATGCCGCCGGCGCCGACGGTAAGCTCGATTTCGCTTCCGGTGGAGACGAAGGATTCGGTGTCGCTGTAGACAACGCCGCCGCCACCGCCGCCGCCGCCCTTGAAGCCGCCGCCGGCGCCGCCGCCGCCCACGACCAGCGACTCGCAGAGCGTCATGTCCTGCTTCAGGGTGATGGTGGACGAGACGGTCGCGGTGTTGACGAGGTTGGAGAAAACGTAGACGATGCGCTCGCCGTTGTCGATTCTGGTGACGCAGCCGTTGGCACCGAGCGCCACTTCGACATAGTCGTCCTCGTAGGCGAGCGCGGCTCCTGCCGTCAATGCAGCGCAAAGCAGAAAGGCGAATGTTTTGATGTTATGGTGCATTGAGTTGTTCCCTTTCGTCGTGGTCCGTTTGTCCAACGATTTGAATTATACCAAAAATCTAAATCTCGAATAATCCCTTTTGCGAAGATAGTTGCATTCCAAATGCGAAATGTGGTAAAATACGCGCCATGAAGACATGGCTTTACTTCCAGTCGGAGTCGAAGACGAGCGCGGGCGAAAAACTCGGTGGCGTCCAGAGCGTCGCCGCGAGGTTCGGTTGGCATGTGCAGATCGTCGAGGGGATTCCTACGGCGAGGAAAATCAAGTCGCTTGTGTCCTTTTGGAATCCCGATGGCGCAATCGTCGAATGCGGGGGGACGGCGTCGGACGTCGATCCATCCGCCTTCGGCCGCCTGCCGGTCGTCTTCTTCGACCACGACCCCCGCGTTCTCCCCGCGAACGCCTTCTGCGTGACCCACGACTCTGCCGCGACGGGGAGGCTGGCCGCCCGGGAGCTGATGGAGGGCGGTGTCGCGAATTTTGCGTTCGTTCCTTATATCCATAGGCGCTTTTGGAGCGAAGAGCGGGAGCGCGGCTATGTAGAGGCGCTCTCGCTGAACGGGTATGGGTGCCGCGTCTTTTCAGCCCGCTTTTCCGCGAAGGACTCGACGCGGTGGCAGCGCAGGCTGCGCGAGTTCCTCGAAGGGCTGCCCAGGCCTTGTGCGCTTTTTGCCGCGAACGACTCCACCGCCGCGGAGGTGTTGACCGCGGCGAAGTTCGTGGGCGTGAGGGTGCCGGACGAGCTTTCCGTGGTTGGCGTGGACGATGCGGCGGCGGTCTGCGAGCACACGGAGCCGACGCTTTCCTCCGTCAAGCCGGATTTCCGCCGCGGCGGCGAACTTGCCGCGCTGCTTCTGGTGGCGCGGCTGCGGGACGGAGCGTCGTTCAGGGGCGAGCGTCGCTGCACTTTTGGCCCTCTTGCCGTCATCCGCCGCGCTTCGACGCGTTGCCATGCCGTGGACGATCCGGCGGTCGCGGCCGCGCTGAGGCAGATTCGATTCGAGGCGTGTTCGGGGATTTCCGCGAAGACCGTTCTTGGAGGGTTCCCGTGCTCGCGCCGGATGGCCGAGTTGCGCTTTAGGAAGGCCGTCGGACATTCAGTCCTCGACGAAATCCATGCCGTGCAGCTCGAGCGCGCGAAACAGCTGCTTGATGGAACGATGCCGCTCAAGGTGATTTCGGACTTCTGCGGCTTCGAGAACCCCAATTCGCTCCGCAAGTTCTTCAAGTCCAAGACCGGCATGACCATGACCGCCTGGCGGATTCAAAACGGGCATCGGCCGTAGTCCGGGGTCCGAGTCGCGGACGCGGGCGCGGCGCTTAGTAGACGAAGAGCATCTCGCGGTACTTGGGCAGCGGCCAGCGCGCGTCGTCGACCAGTCCTTCGAGGCGGTCGACGGTCTTCCGGAGGTCGTTCATCGCCGCGAGCTGGCGGTCGGGACGCTCGTCGCGGGTGATGGTGCGCTCGAGGCGGTCGCACTTCACGTGCAGGTCGTCGAGTCCGGCGCCGAGCTTGGACGAAAGCGCGGTAAGGCCGCGGATGCCGACCTTGAGCCGGTCCGACTTGGCCTGGCCGAGCGCGCTCGCGAGGCGCGAGAATTCGTCCGCCACCACCGGACGCACCATCGAGCGCGCGATCTCCAGGGCGATGCCGGCTTCGATGCGGATGCGCCGGCGGTAGTCGTCCATGCCGATCTCCCATCGGCTGAGCATTTCGCTGCGGGAGAGGACGCCGTAGCGCTCGAAGAGCTCGACGTTGCGGCGCTCCTTGAGCGGCGCGAGCGCGGCTGGGGTGTCGCGGAGGTTGGGGAGTCCCAGCTTCGCGGCCTCCTTCCTCCACTCCTCGGAGTAGCCGTCGCCGGAGAAGATGACGCGCTTGTGGGCCTTGACCTCGTACTGCAGCAGACGCTGGAGCTTTTCGTTGAAGGGGCCGTTCATGGTGTCGAGGCGGTCGCAGATCGCGTCGATCGACTCGGCGACGATGGTGTTGAGCACCATCTGGCTTTGGGCGCAGTTCTGCGACGAGCCGGGGGCGCGGAACTCGAACTTGTTGCCGGTGAAGGCGAAAGGGGAGGTGCGGTTGCGGTCGGTGGTGTCCTTCGGGAGCGGCGGCAGGGTGTCGACGCCGACGCGCAGCTTCTGGCCGCGGCGCGAGGCGTCGCCGCCGCGGCGGCCGGACTCGATCTGGCGCAGCACGTCGTTGAGCTCGTCGCCGAGGAACACCGAGATGATCGCTGGCGGGGCCTCGTTGGCGCCGAGGCGGTGGTCGTTGCCGGCGCCGGCGGTCGTCATGCGCAGGATGTCGGCGTGCATCTCGATCGCGCGGATGATCGCCATCAGGACGGTGAGGAAGATCGCGTTCTCGCGCGGGTTGTCGCCGGGGGTGAGGAGGTTGCGCCCGCCGTAGGCGATGGACCAGTTGCAGTGCTTGCCCGAGCCGTTGACGCCCTCGAACGGCTTTTCGTGGAGGAGGCAGACGAGGCCGTTCGCCTCGGCGGTCTGCCGCAGGACCTCCATGATCATCATGTTGTGGTCGACGGCGAGGTTGAGGTCCTCGAACATCGGCGCGAGCTCGAACTGGGCGGGCGCAACCTCGTTGTGGCGGGTCTTGGCGGGGATGCCGAGCTGCCAGAGCCTGCGCTCGACGTCGGTCATGAACTTGAGGACGCGCGGCTTGATGGCGCCGAAGTAGTGGTCCTCGAGCTGCTGGTGCTTGGCCGGCGCGGCGCCGAAGACGGTGCGCCCGGTCTGGAGCAGGTCGGGGCGCGAGAGGTAGTGGCGGCGGTCGACGAGGAAGTACTCCTGCTCCGCGCCGAGCGTAATCTCGACATGGGCGCGCCTCTGGCCGAACATGCGCATCAGCCGTTCGGTGGCGCGGGAGACGGCCTGGATCGACCTCAGGAGCGGCGTCTTCATGTCCAGCGTCTCGCCGGTGAAGGAGCAGAACGCCGTGGGGATGCACAGCGTGGCGCCGTTCTCGTGGCGCTTGATGAAGGCCGGCGAGGTCGGGTCCCAGGCGGTGTAGCCGCGGGCCTCGAAGGTGGACCTAAGTCCGCCGGAAGGGAACGACGAGGCGTCGGTCTCGCCGCCGATGAGGTTCTTGCCGGAGAAGCGCTGGACGGCCTGGGCGGGCCCGCACGGCTCGAGGAAGGCGTCGTGCTTCTCGGCGGTGCCGCCGGTGAGCGGCTGGAACCAGTGGGTGAAGTGGGTCGCGCCCTTTTCGAGCGCCCAGTTCTTCATGCCCTCGGCGACGGCGTCGGCGATGGTGGGGTCGAGCGGGGTGGACTTGCGCATCGTGGCGATGAGCTTCGCCGCGACCGGCCTGGGCAGGAACCGGCGGATCGCCTTCTCGGAGAAGACGTCGGAGCCGTAGCTTTCTATGATCGGGTCCTTCATATCGGGCGCGTATTATACCATAAAAGGCGCGGCGGTTTGACACGCGGAGCGCCTTTTTGCTATAATACGCGCCAATCTGCGGCTGTCTAAGGAGGTTTTTCCCTGTCGCGGGGGCTTCGATTCTCGGAGCGTGCCCATAGGAAATGGGCGCATTTTGACCTCCCGGCTCGCGGTAGCAAAACAAGAAAGCAAGAGAAAAAGATGAACATCGACAAGGCCGCCATCAAGAACGAGTTCCAGCGCCACGAGCGCGACACCGGCTCCAGCGAAGTGCAGATCGCCATCCTCACCAAGGAGATCGCCGCGCTCACCGAGCACCTGAAGGCGAACAAGAAGGACCGCTCCAGCCGCTACGGGCTGCTCCGCAAGGTGCAGAACCGCCGCAAGCTCCTCGACTACCTCAAGCGCAAGGACGCGGCGAAGTACCAGGAGCTCATCAAGCAGCTCGGCATCCGTAGGTAGGGGTTGAAAGGTTGAAAAGTTGAAAGGTTGAAAGGTTCAGCTGTTCTGTTCGACTGTTCGGCTTCACGTGGATTGACAAACGGAAACAAAGAAGAGAAAGAAAAAAGCAATGCAAGGCACAAAGCAGTTCAAGGTCGACATCGCGGGGAAGGACCTCGTGATCGAGACCGGCCTCCTGGCGCAGCAGGCCGCCGGGGCCGTCACCGTCTCGTACGGCGACACGACCGTCTTCACGGCGGTCACCAACACCGACACGCCGCGGGAGGGCATCGACTTCTTCCCGCTCCAGTGCGAGTACCGCGAGAAGTTCTACGCCGCCGGCAAGTTCCCGGGCGGGTTCTTCAAGCGCGAGGCGCGCCCGACCTCGAAGGAGATCCTCACCGCGCGCATGTGCGACCGTCCGATCCGTCCGCTCTTCCCCGACGGCTACTACAACGACGTCCAGGTGAACTCGACGCTGATCCAGTCCGACGGCACGCGCGAGGCGGACTTCCTCGCCGTCAACGCGGCGTCCGCGGCGCTCCACATCTCGGAGATCCCGTTCATGGGCCCGATCGGCTGCGTCCGCATCGGCCGCATCGACGGCCAGTGGGTGATCAACCCCACCCACGAGCAGAAGGCGAAGAGCGACATCGACCTCCTCTACGCCGGCATCCGCGGCAAGTTCCTGATGATGGAGGGCTCCGCGAGCGAGATCAGCGACGAGGACTTCGTTGCCACCCTCAAGCGCGCCCATGAGGAAGTCGAGAAGATCATCGACCTCCAGATCGAGATGCGCCGCGCCCTAGGCAAGCCCGACAAGGACATCAAGGACGTCCCGCAGCCCGCGGACAAGATGGACTTCATGCGCCAGGAGGGCGGAGAGGCCCTCGCCGCCGCGCTGCTCATCAAGGGCAAGCTCGAGCGCCAGGGCAAGGTCTCGGCGATCAAGGAGGACCTGCTCAAGAAGGTCAGCGAGAAGTGGCCCGAGGTCGACGCCGTCGGCTTCGTGCACCTCTTCGACGCGCTCGAGATCGAGACCGTCAGGAAGAACGTGCTCGAGAAGGGCCTCCGCATCGACGGCCGCGCCCAGCACGAGATCCGTCCGCTCTCCGCGCAGGTCGGGGTGCTTCCCCGCGTGCACGGCTCGGCGATCTTCTCGCGCGGCGAGACGCAGTCGCTGGCGACGGTCACGCTCGGCACGAAGAAGGACGCGCAGGAGCTCGACTCCGTGACCGGCGGCGAGCCCTCGAAGCGCTTCATGCTCCACTACAACTTCCCGCCCTACTGCACCGGCGAGGTGGGCCGCCTCGGCTCCACCGGCCGCCGCGAGATCGGCCACGGCGCGCTCGCCGAGCGCTCGATCGCGGAGGTGCTGCCGGACGAGTTCCCGTACTCGATCCGCGTGGTGAGCGAGATCATGGGCTCCAACGGCTCGTCGTCGATGGCGTCGATCTGCAACGGCTGCCTCGCGCTGATGGACGCGGGCGTGCCGCTCAAGCGCACCGTCGCGGGCATCTCGATCGGCCTCTTCACCAACGAGGACCAGTCCAAGAAGGTGCTCGTCACCGACATCCTCGGCGCCGAGGACCACTGCGGCGACATGGACTTCAAGGTCGGCGGCACCAGGAAGGGCATCACGGGCTTCCAGGTCGACCTGAAGCTCCGCGGCCTCACCTGGGACCTCGTGGAGGGCGCGGTCAAGGCGGCGCACGACGCGCGGCTCAAGATCATCGACTTCATGGAGACGATCCTCCCCGCCCCGCGCGCCGAGCTCAACAAGTACGCGCCGCGGATCGAGGAGATGCAGATCCCGGTCGACAAGATCGGCGCGCTCATCGGCCCCGGCGGCGCGAACATCCGCGGCATCGTGGAGTCCACCGGCGCCCAGATCGACATCGACGACGACGGCAAGGTGGCGATCTTCGCGACCAGCCTCGAGTCGATGGAGGCCGCGAAGCGCGAGGTCGGCAAGATCACCGCCGTGGCCGAGCCCGGCAAGATCTACGAGGGCAAGGTGACGGGGATCAAGGACTTCGGCGCGTTCGTCGAGATCCTGCCGGGGATGGACGGCCTCTGCCACATCTCCGAGTTCTCCGACAAGTTCCTCCGTTCGATGGACGGCGTCTGCAAGGTGGGCGACGTCATCAAGGTGAAGTGCCTCGACGTCGACGAGCGCGGCCGCATCAAGCTGAGCCGCAAAGCCGCCATGGCCGAGCTCGACGCGCAGGCGAAGTAAGGAGCCGAACGACATGAATTCCAAGCTGCTCAAGGCCGCGCTGGAGAAGATCCAGTCCGTCCCGGTGCTCATCAACATGGTCAGCAAGCGCGAGCGCGAGCTCATCAACGGCGCCAAGCCGCTGGTGAACCCGGACACGCTGCTGACCGACGAGGCCCGCGCCAAGCACTACACCGCGCTCGACGTCGACAAGTCCGACGTCGCGCTCGCGGAGATCGCCCAGGGCAAGCTCATCGCCCAGGTGGACTTCGACGCCATCGCCAAGGCGGAGGAGGCGAAGTCCCGCTGGAACATGAAGCACGCGAACGTGAACTCCCTCTACGCCGACTGAGGCGCGGGGGGTCTTCGCTGACGCATACTCAAGGCCGCGGGCGGATGAAAGCGAAGCAGTTCAATCCGGTCTTCGCCGAAAACCGCCGGGCCCGCCACGACTACGCCGTGCTCGACACCGTCGAGTGCGGCGTGGTCCTCACCGGCACCGAGGTGAAGTCGGTCCGCTCCGGCGGCGTCTCGCTCGCCGGCAGCTACGCCGCCGTCCTCGGCGGCGAGCTCTGGCTCCTCGGCTGCGACATCGCCGCCTACAAGTTCGGCAACCGCTTCAACCACGACCCCAAGAGCCGGCGCAAGCTGCTCGTCCACGCGAAGGAGGTGGAGGCGCTCAGGCTCAAGAGCGAGGCCAAGGGCCTCACGCTCGTTCCGCTCAAGTTCTACCTCAAGCGCGGGCGCATCAAGCTCGAGCTCGGCGTCTGCCGCGGCAAGCAGGCCCACGACAAGCGCCAGGCGCTGAAGGAGAAGGCCGTCCGCCGCGACCTCGAGCGCGGCTGATCCCGCCGTCTCGGCCTTCTTTGTGGTATAATACGCAGAACCATGAAAGAGACGAGAAGACAGGCGCGGGAGTGGGCGGTTCAGATGCTCACGGCGGCGGACCTCAACCCGGCGGCGGACCCGCAGTCGGTGGTGGATGCTTTTTGGGCGCAGCACGAGAGCCTCGACGCCGAGGACGGCGGCGACGGCGGCGAGAAGGTCCCGGCCTGGCTGAGGAAATTCGCCGACGAGCGCGTTCTCGGCGTCCTTGGCGAACTTGCCGAAATCGACGCCGCGCTGGCGCCGCTGATGGAGAACTGGGACATCTCCCGCCTCGGCACGGTCGAGCGCGCGGTGCTGCGCCTCGGCGCCTGGGAGCTCCGCAGCACCGACATCCCCCGCGGCGTCGTCATCAACGAGGCGGTCGACCTCGTCAACTGGTTTTCGTCCCCCCGCAGCCGTTCGCTCGTCAACGGCGTCCTCGACAAGTACGCGAAGAGCCTCAAGCGATGAAGCAGGAAGCGGAGTTCATGACCAGTGCGCTGGAGCTCGCGGCTCGCGGGCTTGGGCATACGCGGCCCAATCCGGCCGTCGGCGCCGTCGTCGTCAAGGAGGGCAGGATCGTGGGCAGGGGCTGGCACCGGAAGGCCGGCGGCGACCACGCCGAAGTCGCCGCGATCAAGGATGCGAGGCGGCGCGAGTGGGTGACTGTCGGCAGGGCGTATAGGACGGGCAGCCAGTTTCTCAGGGGTTCGACTTTGTATGTCACCCTGGAGCCGTGCTCGAAGCCGGGCCTGGTTGGCGCCTGTACCGACGCGATCATCGCGGCAGGAATCTCGCGCGTAGTCTACGCGCTCCCGGACCCCAACCCGAAGAACCGCGGCAAGGCGAAGCGCGCGCTTGCCAAGGCGGGCGTCAAGTGTGAGCGGCTAAGGGACGCCGAGGTCGAGCGCGCAGCCAGTTCGCTTGTCGCTCCTTTTGCCAAGCATGTGGCGACGGGGCTGCCCTACGTCACGGTGAAGATCGCGATGTCGCTGGACGGGAAGATCTGCGACGACCGTGGCCACGCCAAGTGGATTTCCTCTGCGGAGGCGCGCCGCTTCACCGGCGGGATGCGCGAAAGGGTGGACGCGATCATGGTCGGCGGCGAGACGATTCGCCGTGACAACCCGTCGCTTTTGAGCCATGACAATGCAAATCCGGACCTCCTGCGCGTCGTCGTCTCGAAGAGCGGCAAGCTGCCCAAGAGCGCGCAGGTGTTCGCCGACGGCGCACCGAACAGGACGCTTGTCTTCGACGACGCAAAGAAGGCGCTGGAGGAACTCGGACGGATGGGGATCACGCACGTTCTCTGCGAAGGTGGGCTCAAGCTTGCCCGCTCGCTTGCCGACCAGGGGTTGGTGGACCAGTGGCTGGCTGTAGTCGCGCCCAAGGTGATCGGTTCGCGACCGGTCGAAGATGTGTTGTGCGGCAAGGTATTGGAAGACGGTAGTGTTCGCGTCGGCGACGATATATTGGTCAATGTATACTTTGGAGACTAATCTATGTTCACTGGGATAGTGCAGAAAGTCGGAACCGTGAAGCGTGTATCGCGCGGCGCGGGGCTGGTCCTCGAAGTCGAGGCGGACAAGCCCTGGACGAAGCCGCTGGAAGAGGGCGAGTCGGTGGCGGTGAACGGCGTGTGCCTGACCGTCGCCAAGTGCAACGGCTCCCGCTTCACGGCGGACGTCCTTGGCGAGACCGAGGCGCGCACCGGCCTCGGCGAGCTCGTGCCGGGCGCGAAGGTCAACCTCGAGCGCGCGGTCCGGGCCGGTGACCCGCTGGGTGGGCACATCGTGCAGGGACACGTCGACGGCAGCGGCGAGATCGTCGCCAGGGAGAAGGCCGGGCGCGACTTCCGGCTCAAGATCCGCTGCGGACGCGTCCTCGCCGCGCAGTCGGTGCTGAAGGGCTCGATTACCGTCGATGGAGTCTCGCTCACCATCACCGCGATCGGCGACGACTACGTCGCGGTCGACCTCATCCCCACGACGGCGCGCGGCACCATCCTCGGCGCGAAGCGGGCTGGCGACAAGGTCAACCTCGAGGGCGACATCGTGGGCAAGTACCTGGCGGAGCGCGGCGCCGCAGCGCCGGCCGCCGCGCCCGGCGGGCTCACCGAGGAGGCGCTCGCGAAGGCCGGGTTTTCGTGACCAGGAAAATCATTCATGGAAGGAACCGACAGATGAACCGAAAGACGACTACCAAGACCATAATCGCGCTGCTGGCGGCGGCACTTGCCATTGCCGTCGCACTTCTGCTTCTGCTTGGACCCAGCGGCGTCATGAGTCCGGGTGACGACGCCTCCGACGACGAGGATGTGGAGATCGTGGAGGAGGATTCGCCGGAAGGAGATGCCGACGAGGGGGAGGACTCCGAGTCCGGGAATGTCGACGGCGGGGAGCAGGATGGCGGTGACGCCGACGACGGGGACGCCGACGAAGACGAAGACCCTGATGAGAAGCTCGTCAATGCGTTCGACGCGCTCGTCGACAGCTGGATGGAGCCCAGGGACGAAGGGGTGTCGCTTGCCGACTCCGACGCCTTCGTCGCCGCGTTCAGGAAGCTGCCCGAGGAGCGGCGCGAGGAGTGCCTCCAACGCGCGCTCAACCTGGTGCCGGACGACAACGTGATGCTGTTGGTGGGGATATTGATGGACAAGTCGATTGACCAGGAGCTCGTCGAGCTCGTCTTCAACGACGTCCTCAACCGCGACGAGGAGGTGAAAAAGCCGATTCTCCAGGAGATCTTCAAGGACAAGTCGCATCCATGCTGGGCCGACACCGCCTGGATCCTCGACGTCACCGAAGGCACCCCCGAGGAGGAATAGCCGCCATGGTCAAGTCCGCTGAGTTCGCCGTCCCTTCGCTACGCCGAGTCCTCACGGTGTCTTTTCGCAGGCTGTTGCTGGCGGCGGTCGTTGCCGCCGTCTCCGGCTGCGCCACCGCCCCCCAGGCGCAGCCCACCGCCCCCCAGGCCGCCGGCCCTGCCTTCACCATCGCCTCCTTCAACGTCCGCTGCCGGACCGGCAAGGACACGGGCGAGCTGCGCTGGTACCGGCGGCTACCGCGCGTCGCCGAGGTCATCCGCTCGCGCGGGTTCGATCTTGTCGGGGTGCAGGAGTGCGTCCCGGACGAGGCCCACATCCTCGACGACGAGCTGCCGGAGTTCGCGCGCGTCGGCTGCGGGCGCAACGCCGACCGCGGCGGCGAGGCGATGTACATCTACTACCGCAAGGACCGCTTCGAGGTGCTGGAGGACGGGACGTTCTGGCTTTCGCAGACCCCCGACAAGCCCGGCAGCAAGTACGAGGGCGCGGGCTGCCCGCGCACCTGCACCTGGGCGCTCATGAAGGACAAGCGCACCGGGCGCGTCTTCCGCTACTTCAACACCCACCTCGACCACATCTCCTCCCAGGCGCGGGTGAACGGGATGGAAGTGCTGCTCGAACGCGGCGTAAGGCCGGCGAAGGCGCGCGGCGAGACCATTTTCCTCACCGGCGACCTCAACGCGACGCTCGGCGCAAATAGATCCGAGGATTCGCCGGAGCTCGTGCGCGCGCTGGACGGCCCCGCGCTCGCGGAGATGGCCAGGGAGAACCCGATTGCGCTCGTCTCGACGGAACTGAAGGACGCCTACGCGATGTCCGAGACCCCGCACCGCGGTCCGCACGAGACCTTCCACGGCTTCAAGGGCAAGCCGATCTGCCGCATCGACTACGTCTTCGCGACGCCAGACGTCAAGGTGCTCGACCACGCGACGTTCGACGACGCCCCCGGCGGCTTCGCCTCGGACCACTATCCCGTCGCCGCCACCGTCGTCCTTCCTCCGCCGCGCTAACCGCATCGCATAATCTGTCGCGGAGGCAGCCCTTTCTCCTTAAAACAGGAATCCTTGCTCCGTGACACGGCGCTTTGCGCGTAGAGGGGAAATTATGGTATAATACACGCCATTCAATTTTCCAAAAGGGGAGAAGGAGATGGCAGAAACGGAGACTCTGGCAGAGCAGCTCAAGGGGTGCGTCGAGAAGCGGGATTTCGAGGGCGCGCTCGGTTTGGTGAGGGGAAATCTGGAGGAACTGAAGAAGAGCCCGCAGTCAGGGGCGGTCAAGGACGCGCTGAAGAAGGCGACCGACGACCGTCTGCTGCAGTCGTACGTCGACGGCGCCGGCTTCGGCGAGCTGCCGCTCGACGCCGCGCTCGTGAGGCTCGAGAAGCTCATCTCCTTCCAGGTCGGCTCGCTGGTCCTGAACCGCACCTGGGGCGTGGGCAAGGTGAAGAAGGTCGACTACTTCTACCGCCGCGTCACGGTCGACTTCCCCAGCCGCCGCGGCCACCAGTTCACCTACGCGGCGGCGGCGGACATGCTCGAGAGCGCGCCCGACGGCCACATCCTGGTGCTGCGCGAGGTCGACCCCGCGGCGTTCGAGTCGCTGCTCAAGGAGAAGCCGGGCGAGTTCGTCAAGCGCGTCATCGAGTCCAACGGCTCGTCGATGACGCTGGTGCGGCTCGAGGACTACTGCGTCGCCAACGGCTTCGTGAAGGGCGTCAACTGGAAGAAGTTCTGGGACACCGCGCGCGCGGAGCTGCGCCGCGACAAGTGCGTCGTCATCCCGGCCCGCAAGTCCGACCCGATCCAGGTGACCGGCGCGGCCGAGGACTACGGCGACGTCTGGCTCGAGGCCTTCTCGCACGAGACCGACCCGAAGGCGATCCTCGCCGCGGTGCGCGAGTACGTGGCGCAGGGCAAGCTCAAGGCGGCTGACGAGGCGGTGCGCGCGAAGATCGAGGACCGGCTGGTGTTCGCGGTGACCGCGGCGCGCAAGGTGGACGACGCGCTCTACGCGCGCCTCGCCTGCACCGTGGCCGAGCTCGGGTTCGCGCGCCCGACGGCGAAGGAGATGCGCGACTACCTCTGGGAGCGCAAGCGCTACGTCAAGGCGGCGGCGGCGCTGCCCTCGCGCGAGGTCGGCGCGATGATCTCGTTCCTCGCCTGCGACGACGCGGCGAAGGCGAAGATCTACGCCGCCATCCCGGAGTTCTGCTTCGCGGCGGTGGACGAGATCGTGAAGCGCTTCAGGGACGACAAGTCCAGGGAGGGCGAGGCCGAGGTCTGGCCGTGCCGCAAGGCCGTCGGCGACTTCATGAAGGAAACCCAGGCGCCGGCGACGCTGACCACGCTGATCGCCGGGCGGATCGAGCAGTTCGGCGAGTTCGAGTACGCCGACGTCGAGGTCGACGGCAAGAAGATCCGCACGCTCAAGGGCTACAGGCTCTGGCCGGAGCTGCCGCCGATCTCCGCGATCCTCGCCCACGCGATCGCGCTCGGCGAGGGCCGCCGCTCCGGCGAGACGCTCAGGATGCAGAACCTCGTGCGCCGGCTCTTCGGCGACAAGGCGTGGCTCGAGAAGATGTTCAGCCTGCTCGGGATGAACTCGACGGCCGACCAGGTGCTCTTCTTCGAGCGCTTCCAGGCCTCCATCGCCTGGGACCCGTCCACCCACCACACGACCGTGGTCAGGATGGCGAAGCTCGTGCCCGAGCTGGAGAAGCACATCGTCAAGGTGGAGAAGAAGCGCGAGTACGCGCGCCTAACCTCCTACCGCAGCTTCGGCCTCAGGAAGCAGGAGTACCTCAAGCTCATCAACGAGGACATGCCCGAGAACGTCCGCAAGATCGAGTTCGCCAAGGGCTTCGGCGACCTCTCGGAGAACGCCGAGTACCAGTACGCGAAGGACGAGCAGCGCCAGCTGATGCAGAAGCAGACGCTGATGCAGGCCGACCTCGAGGCGGTGAAGCCGTCCGACTTCGCCGACGCCACGACCGACGAGGTGATGCCCGGGGTCACGGTCGTCGCCGACACCAAGGACGGCGAGAAGGTCTGGCACATCCTCGGCGAGTGGGACAACGACCCCGAGCTCGGCATCCTCTCCTCGAAGACGCGCGTCGCCCAGGGCCTGCTCGGCAAGAAGCCCGGCGACGGGTTCGAGCTGCCGGGCGCGGACGGCGGCGTCGCCTTCGCGACGATCCGCGAGATCCGCCCGCTGCCGGACTCGGTCCGCGAGTGGATGAAGCTCCCCGCCGGAGTGCAGATTTAACCGCAAACCAGGAAATTTCAAGAGGAGGCAGCAGCCATGTCCAGCAAGAAGCCAGCAGCCAAGAAGCCGGTTGCCAAGAAACCGGCGGCCAAGAAGCCTGCCGCGAAGAAACCGGCGGCCAAGAAGCCGGAGGACAAGGGCAAGGTCCCGCACCGCGTGCCCCCGCGCATCATCCGGCGCCCGTCGCCGAACGCGCGTGCGCCGGAGGGCGACTACGTGCCGGTCGACACCGCCAAGGCGGTGGCGTTCGGCATGTCGATCGTGCAGCAGATGAAGGCCGAGCGCAAGGCGGCCGAGATCAAGCGCGAGAAGAAGCTCGAGAAGGAGGCGGTGAAGCTGGCGCGGCGCCCGACCACGCGCGCGCAGGGCAAGTCGACGGCCAAGTTCCCCGCCGCCGACCTGAAGAGCTTCCGCAAGCAGCTCGTCGAGGCGCGCGAGCGCGCGCTCAACGGCGTCGACGCGATGAAGGCCACCGGCTTCAACGAGGCCGAGGACCACGAGGCGGACGGCGGCGACGGCACCAACCAGACCCTGCGCCTGCAGGCGCTCGGCCAGATGGGCTCGATCAAGCGCACCATCCAGCAGATCGACGAGGCGCTGCACCGCATCGACGAGGGCACCTACGGCGTCTGCACCGTGTGCGGCCAGCTCATCCGCAAGCCCCGTCTCCAGAACCAGCCCTTCGTGCTCACCTGCATGGAGTGCCAGAGCGAGATGGAGCGCGCCGACAAGTGAGGCGATTCCTGATCGTCTTCGCCGTCGTCGCCAACCTCGTGCTGGTGGACGCGGTTTCCAAGGAGATCGCCGCCGCCCTGCTCAAGGGACGCGCGGCGGTTTCGGTCATACCGGGCCTCTTCAGCCTCGCCTACGTCGAGAACCGCGGCTGCGCCTGGGGGATGCTCCAGGGACAGGTCTGGCCGCTCGCCGTCTTCGGCATCGCCGCGCTGGCGCTGCTGGTGTGGCGCCGCCGCGACGTCTTCGCCGCGCCGGAGGGCAGCCCGCGCATGGCGTCGGTCCTCGGCGCCGTCGCCGAGCCGCTCGTCTACGCGGGCATAATCGGCAACGTCATCGACCGCGTCTTCCGCGGCTACGTGGTCGACATGCTCGACTTCCACTGGGGCTCGAGCCACTTTCCGTGCTTCAACTTCGCCGACTCCTGCATCTGCGTCGGCGCGGGGATGATAGTTCTCGCCTCGCTGCTGACGCCGCGGCGGCGCAAGGAGGAAAAGGAGGCCGCGCCATGATCGCGTACATCAGGGGGATCCTCGCCGAGAAGGAGCCGACGCGCGCCGTCGTCGAGGCGGGCGGGGTCGGCTACGAGCTCTTCATCCCGCTTTCCACCTACGACCGTCTGCCGCGGGCCGGCGAGGAGGCGAAGCTCCTTGCCGCGCACGTGGTGAGGGACGACGCGGAGGCGCTCTTCGGCTTCGCGACGGCGGAGGAGCGCGAGATGTTCACGATGCTCGTCTCGGTGAGCGGGGTGGGGCCGAAGATCGCGCTTTCGATGCTCTCGGGCACTTCGCTCGGCGACCTCGCGCAGGCGATCGCCGGCGGGGACGTGAAGCGGATCTCGTCCATCAAGGGCGTGGGCCGCAAGACCGCGGGGAAGATCTGCGTGGAGCTGAAGGACAAGGTCGGCCAGTTCGCCTTCGCCGCGGCGGGCGGTGCCCCGGGCGCGGCGCCGATGGCGAACGACGCGATCATGGCGCTGAGGGCGCTCGGCTTCGCCGAGGACGCCTCGGCGAAGATGGTCGCGGACGTCCTCGCGGCGAATCCGTCCGTCGACTCCGTCGGCCAGGTGGTGAAGCTCGCGCTCGCGGGCAGGTAGGAAGATATTCAAACCAAGGAAAGGAACAAACACCATGAAGAGAACCATGTTTGCGCTGGCGCTCGGACTCTGCCTCGGCGCCGTCGCCGGCGAGCGGATGAAGATCTGGCCCGAGGGCAGGATGCCCGACGCCCAGCCGCACCAGATCGCGGCGATGACGGATGAGAAGGAAAAGGGGAAGGAACCCTACCTCGAGTGGTTCGACCCGCCGGCGAAGCCGAACGGAACGTGCATGATCCTCATCTCCGGCGGCAGCTATGAATGCTGCTGCGACGTCGGGCTCATCCGGGAATGGAACAAGCGCTTCACCTACATCGGCTGCCAGTGCGTCAACTTCGTCTACCGCACGCCGCGCCCGAAGGGGCTCGAGATCTGGCGCACCGCGTGGGAGGACGGCCAGCGCGCGGTCAGGGTGGTGCGGTCGGAGGCGGCGAAGCGCGGCTTCTCTCCCGACCGGATCGGCACGATGTCGATGTCCGCCGGCTCCCACCTCGCGACGCTGCTCGCCACCAGCTCGATGACGCCGGCGTACGAGCCGGTGGACGACCTCGACCGGGAGACGCCCTGCAACGTCAACTGGGCGATCACCGGCGCGATCGCCTACGGGGTGGACGACGGCCTTACCGGCCCCAACCAGCGCAACGGCCAGGCGATCGACGCCAAGCTCGACAAGATCTTCAAGTTCGACGCGCAGACCGCGCCGATGTGCATGTTCCACGGCAGTGTCGACCATTACTCTCCGATGTCCTCGACGCTAGTCTACCGCGAGCTGAGGAAGCGGAAGGTGCCGGCCGAGCTGCATCTCTTCGCCGACCGCAACCACGGCTTCTGGGGCTGGAACGACGGCAAGGCGGAGTCCACCGCCTACGACAACTGGTTCGAGCGCGCGCACGAGTTCATGGTGCAGATGGGCTTTCTCGGTCCCCTGGGGAAGGGCGTGGAGCTGATGGACCGCTACGCCACCGACTTCCACGACAAGTCCAAGTACGCAAAGGCCGACCTCTGGCCGAAGGGCAAGATGCCGTACGCCCAGAAGCACCAGTGCGTGCCCTACCTCGAGTGGTACGTTCCTTCCAACCTCACCACGAAGGCGATCCAGATCATCTACTCCGGCGGCAGCTACCAGGGCAATGACCCGTACGGCTTCGAGGTCGCGCCTTTCCGCCGCTACCTGAACGAGAAGGGCATGGCGGTCGTCACGATGAAGTACAGGACTCCGCGCCCGAAGGGGCTTGCCAAGCACACAACCGCCTGGGCCGACCTCCAGCGCTGCATCCGGCTCGTTCGCGCCGAGGCGCCGTCGCGCGGGCTCGACCCCAACCGCATCGGCATCATGGGCTCGTCGGCCGGCGGGCATCTCACGCTCATGGGCGCGACGAGCTCGCGCAGCCGCGCGTACTGGAACGTCGACGAGACCGACAAGATCCCCTGCAACGTCCAGTGGGCGGTCGGCATCTACCCCGCCTACGCGCTCTCCGACGGCGCCGAGAAGCCGAACGCCAAGGGCGGCAACGAGGACGACTCGCGCCTCGTGCCCGAGTTTGCGTTCGACCAGGACACCTGCCCGATGGTGTTCATCCACGGCGACGCGGACGGCTGGGCGGCGATGAACTCGGTTAAGGCCTGGGAGCAGATGCGCAGCATGTGGATCCAGTGCGACCTCCACACCCTCGCCACGCGCAACCACTGCTTCCAGAAGAACGCCGTCCCGGGCACGGGAAGCTACACGTGGATGGACCGCATCTGGGAATTCATGAACCACAAGCAGATCAACAAGTGACGATATGAAGAACATCACCGCAGACGAGCTGAGGGACCTCTACCTCGGGTTTTTCAAGTCCAAGGGGCACGCAGTCATCCCCGGGGCGTCGGTCATCCCCGAGAACGACCCGACCGTCCTCTTCACCACCGCCGGCATGCACCCGCTCGTCCCCTACCTGATGGGCGCGATGGCGACATCGACGAGGTGGGCGACGCCGCGCATCTCACCTTCTTCGAGATGCTCGGCAACTGGTCGCTGAACGACTACTTCAAGAAGGAGGCGATCTCCTGGAGCTTCGAGTTCCTCACCGAACACCTCGGATTCAAGCCGGAGCAGCTCAACGTCACCGTCTTCCGCGGCGAAGGCAGGGAGGGCGAGGAGGGCTACATCCCGGCGGACGAGGAGGCGGTCGCGATCTGGAAGTCGCTCGGCATCCCCGAGGAGCGCATCTTCCGTCTGCCGCGCGAGGACAACTGGTGGGGTCCGGCGGGAACGACCGGCCCCTGCGGCCCCGACACCGAGATGTTCATCGACACCGGCAAGGAGAAGTGCGGCCCCGGCTGCCGCCCCGGCTGCCACTGCGGGAAGTACATCGAGATCTGGAACGACGTCTTCATGCAGTACAACAAGAACGAGAAGGGCGAGTTCGAGCCGCTCGGCCGCCACAACGTCGACACCGGCATGGGCGTCGAGCGCACCGTCTGCATGATGAGCGGCGCGCCGACCGTCTACGACACCGAGATCTTCGCGCCGATCATGGCGAAGATCGACGAGCTCGCGAACGTGCCGGCGGACATGGACCCGGCCGACGTCCTCAAGGCGCGCCGCGTCATCGCCGACCACATGCGCACCGCGACGTTCATCCTCTGCGACCCCAAGGGCGGAGTCAAGCCGGGCAACATCGGCGCCAACTACGTCCTCCGCCGCCTCATCCGCCGCGCCGTCCGCTTCGCCCGCATGATCGGCATCGCCGAGGGCTTCACGGTGAAGCTCGCGGAGACGATCTGCAACAAGTACAGTCACGTCTACCCCGAGCTCAAGGCCAACCTGGAGCAGTGCCGCCTCGACCTCGAGGCCGAGGAGAAGCGCTTCAACGCGACGCTGGACAAGGGCGAGGCGATGTACAAGAAGGTCGCCGAGCAGCTGAAGGCGCACGGCCAGTCGCAGATCAGCGGCAAGACCGCCTTCAAGCTCTACGACACCTTCGGCTTCCCGCTCGAGATGACGGTCGAGATGGCGACGAAGGACGGGCTTACGGTCGACAAGGAGGGCTTCGAGGAGGCGAACCGCAAGCACCAGGAGCTCTCCAGGACCACGTCCGCCGGCTCGTTCAAGGCGGGCCTCCAGGACAACTCCGAGGTGGTGACGCGCATGCACACGGCGACGCACCTCCTCCACGCCGCGCTCCACAAGGTGCTCGGTCCCACCGCCAACCAGAAGGGCTCCAACATCACCGCCGAGCGACTCCGCTTCGACTTCACCTGGCCCGAGCCGATGACGGCCGAGCAGAAGGCCGAGGTCGAGCGGCTCGTCAACGAGTGGATCGCCGCTGGCATCGAGGTCTCGAAGAAGACGACCACCGTCGAGGAGGCGAAGGCCGAGGGCGCGATGGCGCTCTTCGGCTCGAAGTACGGCGACCAGGTGACGCTCTACACGATCGGCGACGTCTCGAAGGAGATCTGCTGCGGGCCGCACGTGGCGAACACGAAGGAGCTCGGCGGCTTCAAGATCCTCAAGGAGCAGTCGAGCTCCGCCGGAGTGCGGCGCATCAAGGCCGTGGTCTCCAACATGTAGCGCGGCGGGGCGTTGGTGGCGGGCGGTTCCAGGCGTGCCGCGGCGTTTGCGCTGGCGAGGTGGCTCCTGACGAAGGACTTCGCGCCTTCGCTGCTGCCGGACGGCCCCGACCGCGCGTTCGTCCAGGACCTCGTCTTCACCGCGATCCGCCGGCTGCGCACGCTGCGGTTCGTCCTCGGCCAGCTGGTGAGCCGGTGGCCGAAGGGCGAGCTGGAGGCGCTCCTCTACATTGGCGCCGCGCAGGTCCTCTACATGGACGACGTGCCCGACTTCGCCGCGGTGAACGAGACCGTCGAGGCGGCGAAGGCATGCGAGCAGAAGTCCGTCGCCAGGGTGGTGAACGGGGTCCTCCGCAACCTGCTGCGCCGGCGGGACGAGCTCGCCGCGCTCGTCGCCGCCGCGCCGCTGGAGGTCCGGGAGAGCTTCCCGACGGAGCTGGTGCGGCGCTGGACCGCGCGCTGGGGCGCGGAAGCGGCGGAGCGGCTTTGCCGCTGGCACAACGAGCCGCCGTCGGTGTTCCTCGCCCGCCGCGACGGCACCTTCGCGCCGCTTGCGCACGGCCGGCGGGTCGAGTCCGAGCCCGGCTATGCCGAAGGCGACTTTATCGTGCAGGACCCCGCTACGCGCCACGCGGTGGAGCTGATGGACGTCCAGCCCGGCGAGCGCGTCCTCGACCTCTGCGCCGCCCCCGGCGGCAAGACGGCGCAGCTCGCCTGGCGCGGCGCCAAGGTCGTCGCCTGCGAGGTGAATCCATCCCGCCGCCGCAAGCTGGAGGAGAACGCCGCGCGTCTGCGGCTCGACGTCGAGGTCGTCCCCGAGCCCCCGCCAGCCGCCGCCGGACTGTTCGGCAAGATCCTCGTCGACGCCCCCTGCTCCAACACCGGGGTCCTCCGGCGCCGCCCCGACGCGCGCTGGAACTGGAGCGAGAAGCGGCTTGCCGCGCTCGCGAAGCTCCAGGCGGAGATCCTCGACGCGGCGGTGGCGCGGCTCGCGCTCGGCGGGACGATCGTTTACTCCACCTGCTCGAACGAGCCGGAGGAGAACTCCGGCCAGGCCGCGGCGTTCCTTGCGCGGCATCCCGGCTTCGAGCTCGTCCGCGAGGTGGAGTCGGTGCCTTTCGAGAGCGGCGAGGACGGCGCCTATGCCGTCTCCTTCCGCCGCCAGTGATCCCCGCGGCGGAAATCTGCCGCGAAAGCCAACACGGCCCGCGGCAAAAATGGTATAATTCACGCGATGAAACCCCATGCCAAGTCCGCGCTTGCGCTCGCCCTCGCCATCGTGGGCGGAATTGCGGCTGGCATGCGCCCAGCGGCGGTTGAAATTTCACAAAGTAGGCAGACATGGCAGATAAATTCCTGTATATGAGTATGCTGTTATGCATAATGACGAGGACGAGGCCGAGCGCCTCCGCGAAGAGCTGCGCAAGTTGACGGATGAAGTTTGACGGCAGATGGCGGCAGTATGGTATAATCTGGTGAGGAGAAACATTATGATAACAAAGAGTGAATTGGAAAAACTGCTTGCTTCCACGGAGACGTACCGTGTCGAACGAACCAAGTCCACGACGGACAAGGACAAGTTCGGCGAGGCTGTCTGCGCGTTCGCGAACGACATGCCAGACTGTGGCAAGCCGGGTTATCTCTTTATTGGCGTTGACAATGATGGGCATCCATGTGGAATGAAGGCGACGGACGAGCTTCTGCAGAAGTTTGCGGCCATACGATCTGACGGGAACATATTGCCGATTCCGACGATTTCGGTTGACTCGTTCTCCCTGCCGGGCGGCGATGTGATTGCCGTGGAAGTGTTGCCGTCCGATCAACCGCCGGTCAGATATCGCGGGCGCACATGGATTCGCATAGGGCCGCGCCGGGATATCGCTTCGCCCGCAGAAGAGACAATCCTTGCCGAGCGCAAGGCGCGGAATTTTACGACATTCGATGCCCGGCCATGCTTTGGCGCTTCGCTTGATGATATCGACCTCGACCTCTTCCTTCACGATTATCTGCCCAAGGCCGTGGACGCGGAAATCCTTGCTGCCGATGACCGTCCAATTGAACGCAAAATGGAATCCCTCAGGTTCTTCAACAGCGCGTATGGCCTGCCCACAAACGCTGCCGTCTTGCTCTTTGGCAAAGACCCTCGCCGATTCTTCCCTGGCGCATACGTCCAATATGTAAGCTTCGGCGGGCGCGACAAGGCGGCTACCATCCTGAACGAGCATCCTTTCAATGGGCCAGTTGTTCGAATGCTCGCGCAGATAGACCTCTTCATTGAAACGACCATTGCGCGGAAGCGCCCCGTATTCGTGACCGCATTGCGGGAAGAGACCCGCACCGACTATCCCAAAGGCGCGATACGCGAACTTGTGATGAACGCCATCATGCACCGCGACTACCAGGGTAATGCGCCGATTCACTTCTACCAGTATGCGGATCGTCTCGAAATCGTCAATCATGGCGGGCTCTATGGACGGGCGAGGCCCGAGAACTTCCCGAACGTCAGCGACTATCGCAACCCGATAATCGCCGAAGCCATGAAGGTGCTTGGCTACGTCAACTGCTACAATCGCGGCATCAACATGGTGCAGGACGAGCTTGAGGCAAACGGCAATGGCAAGGCGGAGTTCTCGTTCAGATTGATTACGGCGTTTGAAGCCAAAGTTGCCAAGGCTGGGCAACAGCAGGAACTTGACCAGTTCAAACAGGATAGTAGCATGAAAAGTAGCATGAAAAGTAGCATGAAAAGTGATGATCGGCTACTGCTTGTGCTGAAAGATGATCCAACTATGTCCTTGCCCAAAATGGCCGAAGCGATTGGTTTGTCTGTTGCAGGAGTGCGCAAGGTGCTGGACAAATTGAGAGCGACTGGGCGTATCCGTCGTATTGGCCCAGACAAGGGCGGCCGTTGGGAAGTTGTAAACGGCGAAGGGAAGTAGTGGATGACGGCTAAACTCCAGATGTGAAGTTGAAAGGTTGAAAGGCCGCGGCAGTTTGCGCGGCGGATTGGAGATCCGGGCGGGGCGTAGGACAAGGCCGCGCCGGTTATGCTATAATACACGCACATGGCCGAGTTCGTACATCTACACCTTCATACCACCTATTCGCTGCTCGACGGGCAGTGCCAGATCGTGCCGCTCGTGAAGAAGGCGCGGCGGCTGGGCATGAAGGCGCTTGCCGTCACCGACCACGGCAACCTGTTCGCGCTCAAGAGCTTCTACGACGAGTGCCGGTCGAAGAAGGACAAGGTCTACGGCGAGCTCGCCGGCGCCACGGTCAAGCCCATCCTCGGCTGCGAGGCCTACGTCACCTCCACCGGCGACTACCTCAGCCGCGACAAGGGCGAGTTCCGCCACCACCTCTGCCTGCACGCGAAGAACCTGACCGGCTACCACAACCTCGTCAAGCTGATCTCCGAGGCCAGCGTCAACGGCTTCTACAACCGCCCGCGCATCGACAAGAGGCTCCTCGAGCGCTACCACGAGGGGCTGATGTGCTCCTCGGCCTGCATCGCCGGCGAGGTGGCGCAGGCGATCGCCGCGGACGACATGGCCGCCGCGGAAAGTGCCGCGGCCTGGTACCGCGACCTCTTCGGCGACGACTACTCGCTCGAGGTGATGCTCCACAAGGCGGCGAAGTCCGGTCCGGACGTGCCCGCCTCGGCGCAGCTCGAGTTCACCGACCTCTACGCGCGCCAGCTCAAGGTGGTCAAGGGCGCGCTGGAGCTGGGGAAGAGGCTCGGGATCCGCGTTATCGCCACCAACGACGTCCACTTCCTCGACGCGGAGGACGACGACTCCCACGACGTCCTTCTGGCGCTCTCTACCGGCAAGAAGCTATCGGACGAGAAGCGCCTGGTCTACACCGGCCAGGAGTACCTCAAGACGGCGGACGAGATGGCGGCGCTGTTCGCCGAGTGTCCGGAGGTGGTGGCGAACACGCTCGAGGTGGCCGAGCGGGTCGAAGAGTACAGGCTCGACGGCCCGCCGATCGTGCCGAAGTTCGCGATTCCGCCGTCCTTCGGCAGCGAAGCCGACTACGCGAAGCGGTTCGGCGCGGACGCGCTGAAGGCCGAGTTCGACGAGGACAAGGCGGGCAACTTCGAGCGGCTCGGCGGCTACGACAAGGTGCTGCGGGTGAAGTTCGAGGCGGACTACCTCGCCTCGCTCGTCTGGGCCGGCGCGGCGAAGCGCTGGGGCGACCCGCTGCCGGACGACATCCGCGCGCGGCTCGAGTTCGAGCTCAGGACGATCAAGCTGATGGGCTTTCCCGGCTACTTCCTCATCGTCTGCGACTACATCCGCGCCGCGCGCGAGGAGTGCGGGGTGTGGGTGGGCCCGGGGCGCGGCTCGGCGGCCGGCTCGGCGGTCGCCTACGCGCTCTGGATCACCAACGTCGACCCGCTCAAGTACGACCTCCTCTTCGAGCGGTTCCTCAACCCCGACCGCATCTCCATGCCCGACATCGACGTCGACTTCGACGACGCCGGGCGCGAGCGCGTGCTCGACTACGTGACGCGCCGCTACGGGGCCGACCACGTCGCCCACATCGTCACCTTCGGGCAGATGGCGGCGAAGAGCGCGATCAAGGACGTCGGGCGGGTGATGGGCTACGACCTCGCCGCCACCAACAAGCTCGCCTCCTACGTCCCCGACACCCCCAAGATCACCTTCAAGGCGGCGACGAGCCCTACCGACAAGCACGGCGAGGCCAACAAGGACTACTCGCCCGACCTGGTGGACGCCTTCAACAGCACCGACACGACGGTGCACTCGCTCATGGCGCGCGCCGCCCGGCTCGAGGGCTGCATACGCCAGCCCGGCGTGCACGCCTGCGGCGTCATCATCTCGCGCGACCCGATCGTCGAGACCCTGCCGGTGATGCAGACGCCGGAGAAGGGCGGGAAGAAGAAGCCCGACGGCGAGGGCGCCGCAGGCGGCGACAAGCTGCTCACCACCCAGTACGACGGCCATTTCGTGGAGCCGGTGGGGCTCCTCAAGATGGACTTCCTCGGGCTCAAGACGCTCACGGTAGAGAAGGAGTGCGTCGCGCTGCTGGGCAAGGACAGCCCGCGCGTCCCGAAGGCGATCCGCGGCGCCGACGGTTTCCTCGACCCGGACAGGATTCCGGACGACGACCGCGAGACCTACGAGCTCTTCGGCCGCGGCGAGACGACCGGCCTTTTCCAGTTCGAGTCGCCGGGCATGAAGAAGTGGCTCCGGGCGCTCCAGCCCGAGCGGCTCTCCGACCTCGTGGCCATGAACGCGCTCTACCGCCCCGGCCCGATGGAGTACATCCCCGACTTCGTCGACCGCAAGCAGGGCCGCAAGGAGGTGGCATACGACCATCCGCTGATGGAGCAGCGGCTCAAGGACACCTACGGCATCACCGTCTACCAGGAGCAGGTGATGCTGCTCTCGCGCGACCTCGCCGGATTCTCCCGCGGCGACTCCGACATGCTGCGCAAGGCGATGGGCAAGAAGCTCATCGACGTGATGAACGAGCTGAAGGCGAAGTTCGTCAAGGGCTGCATGGCGAACAAGGCGTTCCGCGTCGGCGAGTGGGAGGACGAGGCGGCGGCGATGCGCCTCGTGGAGAAGATCTGGAGCGACTGGGAGGCGTTCGCGTCCTACGCGTTCAACAAGTCCCACTCCGTCTGCTACGCGTGGATCGCCTACCAGACCGGCTACCTCAAGGCGCACTACCCGGCCGAGTTCATGTGCGCGCAGATCTCGTCCGAAATCGGCAACTTCGACAAGCTCCCCGGCTTCGTCGCCGAGGCGCAGGAGATCGGGCTCGCGCTGAAGCTCCCGGACGTCAACGAGTCCGGCGCGCGGTTCACCCCGACCCGCGACGCGCGCGGCATCCGCTACGGCCTCGGCGGCATCAAGGGCGTCGGCGCGGCGGCGGCCGAGGCGATCGTCGCCGAGCGCGAGGCGAACGGCCCCTACACCGGGTTCATGGACTTCTGCATGCGCCTCGCTGGCCTCAACCTCGTCAACCGCCGCGTGCTCGAGAACCTGGTGCGCACGGGCGCGTTCTCCACCCTTGAACCCAACCGCGCGAAGCTCTTCGGCAACATCGAGTTCGCACTCAAGAAGTCCCAGCTCCACGCCAAGGAGAGCGCAAGCGCGCAGACGAACTTCTTCGACCTCATGGCCGACGGCGGCAAGGAGGTGGCGGACGACTCATGCCTCGCCGACATCCCGCCCTGGGCGCCGGCCGAGGACCTCAAGAACGAGCGCGACTTACTCGGCGTCTACATCTCCGGCAACCCGCTCGCGTGCTGCGCCGAGCTGCTCCGGGAGGCGTCGGCGATGCGGGTCGACCGCAAGGACGCCGAGACGGTGCCGTTCGACTTCTCGATGATCGAGCGCAGGAAGGAGCCTGCGGAGGAGACGGACGAGGCCGAGGGCGCGGACGACGAGACCGTCGGCGATGGCGAGGCGGACGGCGAGGACGCGGCGGAGGCGGAGGCGCGCGAGGAGCGGCAGGACGTCGAGTCGCTCCTCCGCACCGGCGAGGAGAAGGACTGGATCCTCAAGGGCCTCGCGCGCGCCGCGCTCAGGGCGAAGGGCGGAGTGAACTGGTCCGACCGGGACGCCGTCAACAAGGCGGTGGCGAAGCTCAAGCCCGTGATCAAGGCGGCCGCCGACAAGACGCTCCTCAAGAAGATCGACGTCCGGGCGGTGGGGATCCTCGAGCAGTGCTTCGTGAAGACGCCGAAGCCGCGTCCCGACGGCAGCGTGGGCGCGAAGTGGGCGGTGCTCGCGCTTGACGACGGCCGCGGCCGCGCGGAGGGCGCGGCGTTCGCCAAGGTATGGACGCAGTGCGCCGGCCTCGAGCAGAAGAAGGACCAGCTGGTGATGGTGACGGGCGAGATCGCCCACAAGGCGGTCTACGCGAAGGACGACGTCCGCCGCGAGCATCCCCAGATTGGCGACCTTTCCTTCACCATCAAGGAGGCGATGCCGCTCGAGGACGCGATGCCGATGGTGTCGAAGGGGCTGACGGTGCGGCTCGACAGCTCCGACCCCGACACGCCGCGCCGTGCCGCGGCGCTGAACGAGGCCGTCGCGAAGAGCCCCGGCCTGCTGCCGGTCCGCATCGAGCTCGATCACGAGGGGCGCACGGTTGAGGTAGAGCTCCGCGGCCGCGCGGCGGTCACGCTCTCCTTCCTCTCCGAGCTCGACAAGGCCGTCGGCCAGGGCTGCATCTCCTTCGGACTCTCGGACGAGCTGACGATCACGCCCCGGGAGCCGATGCCCTGGGAGGCGTAGGGATGGCGATTTAAAAAAAACAAAAAAGAAAGGAATGAACATGGACAACAAGACACTGGGTGCGGCGGTGCTGGCCGCGCTTGCCGCCGCAGGCGGATGCACTACGGCGGTGGAGGAGCCGCCGCCCGCGCCGGCGAAGATCACCCTCCACCTGAACGCCAAGCCGATCCGCGACGTCTCGGCGTCGTCGTGCGCGCCGGTGCTCGGCTACGCCGGCGGCGGCGTGGGCGGCGGCGAGGACGCGAAGTGGCTCTTCGAGACCCATCGCGCCGAGGCTGCGCGGCTGTTCCGGCAGTGCGGCGCCAGGTTCGTCCGCCAGTGGAGCGCCAACCGCCAGTGGCAGATCGGCGCCGGCGCGCTGATGGTCAAGGACAAGAAGACCGGCAAGATGAAGAACCGCTTCGCGGAGCGGACGACCGACATGAAGAACGCCTTCTCCTTCTACAAGGAGTACGGCATCAAGGTGATTCTGACGCTCGAGAACTACGGGGCGCTCACCAACCTGGAGACGGGAGCCGGCACTTCCGACATCGGCGTCATCAAGCAGCACATCTGCGACTACGTGCAGTGGATCGTCGACAACGGATTCGAGGAGGTGGTCGCCGGCTTCGAGCTCGGCAACGAGCCGTACTGGGCCGGCCGCTCGATGTACGACAACGAGTTCAACACCCCCGAGAACTTCGCCGCCAGGTGGTGCGAGATCGTCCCCGAGATCAAGCGGATCTTCCCCAAGTGCGAGATCGGCATGCCGCTCGCCGAGTACTTCAGCGCCGACCCGGACATCGCCGCGGTGCGCGCCCGCACCGAGCAGGCCGAGAAGCTCGAGGCGAAGGGATATTTCGACGCCAGCTGCATGAACCAGTGGTCGGCGCGCTTCATCAAGGCGATGGCCCCGCAGATCCACAACGTCAGCCACGTCATCTACCACACCTACGGCGCGGACGCCCCGTTCTCCGCCACTTACTGGGGGCTGCGGCGCTACCGCCGCTTCACCGAGGCGTTCCCCGAGCTCAAGGGCAAGAAGTTCTGGATCACCGAGTGGCGCGACCGGTCCGACGAGGAGGTGCCGTCGCACCAGCGCTTCCGCGAGACGCTGAACAAGTCCGCCTTCATGCTGATGATGGTCGCCCACCCCGACGTGGACGGCATGAACCTCCACGAGTTCCGCTGCCAGACCGGCTCGCTGATGTGGTCCAACTGGAACCCGAAGACCAAGACCGGCAGCTGGCAGGTGCAGTGGATGAACGGCGGGCCGGACCGCCCCGACTTCGAGTCCGCCGGCGAGAGCCGCGCCGTCGTCGGCAGCATGGGCCCGGCGATGCAGCTGATGGTGGAGTCGCTCCTGCGCTATCCGGTGGTGATGGACTTCGGCAGCGCCAACTACGGCGCGTTCTCGGCGGGCGCGTCGAACGCGGTCTGGGCATGCTCCGACTACTACGCGAGCGTCCTCGACCACCGCCTCGGCATCCGCAAGGGGCTCGCCACCGCCGACCTCCCGAAGGTCAAGGGCGACTGCGAGTACCTCGTGACCCGTTCCAAAGACAAGGGCATCTGGGCGGTCCTCTGCGTGAACATGAACCCGCACGACGTCGAGTTCGACTTCGAATTCGACGGCTGGTGCACCCCGGGCGCGCCGGACATCCGCTCCACCTTCTGCGACGAGGCGTATGCCGACGCGCACGAGATCGCCGGCTTCGGCCGCCTCTCGCGCGAGTTCGCCTACCAGCCTTTCGCGATGGGCGTCGGCAAGTACCGGGTGCGCATCCCGGGCAACTCGGTGACCACCGTCACCATCCCCGTGCGCCCGACCTATAAGGGCAACGCGGCCGCGGCGATCCTGCGCGCGGCGGTGATCCGCGACGTGCCGTTCCCGCCGCGGCCCGCCTGCGGCGCCGACCAGTCGCCGGACGACTTCCACTACTTCGGAAAGTATGACCGCTACGCGAAGCTGACCGTGACCGAGAATGGCAGGAAGACCTGCGACGCAAAGATCGGCCGGCACCTCGACGGCGTGGAGCTCAAGACGCTGAAGGCGTCCGACCCTGAGCGCAAGCTCGAGCTGGTGCTGGAGACCGACATCCAGGACCCGGAGATCTTCGCCAAGCTCAAGGCCGACATCGCCAGATTCTATGAAGTCGAACTCAAATAGCCCCGCGTCCGTCGCGCCATGCTGCCTGACCATCGCCGGCAGCGATTCCGGCGGCAACGCCGGCGTCCAGGCCGACCTGCGCGCGTTCCACGCCTACGGCCTCCACGGCTGCACCGTGTTCGCCGCGCTGACCGCGCAGAACCCGTCCGGCGTAAGCGCCGCGATGGCGGTGCCGGCCGACTTCGTCGCCGCGCAGCTCGACGCGGTGCTGGGCGTCTACTCTATCCGTGCGCTGAAGACCGGCATGCTTGCCGACGTCGCCGCGATCGAGGCGATCGCCGCGCGGATCGGGGCGCATCCCGAGATCGCCAAGGTGGTCGACCCGGTGATGATCGCCACCAGCGGCGCGCGGCTCGTCTCCGAGGACGCGGTGGAGTCGATCAAGCGGCGGCTCCTGCCGCTCGCGACAATCGCCACCCCCAACCTGCCCGAGGCGGAGGCGCTGTGCGGGCTCGACCCTGCGGACGGCGCCCGCGCCGCCGACGCCGCCCACGCGGCGGAACTGGCGCGGGAGATCTGCGGCCGCTACGGCTGCGCGACGCTGGTGAAGGGCGGCCACGGCTCCGGCCAGGCGGCGGTGGACGTGCTCTGCACGCGCGCGCCCGACGGCTCGTTTGCCATTCGCGAGTTTCCGCTTCCGTGGATAGAGAATCCCGTCTCGACCCACGGCACCGGATGCACGCTGGCCGCGGCACTCGCGGCGGAACTGGCGCTCGGGCGAGGAATCGAGGCGGCGGTCGCTGGCGCGAAGGAGCACGTCCACCGCGCCATTGCGGGCTCGTATCTGGTCGGGGACGACTGCGGAGTGCTGGGCTTCGCGCCGATGGTCTGACGAGGAGTAAGCGGATGGCGTATTACAGCGAGACGGCGGAGGGAGTGGTGTTGAACGTGCGGGCGCAGCCGCGTTCGTCGCGTAGCGGCGTCGACGGCGTCGTCGGCGACGCGCTCAAGGTGCGGATCCGCTCGGCGCCGGTCGACGGCAAGGCGAACAAGGAGCTGGTGGAGACGCTGGCGGACGCCTTCTCGCTGCCGAAGAGCCGGGTGAGCTTTGCCGGCGGCGAGACTTCGAAGAACAAGCGCATCCTGCTCGCGGGGCTTGGCGCGGCGGAACTGCGCGCGGCGGAGGAAGGCGGATGGAAGGGGAGATGACGATCGGTGAATTTGCCGCGGAGCTTCGCCGCGGCGCGCGCGCGGTGCTGCAGGTGCGCCACGCGGAGCGTCCGAAGATCGACCACGACGACCCCACCTTCGGCGACAGGCTGCCGATTACCGAGGCGGGCATGGCCACCGCGCTCCGCTTCGGCACCATGCTCGCGGAGTTCAAAGACGACGTCACCTTCGTTTCCAGTCCGCTCCGGCGCACCCGGATGACCGCCGCGGCGATTGCGGAGGGGATGGGGGTTAAGTCGCCGGCGATCCCGGTCGACGAGCTCTTGGGCAACGGGTCGTTCTACTACGACGATCCGCTCATTGTGCTGAAGGTGTTCAAGGAGCGGGACTTCTTCGAGGCGTGCTGCGAATACTACGCGACCGGGAATCTCCCCGGCTTTCGTCCGCTCGCCGCCTCGGCGGACAGATGCGAGCGCTGGCTGCTGGAGCGGCTGGAGCGGCGGCTTCTGATCGCCTCGACCCACGACTGCTACATCGCGGCGCTGCTTGCCGCGCGCGGCGCGATTCCGCAGTTCTCCCGCGCGAACTGGCCGCGCTTCCTCGATTCCGCCGCGATCCTCGTCTACCCCGACGGCTCGCGCCGCTACGCGCTCGTCCGCGCCGGCCTCTCCGACGGCATCTGCGGCGTTGCCGTTGAAAGTTGAAAGGTTGAAAGGTTGAAAGGTTGAAAGGTTGAAAAGTTGAAAGGTTGAAAGGTTGAAAGGTTGAAGGGTTGAAGGGTTGAAAGGTTGAAAGGTTGAAGGGTTGGAAGGCCACGAGCTGCGAATATGGTATAATACACGCCAAATGAACGTCTACAACAGCCTCTCCAGGAGAGTCGAGGAGCTCAAGCCCCTCGAGGGTAACGTCGTCCGCCTCTACACCTGCGGGCCGACCGTCTACAACTTCGCCCACATCGGCAACTTCCGCGCCTACACGTTCGAGGACGTCCTCCGGCGCGTCATCCAGTTCTGCGGCATGGGCGTGAAGCAGGTGATGAACCTCACCGACGTGGACGACAAGACCATCCGCAACGCCAACGCGAACGGGGTTGCGCTCGGCGACTACACCCAGACCTACAAGGACGCGTTCTTCGCGGACCTGAAGACGCTCAACATCCAGCCGGCCGAGGTATACCCGGCGGCGACGGACCACATCCCGGAGATGATCGCGCTCGTCGCGAAGCTGGTCGAGAAGGGCATCGCCTACCAGAGCGACGACGGCTCGGTCTACTTCAGCGTCCGCAAGTTCCCGGGCTACGGCAAGCTCGCGCACATCGACTTCGACCACCAGCAGACCGGCCTCAGGTGCGCGGCCGACGAGTACGACAAGGAGAACGTGGGCGACTTCGCGCTCTGGAAGGCGTGGGAGGAGTCGGACGGCCCCGTCGGCTGGGACTCGCCGTGGGGGCGCGGCCGCCCGGGCTGGCACATCGAGTGCTCGGCGATGTCGATGAAGTACCTCGGCGAGTCGTTCGACCTCCACACCGGCGGCATCGACAACCTCTTCCCGCACCACGAGAACGAGATCGCCCAGGCCGAGGCGGCGACCGGCAAGCAGTTCGTGCGCACCTGGATGCACTGCGCCCACTTGAAGGTGAACGGCGAGAAGATGTCCAAGTCGGCCGGCAACTTCTTCACCCTGCGCGACCTCGTCGAGAAGGGGTATACCGGGCGCGAGATCCGCTACGTTCTCGTGAACGCCCACTACCGCACCGGGCTCAACTTCGCCTTCAGCGCGCTCGAGGACGCGCGGCGCTCGCTCGCCCGCGTAGACGAGTGCGTCGACAAGCTCGAGGCTGCCGCGGCCGGTGCCGCGGGCGACCTCGCCGCCGCGCCTGCTTTCGCGGCGAAGTGCCTTGAGGACTTCACCGCCGCCGTCTCCGACGACCTCAACCTGCCGCGCGGATTCGCCGCGCTCTTCGAGCTCGTGCGCGGCGCCAACGCCGCGATGCAGTCCGGCGGACTCAAGCCGGCCGAGGCGGCCGCCGTGCTTGCGGTGTTCCGTCGCATGGACGAAGTGCTGGGCGTGGTGTTCTTCGGCCGGGCGAAGGCCGAGGCGGTCCCCGCCGAGATCCAGGCGCTCGTCGACCGCCGCGCCGCCGCGCGCGCGGCGAAGGACTGGGCGGAGTCGGACCGGATCCGCGACGAGCTCGCCGCCGCCGGCTGGGCGGTGAAGGACTCCAAGTCCGGCCAGCAGCTGAGCCGGATCTAAGTCAAAAGCCACGCGCAGCGCGATTTTTTGGTATAATACACCTAAATGGACAAGGTATACCAGACTGCCGTCTTCGAGGGCGGGGTGCTGCGCGTAATGGCTTCCGGCGTGAAGAGCCGGGAGGCCGCGCTGGCGCTGCCGCTCGGGCGGCTGCTCGTCAGGCTGGTGCGCGTCGCCGAAGGCGAGGACCCGGTCGAGGTTGCGCGCGGCGTGCTGTCCGCGGCAAGCCCGTTCCCGGACGAGCCGCTTGCGGTCGGCCTCGAGAAGGTCTGCGACGAGGCCGGCGGCCGCGCGGTGTACCTTGCCGCGGCGCTGCCCGAGGGCTCGGCCGACGACATCGCCGACGCGCTCGACGCGGCGAAGCTGAACGTCGTGAGGGTCGACGCGCTGGTGCTCGGCGAGCTGCGCGGCGTCTGGCGGGCGATCGGCGGCGAGGGCCGCCGGCTCGTGGTCTTCGAGGGCCCGGACTGCGTGTCGCTCGTTGTCCTCGACGCGGACCTCCCCGTCTCCATCCGCGCCGCGTCTCCTGGCTCGGACCTGAGGCGCGAGGCGATGCTTTCCCTTTTGGAGGCCGAGGACTTCGGCGGACCGAAGCCGCTCGGCGAAGTGGTGCGCGTCCGGCGCGAGGCCGAGGATTCCGCGGCGGATTCCGCGGCGGAACCACCAGCCGAGCCTGCGCCCGACCCGCTCGCCTCGTTCGGCGCGCCGGTGCGCTCGATCGAGATTGGCGCCGACGCGGGGCTCGCGGGCATAGCCGAGCGCACTGCCGAGGACGGCTCGCTCAACGCGATGCCCGACAGCTGGCGCGAAGTGCTCGCCGAGACGCGCTTCAAGGCGAAGCTCCTGCGCAACATGATTGCCGCGGTCGCGGTGTGGCTGGTGGCGATGGCGGTCCTTTTCGGGGTGCCGGTCGCATACGGATACATGACCGACCACCAGAAGGAGCTCTGCAGGCGCCACGCCAAGCAGTACAAGGCGGTGTCGGACAAGAAGGCGAAGGTGAAGCTGGTCAGGAAGTACTCCGACCACTCGCGCGGCGCGCTGGAGATAATGAAGGCGGTGTCGGACCGTCTGCCCGACGGGGTGACGCTCTCCTCCTGGGACTTCACGCGCGACGACGGCGTGCGCCTGCGCGCGGAGTCGGACGACTCCAGCTCCGCCTACCAGCTCAAGGACGCGCTCGCGGAGATGTGCGCCGAGGGCGAGGACGGCGAGGACGCCGAGGGCGAGAAGATCTTCGAGGTGGTGCGCCTCGGCGCGCTCAGCAAGCAGAAGGACGGCAAGCAGAAGTTCGAGATCGAGTGCAGCCACAAGACGGAGGAGGAGTAGCCGACATGGACGACGCGAAGCTCAGGGAGAAGGCGATGATGGCCGTGGTGGCCGTCGTCGTGCTCTACGCCGTCGCGGTCGGGGTCTGGTTCTTCAGCGCCGAAAGCGCGTGGAAGCGCGCGGCGAAGGCGTATGGCAGGGAGTGCGACCGGTACGAGCAGGAGGAAAAGCTCATTTCCGAGAGGCGCAAGTGGAACGAGCTCTACGACCGCGAAAAGGCGGCGATGCCCACCTTCGAGGCGGGCAAGGCGACGGACACGGTGTGGCTCCGGAAGGTGGAGGACCTCGCTCGCACCAACCTGGTGCTGATCACCTCGATCGACTCCGGCAAGGAGGTGGAGGCGGGGGACGTCCTGGAGCTGCCGATCGAGGTGAAGAGCTGGGAGGGTTCGCTGGAGGCGCTGGTGAAGTTCATGCACGCGCTCGAGAACACGCCAGAGGGGATGTTCGACGTCAAGGAGATCAGCCTTAGGCCCAGCCAGAAGAAAGGGTACCTCAGGGGGTCGCTCTCGATAACCTGCGCGTACATGAGGGAGTAGGATTTACAACGAAAACGGAGCGGTGAACATGAAATCGACGTTCAAGAGAATCTTCGTCCTGGCGGCAGTGGCCGCTCTCGCGGCGGCGGACGCCGCGGCGCAGGGAGGGCTGCTCAATCTGCCTCGTGCCAGCGGTGCTGGTGCCGCCGCCCGCAAGGGTGCGCGTCCCGCCGGCGCGGTCCGTCCGGCGGCGAACCCGGCGCCCGCGGCGCAGCCGGCGGGCGAGGGCAAGACGGTGGAGCCCGGCGGCAGGTCGATCGAGTTCAACCAGGCGCCGGTCGAGATGGTCTTCAAGGTCTACGGCGAGCTGAAGAACGTGACCGTCCTCAAGGACCCCCAGACGCCGTCCGCAACCATCACCCTGCAGCCGCTGCAGGGCCAGGAGCTGTCCGACGAGGACAAGATCGAGGCGATCGAGACGGTGCTGGAGATGAACGGCATCCACCTCGAGCCATACGGCGAGAAGTTCTGCCGCGCGATCCCGCGCAAGGACGTGCGCAAGGACGGCATTCCGCTGATCATGGACCCGAATGCGGAGCTCAGGGAGTCGACGCGCGTCGTCTCGCTGGTGGTGCCGTTCCACAACATCTCGGTCGAGGAGGCGCAGAAGGCGCTGGAGGGCTTCAAGTCCGCCAACGGCGTGCTGCTCGTCTTCGAGCGCACCAACTCGATCATCATCACCGACACCGAGGCGAACATCAACCGGATGCGCGAGATCGCCCGGATGATCGACGTCGAGACGCCGGTCACGGAGAACGTGTTTGTGCGCCAGATCCACAACGCGGCGGCGGTGGACATCAAGACGGCGCTCGAGGCGATCGTGCAGAAGAGCAAGGAGGAGCTGGAGAAGGACGGCAAGCAGCCGAAGACCGCGGCGCAGTCGGCGAGCGCCGCGCCGACGACCCCGTTCGGCCCGCGTCTGCTCAACCGCGCCAATCCGCAGCCGGCGGCGCCGGTAAACCAGCCGTCGCTCGTGACCTCGGTCTCCGACGCCGACCGCGGCATGATCCGCGGCAAGGTGCTGATCCTCTCCGACGAGCGCTCGAACAAGCTCATCATCGTGACCTCGAAGTCGAACATGGACTTCTTCGACAAGGTGATCGAGCAGCTGGACGTGGAGACGACGCCGCCGACGGTGGTGAAGGTCTACCGGCTCAAGTACGCCGAGGCGGAGGACGTCTCGGACATGATCAACGACCTCATCGGCAACGCGCCGTCGAGCAAGGCGAGCGCGAAGTCGAGCCAGAACGCCGCGGCGAAGACCTCGACCGGCGGCGGCGCGAACATGACCACCGGACACACCGCCGCGCCGCGCCAGTCCGCCAACAAGCGCACCGGCGAGCCGCAGGCGGGCGAGCTCTCCAAGGAGAACACCACCGTCCTCGCAGACGAGCGCATCAACGGCCTGGTGGTGATGACTCAGAAGGAGCTCGTCCCTACCGTCGAGGCCATCATCGAGGCGATGGACATCAAGCTCTCCCAGGTGCTGATCGAGACGGTGATCATCGAGGTCACGCTCGGCGACGAGCTGAAGACCGGGGTCGACTGGGTGCAGAACGGCCGTCACAACAGGCTCGGATCCGGGAACGGGGCGCTCTACCAGAAGCTTGACCGCTACGAGGCCTATGACAACCTCGATCCGTCGGACGAGGAGAAGCATCGCTACGGGCTCATCTACGGGAACGACGGCAAATGGTACCAGCCGGTCTACGAATGGGTCAATGCATCGGTCGACGAACTGACCAAGGGAGACTTCTGGACCGGCAATTCCGGCTACGCGGCGGCCCTGGCCGGCGGCGCATCGGGCGGCAGCAGCGCCGTCGGCGCGGCCCTGGCCGGTGCCGCGGTCACCAATCTGTTCGGCAGCAGCATAAACTACATCTTCAAGTCCGACAAGCTCAATCTGTCAGCCGTCATCCAGGCGACGAAGACCGACAACCGCGCCAAGTACATCGCCTCGCCCATCATCATGACTGTAGACAACAAGGAGGCGAACATCGATGCCACCGAGAACCGCCAGTTTCTCACCGGCTGGACCGCGCAGTCCGGCTCGTACGGAAACAGCGGGCAGCCGACGCCGAACTACAGCGCGAAGGACATCGGCATCAAGCTCAAGATTACGCCCAAGATCAACCCCAACGGAACGGTGATGCTCAATGTCGAGGAGGAGTACTCCCAGTTCATCGAGGGTGGGCAGTCGATGCTGATCGCGCAGGGCGGGATTTACGTTCCCGGGCACGTCGACCTGGCCATCGAGCGGAAAATGAACGCTGACGTGCTGCTAGATAATGGGCAGACGGTCATTTTCGGCGGACTTACAGAGACGAAGACGTCTGAGAGTGAAACCGGCATTCCGATCCTCAAGGATATCCCCTGGATTGGTAAGTGGCTGTTCGGGAAGGTCGAGCAGAGCGAAGGTCGCAAGGAGCTGCTGGTCTTCATGACCCCGTACGTGCTCAACGACGGCGAGGAGGCCCAGGTCGAGGCGATGCGCCGCAAGAAGGCGGTTTCGGATCCGCGTCCGTGGGACGACCACGGCTGGTCGCTCAGCGAGCTTGCCGACCCCGTCTCCAAGCGCGAGATGCTCCGCCGCCTGAAGGACGAGTGGGCCAAGCAGGACGAGGACCGCAAGACCAAGCTCGCCATCGAGAAGGCGAAGGTGGAGCGGGTCAAGAAGCTCAAGGAGATGTCGAAGGCCGAGCGCGACGAGTGGCTCGAGATGCACAAGGACGAGCTTGAGAAGGAGCAGAAGAAGGAACTCGAGGAGAAGATGCTCGACGAGGAGAGCCAGGAGGATCTAAAGAAGCTGGCCGCCGAGGTGCGCGAGCGCAAGCTCAAGGAGGCGGCAGCGGAGCTGGGCGCGGCGGACGAGGCCTACAGGGGCGAGAACGCCCGCGCGGTGAAGGATCGCGAAGACGCCGAGAAGGCCGAGAAATAAGTGGAGCTTAGGAAAGGAGACAAGCCATGAAGTTCATAGCCGCAGTTCTGTGTGTCGTTTCGCTGTCGACCGCCTCGTTCGCCGGGGCGCAGCGCGAGAGCGAGTTCGCCTCCGGCGGAAGCTGGACGCCGTTCGCCATCGGCCTGCTGCCGCCGGTCCAGGTCCCCGGGGCGGACTGGGACGTCGTCGGTCTGAGGCTCGGCATCCTCGCCGCCCGCCACCACAACGTGCTCTTCCTGAGCGCGAGCGGACTCGTAGACCTCGCCGCCGGCGACGTGAACGGCGTCGAGGTGGCGGGGCTCTGCAACCACATCGGCAGGAGCTCCGGCGTGTTCCAGGTCGCCGGCGTCGTCAACAGCGTCGACGGCGACTTTGCCGGCGTGCAGGTGGCCGGCGTCTACAACGCGGTCAACGCCAATGCCGCGGGGGCGTCGGTGGCCGCGTTCAACCGCGCCGAGCAGATGGAGGGGCTGCAGGTCGGAGTCTTCAACCGCGCCCGGGCGCTCAGCGGAGTGCAGGTAGGCGTGGTCAACCTGGTCGAAGACGGGTCCGAGTGCATCCAGTTCGGCCTCGTCAACGTGATGCGCGACGGAATCTACCCGGTGATGCCGGTGCTGAACATCGGCTTCTGAGCCGAGGAGGGGATTGGCTTGACGCGGCGGTTCCGAGTTGTCGCTGGTCCGAATGGGTCGGGCAAGACGACGCTGATGCGCCGCCTCGCCGCCGACTACGCGGTCAACTTCTACTCCGTGGTCAACGCCGACGACATACTCGCCGAGATTGCGCGCACCGGCGGCTATTCGCCGCGCATCCCGATCGACGGCGCCGCGCTGCGCGACTTTGCGATGGCTTCGTCTTATCCGAATGAGGTAAAGCGGCTCTTCGCCGACGGCGCGGTATTCGTCGACGCCGACTGCGTGCGTTTTGCGCCTGGCGCGGCGGGCTCGTATTCGGCGGCGCTGCTGGCGAACTTCGTCGCCGCCGAGCACGTCCGCCAGGGGGTCAGCTTCTCGCAGGAGACTGCGTTTTCGCATCCTTCGAAGATCGATGCGCTGGCGGCGGCGCGCGAGGCCGGGTTCAGGACATATCTCTACTTCGTCGCCACCGATTCGCCGGACGTGAACGTAGCCAGGGTGGGGAACCGCGTGCGCCTTGCCGGGCATCCGGTGCCGCCGGAGAAGATCGTCTCCCGCTACGCCAAGTCGATCGAGAACGCGGCGGCGGCGCTGCCGTACCTTTCCCGTGCGTTTTTCTTCGACAACAGCGCCGAGGAGATGCGGTATATCGGCGAGTGGAACGCCGAGGGAGGATTTGCTGCCAACGGCGACGCGGCGGCGCCGCGATGGTTCGGGGCGCTGGCGGAGGCGATGTCCGGCAAGAAGGCGGGCACGCCGGAGGCGGACGAGGACGAGGTGGCTACATCGCGCCTGGCGCAGTCGGCGGCGGAGGCGAGCCGCGAGGCGGTGGCGAGGGCGTTTGCCGCCGGGCTGTCGGTGACGGTGGCAAGGGAGGGGAAGGTAATCGAGCTTTCGCCCGACGGCACCGAACGAGTGGTCAAGACGATATGAAGACAATAAATAGAATTATGGTGGTGGCGGCGGTGGTGGCTGCGATGGCCGGCTGCTGGACGTTCAACGAGACCGAGTATCCGGTGGAGGAGACGACCGCGGCGGCGACCAACCTCTCTGTGGCGGTGATCGGCTACAAGGCGACGTTCACCGACTACGAGCCGGTGACCGGATACTCCTCGGTGTATGTCCCCGGCTGGTACGGCTACCGCTACTACCACCCAGGCCACTTCGAGACCGTCGCCTCCACCGCCTACGTGCCGCTCCGGCGCGAGTCCGACGCCTACCTGGTGCGGGCGAAGGAGCGGTTCGAGGGCGCCGGCTTCGCCGTCGGCGCGGCGGTTCCGAAAGTTTCGGTGGAGGTGCAGTTCGCGGGGCCGTTCGACTCGGACGGAGACCTGGGCCGGGCTCTGCTGTGGTCGGTCGGGACGATCTTCTTCTGCGACTACTCCTCGCAGCGCTGGACGGCGAAGCTGACGATACGCGACAACACCGACGGCAGGCTGCTGCTGCGGCGCGAGTTCGAGCAGAAGTACGAGGCGAACGTGTTCTCGCCCATTCCGATCTTCGGGCCGGCGTCGTGCGACAAGACCAGCTCGGCGGCCATGCAGTGCTGGTGCCTCTCGGCGCTCACCGACCGCACCGTCGCCGCCGCCACCGCCTTCCTCGCCGGAGGCAAGTGAAGTTGTAGAAACTCCGATGGTTGTTGGCTCTCGCTACCGCTCCGCAGCTTCGCATCAGACAACCACAATCCAGTTCCTTTGCAGATTTTGATCACACAGAGTCACAGAGACACAGAGATTATTTTCTCTGGGGGCGTTGCCCCCAGACCCCCGGATTGCGAACACCTGCGGCGGAGCCGCAGATACAAATCATTGCAACTACAAACATGTCCACAGCAGTAATAGAAAGAGTCTCGGCTGAAGTCGGGGTGAATGCCCTGCAGGCCGAGGCGGTGAAGAAGCTCCTGGACGACGGGTGCACGGTGCCGTTTATCGCCAGATACCGCAAGGAGGCGCACGGCAACCTCGACGAAGTGAAGATCGGCAAGATCCAGGAACGCCTCGCCTACTACACCGAGCTCGAGGAGCGCAAGGCGACCGTCCTCAAGTCCATCGACGAGCAGGGCAAGCTCACCGACGAGCTCCGCGCCCAGATCGAGGCCTGCTTCGTCAAGTCCCGCCTCGAGGACCTCTACCAGCCCTACAAGCCCAAGCGCCGCACTCGCGCCCAGGTCGCCCGCGAGAAGGGCTTCGAGCCTCTCGCCGACTCCATTTGGGCTGGCTCGCCCGACCCCGCCGCGGACGACGAGGCGCTCCAGTACGCGCGCGATATCCTCGCCGAGCGCATCGCCGACATCGCCGACGTGCGCGGCGCGGTGCGCCAGGCCTACGCGAAGAAGGGCGTGGTGCGGAGCGAGGTGGTCCAGCCTCGTCCCGCCGAGCCCACCAAGTACGAGCAGTACTACGACTTTTCCGAGCCGGTTGCGACCATTCCCTCCCACCGCTACCTCGCCATCCGCCGCGGCCAGGCGGAAAAGGTGCTCTGGGTGCACATCGAGCTGGAGGCGGAGCCGGTCGTCGCGCGGATCATGGAGATCCTCTCCGCCCACTCCCCCGCCTGCACCCGGTCCGGCCCCGCGCGCGACCAGGTGGAGACCGCCGCGCGCGACGCCTTCAGGCGCCTTCTCGCCCCGAGCTGCGAGATCGATGTCGCGGTCGAGAAGAAAACGGAGGCGGACCGCGCCGCGGTCGAGGTGTTCGCCGAGAACCTGCGCCATCTGCTCCTCGCCGCGCCGCTCGGCGAGAAGGCGGTGCTCGCCATCGACCCCGGCATCCGCACCGGCTGCAAGGTGGCGATGCTCGGGCCGACCGGCAAGTACCTGGGCAAGACAGTCATCTTCCCGCTGCAGAATCCGCTCGAGGCCGCGAAGGCGGTGGCGATGATAGTGGCGAAGTACCACGCCGAGGCGGTGGCGGTGGGGAACGGCACCGCCGGGCGCGAGACCGAGCAGTTCGTGCGCGACACCCTGAAGAAGCTCAAGGCACAGCATCCCGAGATCCCCACGCCGGTCGTGGTGTCCGTCTCCGAGCAGGGCGCCTCGGTCTACTCCGCCTCCGAGATCGCGCGCAAGGAGTTCCCCGACCTCGACCTCACCGTGCGCGGCGCGATCTCCATCGGCCGGCGCCTGCAGGACCCGCTCGCGGAGCTCGTCAAGATTGACCCCAAGTCCATCGGCGTCGGCCAGTACCAGCACGACGTCAGCCAGACCCTGCTCGCCGCCAAGCTCGACGAGGTGGTGGTAAGCTGCGTGAACGGCGTCGGGGTGGAATTGAACACCGCCTCCGCGCCGCTCCTGGAGCGGGTTTCCGGGCTCACCCCGGCGCTCGCGAAGAACATCGTCGAGTGGCGCGACCAGAACGGCAAGTTCACCTCGCGCGCGGAGCTCAAGAAGGTGAAGGGGATCGGCGAGAAGGCGTTCGAGCAGTGCGCCGGCTTCCTGCGCATCCGGGACGCGAAGAACCCGCTCGACGCCTCGGCGGTGCATCCCGAGCGCTACGCGATCGTGGAGCGGATGGCGGCGGACGCGGGGATGGAGCTGAAGGCGCTCGTCGGCAACGGCGCCGCGGCGAAGCAGATCGACGTGAGGAAGTACATCGCCCCCGGAGTCGGCGAGCCGACGCTGAGGGACATCGTCGCGGAGCTCGCCAAGCCCGGGCGCGACCCGCGCAGCGTGTTCGTGCCGCCGGCGTTCCGGGACGACGTCACCAAGATCGAGGACGTCCGCGAGGGGATGAAGCTCGAGGGCGTGGTCACCAACGTCACCGCCTTCGGCGCGTTCGTGGACATCGGCGTCCACCAGGACGGCCTCATCCACCTTTCCGAACTTTCCGACCACTACGTGAGCGACCCGGCCGCGGTGGTCAAGGCGGGCGACCGGCTCACCGTGACGGTGATCGGCGTGGACGTCGCGCGCGGCCGCATCTCGCTCTCCGCCAAGTCCAAGCCGGTCGTCGGCGCAGGCGCTGGCGGCGGGGGACAGTCCCGCGCGCCGCGTCCGCGGCAGACTTCGTTCGGCGGCGGCTCGGGCTTCACCTGCAATCCCTTCGCGAACCTCTGATGGAGAACCTCATTGCAGTGGCGCGCCAGGTGGCGGTGCTCTTCGCGCTGATCGGCGTGGGGGCGGCGACGCGCTGGACGGGGATCCTCAAGGACGCCGCGGCGGAAGGGCTCGTGGACCTGCTGGTGATCGTGGTCACGCCGTGCGTGATCGCGAACTCGTTCGTCCGTCCCTTCGAGCCGTCGATGGCCGGCGGGCTTGCCGCGGCGTTCGCGATCGCCTTCGCCGCCCACGTGGCGGCGATATTCCTCGCCAAGGCGCTGGTCCGGAAGGGCGCGGCGGACACGCGCTGCGTGCTGCGGATGACGGTCGTGTTCTCCAACGCCGGCTTCATGGGCATTCCGCTCGAGCAGGCGATCATCGGCGCGGACGGGGTGTTCTACGGCTCGGCTTACATCGTGGCGTTCAACCTCTTCATGTGGACGTGGGGGCTTCGGGAGATGCAGGGAGACCGCGGCGGCGTGGGGATGCGGCGCATCCTCGTGAACCCGGGCACGGTGGGGCTGGCGGCGGGGCTGCCGGTGTTCCTCCTCTCGATACCGCTGCCGGCGGTGGTGTCCGCGCCGCTCGGGCACATGGCGGACCTCAACACGCCGCTGGCGATGATCGTGATCGGCCATTCGCTCGCCCGGGCCAACCTCGGCAAGGTGCTGAGGTGCGGCGCGGCGCATTTCGCGGCGTTTCTGCGGCTGGTGGCGTTTCCGCTCCTCGTGGTCGCCGCGCTCGTGCCGCTCCGCGGGCGGGTGCCGCGCGACATGCTGCTCGCGGTGGTGGTCGCCGCCTCGGCGCCGGTGGCGGCGATGGTGTCGATGTTCGCTACGCGCTTCCGCCGCGACGTGGACACGGCCGCGGCGCTGGTGAGCGGCACCACCCTCGCGAGCGTCGCCACCATGCCTCCGGTCATCGCCCTGGCGATGAAGCTGCTGTAGCGATCCACGAATATGGTATAATACACAACTTATGAAGGACAGGTTTTTCTCAAAGCTGGACTGGGCTGCGTTCTGGACGGCCACGGTCGCCACTTTCGCGGTGTATTTCTATACCCTCGGGCCCTCCGTCGGGCTGGAGGACTCGGGCGAGCTCGCCACCGCCGCCGCCAACCTCGGCGTGCCGCATCCTCCGGGGTATCCGTTCTGGACCTTCTGCTCCTGGCTCTTCTGCAAGGCGTTCTCCTTCGTCACCTACATGGGCCATCCGACGCCGGCGTGGTGCGTCTCGCTCTGCTCGGCCGTCTTCGGCGCCTTCGCCGCCGGCTGCACGGCGATGCTGATCTGCCGCTCTGGGCGTGACTTCGTCGACGGCGAGGAGGGGCCAGGCGCGTGGCTCTGCTTCGGCGGCGGCGTCGCCGGCGCGCTGACCTTCGCGCTTTCGCCGGTCGAGTGGTCGCAGTCGACGATCGTCGAGATCTACTCGCTCAACGCGCTCTTCCTGATGTGGGTGTTCCTGCTGTCCTACCGCTGGATGCGCCGGCCGTCCGACAAGATTCTCTGGACGACGGCCTTCGTCTTCGGCCTCGGCCTCACCAACTACCAGGTGCTTTTGTTCGCGATCGTGCCGCTCGCGCTTGTCATCGCGATGAAGAACATCGGCATGTTCCGGGACGTGTTCATCTACCTCACCCCGGTCGCGCTCACCTACCAGGTGCTGCAGATCGGCCAGCTCGTGCGCGCCGACCGCGCGATGAGCGCGGACGCGATCAACAAGCACCTGCCGCTGAAGGGGGCGACGGTGCCGTCCACCACGGTGCTCGTCCTCGGCCTTGCGGCTATCGTCGTGTCCCTCGCCGCCGCGGCGTTCCTGAGCCGCCGCGGCAGCCGCGAGCGTGCGCGCAAGGTGGCGCTCTTTGGCGGCGTGGGCGGCGTCGTGCTGATGCTCGCGTCGATGTATATCTTTTCGTCGATTTCGGTGTGGGGCGGGGCGGACCTCGAGCTTGCGCCGCTCGTCGAGCCGTGGCGCTACCTGCTCGTGGCCGCGTGCGCGGCAGGCTCGGTGGTCGCCGCGGCGCTGGCGGCGCTGCGTCCGGCGGAGGATCCTGCGCCGGACGGCTTTGCCGCGCGCGTCAAGGCGCAGTTCTGCCGCGAGCTCTGGATCGCGGTCGCGCTCGCGGCGCTGGCGGTGGTGTTCGCGACGATGGTGCCGCAGGCCGGAGACGGCGGCTACCTGGGGCCGAAGTATCCCTGGGGCAAGTCGACGCTCGTCTTCGTCCTGGTGCTGGCGGCGCTGTTCGCGATGTGCTCCTCGACGCCGCGCGGGCTCTCCTTCGCGGTGCCGGTGGCCGGCCTCCACATCGCGGCGTTCGTGCTCCTCTCGCGCGGCGCGCTCAACGGGCTTACGCATCCGACCACCTGGTACTTCTGCTGGCCGGTCGTCTGGAACTTCGCGCTGCTGGCGCTTTCGGTGCTGACGCTGCCGAACGGGCTCAGCGTCGCCGGCGCGGCGTTCTTCGCGCAGCTCGGGGTGAGCTTCTACGCCTACATGCCGATCGTCTCCGACCTCAGGAACCCGCCGATGAACTGGGGCTACCCGCGCACCTGGGAGGGCTTCAAGCACGCGATCATGCGCGGCCAGTACGAGGCGATCGGCTTCCAGCTGCCGAAGTGGGGGGCGATCCTCGAGTACTTCAAGGACGTGCGGGTGCAGTTCACCGACGTGATGATCCCGTTCGCGCTGGTGCCGTTCGTCGCCGGGCGTTGGATCGTGAGGAAGGAGAACCGCAAGGCGTTCTGGCAGTGGATGGTGCCGGTGCTCGTGTGCTTCCTCCTGATGAGCGTGCTGCTCGTCGGCCTCGCGAACGTGAAGGGCGACCTGCAGGACGGCTTCATCCAGAAGGTGAAGTTCATCTCGTCGCACGCGATGATCGCGCTCTGGATCGGCTACGGCCTCGTCTTCGCGTCGACGATCGGGGTCAGTTGGCTTTGCAGCCGGATTGTCAGGTCTTCTGGCGGGCAGGAACCACCTAACCACCTAGCCACCAAACTGCCTAACCAGCTCGCCTTCGCCGCCGCCGCGCTGATGATCGCCGTCTCGTTCTTCGCGCCGCTCGTCGACAACTACTGCGGCAACTACCGGCTCGGCGTGAACGAGGTCGCGTTCAAGCTCGGCGGCTCGGAGCAGAACGGCCACACCTTCGGCTGGCAGTTCGGCGCCTACCAGCTCGAGGGCGCGAAGGCGATCAACGAGCAGATCGATGCGGACGAGGAGCCGCTCCCCGACCCGACCTGGCCGCCGCCGATGGAGAAGTACTCCATCTTCTTCGGCGGCACCGACCCGGGCCGGTTCGTGCCCACCTACATGATCTACTCGGCGCTCTTCCGCCCCGACGTCTACCTCATCACCCAGAACGCCCTCGCCGACGACACCTACATGTCGGTCGAGCGCGACCTCTACGGCGACGAGATCTGGATTCCGTCCAAGGAGGACTCCGCCGAGGCGTTCAACATCTACGTCGACGAGGTGCAGCGCGGCGTGAGGCCGGCGAACGGCGACGTGAAGATCGAGAACGGCCGCGTGCAGGTGACGGGCGCGCTCGGGGTGATGGAGATCAACGGCATACTCACCAAGATGATGCACGACCACGACCGCCTGCGCCACGCGTTCTACGTCGAGGAGTCGTACGTCATCCCGTGGATGTACCCGTACCTGAGCCCGCACGGCCTCATCATGAAGATCAACGCTGACCGCACCCCCTACGACGCGAAGACCGCGGCGAAGGACCGCGACTTCTGGGACTGGTACGTGCGGCGGCTCCTGAAAGACCCCGCCTACCGGCGCGACTTCGCCGGGCAGAAGAGCTTCTCCAAGCTCCGCGCCGCCATCGCCGGGCTCTACATCAAGCAGGGCCGCTACCGCGAGGGCTCCCAGGCCTTCCGCGAGGCGTGCCTGCTCTACCCCGCCTCGCCCGAGGCGACCTTCCGCTACGCCCAGGAGTGCCTGATGCCGTTCCGGAAGTGGAACGAGACGCTGGAGTTGATGGACTACACCGACCTCATCGACCCCAACAACCGCCGCACCCGCCAGCTGCGCGACTACGTGACCAGGATCCGCGCGCTCACCGAGGAGACCGAGCGGCTCGAGGGCAAGCGCCGCTCCGGCAACCTCACCGACGCGGAGTCGCTCGCGCTTGCGCGCTGCTACTACGAAATGGGCAGGACGGTCGAGGCGGCCTCGCTCGTGCAGCCGATCGCCGACTCGCTCCAGAGCCCGGCCGACCTGCGCCTGGCGGCGACGGTCCTCCGCGAGGCGAGGCGCGCCGCCGAGGCGGAGAAGGTCCTCGACCGCTACCTCCGCGCGGTGCCGTCCGACGCCGACGCCTGGCTGGAGCTTGCCATTTTCCAGCACCGCTCCAACCGCCGGTCCAAGGCGATGGCCAGCTTCGACCAGGCGGTGCGCGCCAACGCCGGCGTGGTCGAGGCGCGGCTCCAGAAGCGCGAGCCGGACCTGATGGAAATCTACACCGGCTGGGCCCGCCACCAGCCAGCCGCGCAGCGCCGCCAGCCGTCCTCGGTGTGGCAGTAGCGCCGCGGAAGAAAATTTCACGAAAGGAGAAAGACAGATGAAAGCGCCAAAGAAGGGAATCAAGTGGGAGAAGCTCGGTTTCGGCTTCTCCGATGTCAACTGCCACCTCAGGATGACCTGGAAGGACGGCAAGTGGTCGAAGCCGAAGTTCGTCAAGGATCCGTGGATCAAGATGCACATCGGCGCGGCCTGCCTCCACTACGGCCAGGAGTGCTTCGAGGGGATCAAGGCGTTCCGGCAGAAGGACGGCAAGATCGCGATTTTCCGTCCCGACGAGAACGCCAAGCGCATGTACAGGACGGCCGAGCGCACCTGCATGCCGCCGATTCCGGTGAAGACCTTCATCGAGTGCTGCCGCGCAGTGGTGAAGAAGAACGCCGAGTACGTGCCGCCGTTCGGCACCGGCGGGTCGATGTACCTCCGTCCGCTCCTGATCGGCACCGGTCCGCAGATCGGCGTCGCGCCGGCGAAGGAATACACTTTCATGATCATGGTCATGCCGGTCGGCGCGTACTACAAGGGCGGCATCAAGCCGGTGCGGGCGGTCATCTTCGACCAGTGGGACCGCGCCGCGCCCCACGGCATGGGCGACGTCAAGGTCGGCGGCAACTACGCCGCGGGCATCTTCGCGCACGAGAAGGCGAAGAAGGAAGGCTGGCCGGTCGAGCTCTACCTCGACGCCAAGACCCACAAGTACATCGAGGAGTTCGCGACATCGAACTTCGCGGGCATCACGAAGGACGGTGCGTATGTCACGCCCGACTCCTGCTCGGTGCTGCCGTCGGTCACCAACATGTCGCTCCGCCAGTGCGCGAAGGACCTCGGCATCAAGGTCGAGGTGCGCCCGGTGCCCTACACCGAGGTGAAGAAGCTCAAGGCCGTCGCCGCGCTCGGCACGGCGGTCGTCATCACGCCCGTCTGGGAGATCACCCGCGGCAAGGACGTGATCAAGGTGTCCGACCCCGAGGTCGTCCATCCGACCCTGCAGAAGCTCTACGACCGCGTCCAGGGCATCCAGTACGGACTCGTCCCCGACCGCCACCACTGGTGCTTCGAGGTCAAGTAGCCACGTGTCGGCCGGCGAGATAGTCGCGAAGATCCTCCGGGCCCGCGGCATCAGCGAAGCCGAGCTCGGGGACTTCCTCAATCCGTCCCTCGACCAGCTCGCGCGCCCAGAGGACCTGCCCGGCGTCGAGGCGGCGGCCGACGCCGTCCTCGCCGCGATGGCGGCGGGGCGCGGAATCGTCGTCTTCGGCGACTACGACTGTGACGGCGTGTGCGCCACCGCGATCCTGGTGAAGGCGCTCGGCGCGCTCGGGGCGGACGTGGAGCCGTTCCTGCCCAACCGGTTGACCGAAGGCTACGGCATGAGTGACGCCTCGGTCGCGCGGCTCCTCGCCGAGCATCCCGGCGTCGGGATTGTCGTCACCGTCGACAACGGCATCAACTCCATCGACCAGATTGCCGCGCTCAGGTCCCGCGGCGTCGAGGTGGTGGTGACCGACCACCACCTGCCGACCCGGCTCCCGGGGCCGGACGGCGCACCTGGCGAAATCGCGCTGCCGGACGCGACCGCTCTCGTCAACCCGAAGGTGGCGGCGCCGCGGCACCTCGTCGACCTCTGCGGCGCCGGCGTCGCTTTTTTGCTCGCGAACCGGCTGATCTCCGAGGCCGGGCGCCGCGGCATCTACTCGGGCGTGAAGGTCGGCGGTCCGCTGCTGGTGCTCGCCGGCATCGCCACGGTGACGGACCTCATGCCGCTTCTCGGACAGAACCGCATCCTCGTCGCCGAGGCGCTGAAGCGCTTCGCCGCGTGGGCGCCGATGGGCGTGCGCGAGCTCTACGCGCGCGCCGCCCGCGTCGGCGCCGAGCGCCTGACCTCGCGCGACTTCGGCTTCCTGATCGGCCCGCGCATCAACGCCTCGGGCAGGCTCGGCTCCGGCGAGCAGGCGCTGGAGCTGGTGCTCTCCGACGACCGCGAGATCTCGCGCGAGCTCGCGCGGATCGTGGACATGCGCAACATGGAGCGCCGCGCGATCGAGCAGAAGATGTCCGAGGACGCGCTCGCGCGCGTGGTCGAGGGCGCGAGCGCCCAGGTGATCGACCTGCCCGAGGGGCATCCCGGCGTCGTCGGCATCGTCGCCGCGAGGCTCCTGGAGCGCGTCGGCCGCGGCCCGGTGTGCGTCATCGCGGGCGGGCACGGGTCAGGGCGCGCGCCCGACGGCTTCAACCTGCGCGACGCATTCGACGCCTGCGCGCCGGTCCTCGAACGTTACGGCGGGCACGCCGCCGCGGGAGGGTTCTCGGTGAAGGAGGGGATGACGGACGAGTTCCGCCGTCTCCTCTGCGAGTACTGCGATCGCGTGGATCGGGAGCGACCGCCAGCCGCGGCAGGCGGAGTCGAGCCCGACATCTGGATCGAGCCTAAGGACGTCACGCTCGAGCTCGCTGACGAAGTCGCGCGGCTCGAGCCGTTCGGCGAGGGCAACCCCGAGCCGACCTTCGGGCTCCGCGGCGTCACCCTGTCCGACGTCCGTCCGCTCGGCTCCGACGGCCGCCACCTCACGCTTTCGCTCCGCGAGTCGCGCCTCAGGGGGGTGTTCTGGAACCACGGCGACATGGTGGAGGACCTGCGCGCCAGCCCCGTTCGGCGCGACCTGGTGTTCGCGCTCACCGTCTCCGACTACGGCGAGCGACACGTCGAGCTCAGGCTCGTAGCGGTGTCCTGAAGCCGTCCCCGGCCCCTCCGGGGGGTAAAAATTTTTTTATTTGCCCCCTTGACGCAGACACAAGATTTAGTGTATTATACCCAACCTAACCACAATAGGGTGTTGTTGGTTGGGAAAAACGAGGAAAATCCTAAAGGAAAAGGAGCGGGGGAAAGAGATGAGGCAGTTCAAGATCATCAAGCGCAGCGGCGAGGAGAAGGACTTCGACATCACGAAGATCGAAAACGCGATTCGCGCGGCTTCGAACACGGTCGATCCGGTCAATGCGCTTTCCGAGGACCGAATCCGCCTCATCGCCAAGGAGGTCGCCGGCGTCTGCGAGGCGCGCGACCGAGCGATGACGGTCGAGGAGATCCAGGACGTGGTCGAGAACAAGATCATGGAGATGGGCTCCCACGAGATCGCCAAGAAGTACATCGTCTACCGCTACAAGCGCGAGCTCGTGCGCAAGGCGAACACCACCGACTCGGCGATCATCTCGCTCATCGAGTGCAACAACGAGGACGTCAAGCAGGAGAACTCGAACAAGAACCCGCGGATCAACGCGGTGCAGCGCGACTACATGGCGGGCGAGGTGTCGAAGGACGTCGCCGCGCGCCTGCTGCTGCCCGAGGACGTGGTGCAGGCGCACAAGGACGGCATCATCCACTTCCACGACATGGACTACTACGCGCAGCACATGCACAACTGCGACCTCGTCAACCTCGAGGACATGCTGCAGAACGGCACGGTCATCTCCGGGACGATGATCGAGAAGCCGAAGTCCTTCTCCACCGCCTGCAACATCGCCACCCAGATCATCGCCCAGGTCGCCTCCAACCAGTACGGCGGCCAGTCGATCTCGCTCACCCACCTCGCGCCGTTCGTGGACGTCTCGCGCCAGGTGATCCGCGCCGAGCTGAAGAGCGAGTGCGAGATCGCCGGGGTCGAGATGGAGCCGGAGAAGTTCGACGCGATCGTCGAGAAGCGCGTCCGCAAGGAGATCCAGAAGGGCGTGCAGACCATCCAGTACCAGGTCGTCACCCTCATGACCACCAACGGCCAGGCTCCGTTCGTGACCGTCTTCATGTACCTCGGCGAGGCCAGGAGCGAGCAGGAGCGCCGGGACCTGGCGATGATCATCGAGGAGGTCCTGAACGAGCGCATCCGCGGCGTCAAGAACGAGGAGGGCGTCTACATAACCCCGGCGTTCCCGAAGCTCATCTACGTGCTCGAGCCGCAGAACGTGGAGGAGAACTCGCCCTACTGGTACCTCACCGAGCTCGCGGCGAAGTGCACGGCGAAGCGCATGGTGCCGGACTACATCAGCGAGAAGAAGATGCGCGAGTACAAGCTCTCCAAGGGCGAGAGCGTCGGCAACGGCGACACCTACACCTGCATGGGCTGCCGCTCGTTCCTCACCCCCGACCGCTCCGGCAACGGCTACGGCAACATCGCCAACGCCGGCAACTACGAGCCGGGCAAGCCGAAGTACTACGGCCGCTTCAACCAGGGCGTCGTCACCATCAACCTTGTCGACGTCGCGCTTTCCGCCGGCGGCAGCATGGACGAGTTCTGGCGCATCTTCGGCGACCGCTGCGAGCTCTGCCACCGCGCGCTCCGCTGCCGCCACGAGCGCCTCAAGGGCACTTCGTCCGACGCCGCGCCGATCCTCTGGCAGTACGGCGCGCTTGCGCGCCTCGAGAAGGGCGAGAAGATCGACAAGCTCCTCTACGGCGGCTACTCCACGATCTCGCTCGGCTACGCGGGGCTGTGGGAGTGCGTGTTCGCGATGACCGGCAAGAAGCTCACCGAGCCCGAGGGCGAGTCGTTCGGCCTCGAGGTGATGCAGAAGCTCAACGAGTACACCGCGAAGTGGAAGGCGGCCGAGGACATCGACTACTCCCTCTACGGCACTCCGCTCGAGTCGACCACCTACAAGTTCGCCAAGTGCCTGCAGAAGCGCTTCGGCATCGTCAAGGGCGTGACCGACCGCAACTACATCACCAACTCCTACCACATCCACGTCACCGAGCCGATCGACGCGTTCCGCAAGCTCGAGACCGAGGCGAAGTTCCAGAAGCTCTCGCCCGGCGGGGCGATCAGCTACGTCGAGGTCCCGAACCTGCAGAACAACCTCGGCGCGGTGCTCGCGATCATGAAGTTCATCTACGAGCACATCATGTACGCCGAGCTCAACACCAAGTCGGACTACTGCCAGGTGTGCGGCTTCGACGGCGAGATCGAGATCGTGAAGGACATGAGCGGCAAGCTGATCTGGAGGTGCCCGAAGTGCGGCAACACCGACGAGTCGAAGCTGAACGTCGCCCGCCGCACCTGCGGCTACATCGGCTCCCAGTTCTGGAACCAGGGCCGCACCCAGGAGATCAAGGAGCGCGTCCTGCACGTGAGCTGATGAAGGCGCTTGCGGACGCAGTCGCCGGCGCGAAGTGCGTCGCGGCGATGACCGGGGCCGGCGTGTCGACGCTCTGCGGCATACCGGACTTCCGCGGTCCCAAGGGGCTCTACCGGAACCCCGACGCCGAGCGCATCTTCGACATCGGCTGGTTCGACCGCGACCCCTCGGTGTACTACCGCGGGTGCCGCGACCTCATCTACGGGCTGGACGCGTTCTCGCCCGGGCCGGTGCACCTCGCGCTCAAGCGGCTCGAGGACGCGGGCAGGCTCGCCGGCATCGCCACCCAGAACATCGACATGCTCCACCAGAAGGCCGGCTCGTCGAACGTGTACGAGGTCCACGGCTCGCCGACAATGCACCACTGCCGCCGGTGCGGGGACGCGAAGGGCTTTGGCGAGATCCGCGCGATGATCGAGGCGAACGGCGGGCTCGGCGCGCTCGACTCCGGCTACGTCCCGCGGTGCGCGTGCGGCGGCGCGTACAAGCCGGACATCACCTTCTTCGGCGAGGCGCTCCCCGAGGAGGCGTTTCTGCGCTCGAAGGAGCTGGCGATGCGCGCGGACGTGATGCTCGTCCTCGGCACGTCGCTCACAGTGTTCCCGGCGGCCGGGCTCCCGCGGCTCACGCTCCAGAAGGGCGGCAGGGTGTTCATCGTGAACGCCCAGCCGACTCCGCTCGACGCCTACGCCGCCGCCCGCTACCCCGACCTGCGCGAGTTCGCGGAAATGGTCCTCTCCACCTGGCCGGAAAGCTGAGGGAAGATGAGACTTGGGTGATGTATTCCAGCTTCCTGCAAACGGCGTGAGCCTTGCCGAGGCGCGGACTGCCATCGAGCGACTCCGTTCAAGGGGGTGTTCGGGGTTTTCATAGGAGAACGGCATGGGTAGGGGCAAGAATCCGTTTGATAGAATCGTGGGGCCGGACGGCGAGTGGCGGGTGCCGGTGCCGGGAGTCGAGGTTGGCCCGCGCGAGGAATTCATGCTGCGGTGTCTGAACGCGGCTGTGAACTTGCGAGGAGTCCTGACCTACGGCGAGTTCTGCGATGTCTACAACCGCTATGCGCCCGATCACGACGAGCCGGTGTCAAATTCGCTGGATGAAGACGAGCTGTCTGATTTTCTGGTCCGCGTCGCTGGTTGCAGAGAGGGCGATGGCTCGGCAATGGACGCGCTGATCGACGAGTTCGGTATGTATTTCGTCTGCTGGCGCGACCACCGCACTGGTGAGAAGGTCGTTGCCGCGGCTGAGATGTTCTGCCACCGGGACGCGGATGGCTGCTATCAGGAGCCGGAAGGCGATGCCGCCGACCTGAAGTCGTTCTTTGACAAGCGCGTGGCGGCAGCGCGCGATGTGCAGCGCGGCATCACTTACCCTGATCTAGACGAGGATCTTTTTCTGTCCTTCGAATTCCCAGACGACGATGACGACGAGTATCCTAACGGCGCCGGCGACGACGGGGAGACCGGCGAAGAGGTCCGAGTCGAGGACCTGCCGCCGGCGAAGTTCACTGGGCCGTTCGACTTCAAGTCCGTGAAGGACCCATCAGTGCGCGACAAGCTGCTCTGGGACTACGAGGGCGTCCGGCTCGTTACGCGCGACTTCGTTCGCCGCGAGGTCATGCGCGAGCTGACGGGCGACGAGCGCCGCGCCGCGGCGAAGCGGCTCGGCTTCAAGATCGACGGGCAAACCGGCTTTGTCGCAGATCCCAACCTCGACATGGTCGTCGGGGACTTCGCGGCAATGATGGACGACCAGCACGGCGAACCGGCGATCAAGCGCATCATGAAGCGCAAGGACAAGCTCGAGGACGACCTCGGCCGCGCCGCCTCAGAATACTACGAGAACTACCGCTACACGTGGCTTGAGGTGCTGGCGTCAAAGGCGGGAGTCGGTCTCAAGTGCCGCGACCTGATGACCTGCGAGGACATCTTCCTCATGGAGACGAGCCTCAGCCGGGACAATGTGAAGGGGATGACGATCTGCGCAGGCATCGCGCCGATGGGCGAGGTTTACCTCTCGCTCGGCGTCATCCATCCCGCGAACTTCGAGAATCCAGCGACGATCCTCAAGATCGTCTTGACTTATCTGGGGCTGCCGACAGAGCTGCCGGTTCGCCTTTCGTTTGCCGACCAGGCGCGATTCGCCGCGGAGACGATCCGCCGCGTACACGCCAATGGCAAGTTCGACACCATCACCTACGGAACCATGGAATGAACTACGCGTCAATCAGGACCTGCGACGTCGCTAACGGGGAGGGGGTGAGGGTCTCGCTCTTCGTCTCCGGCTGCACCCACCGCTGCAAGGGGTGCTTCAACGAGGAGGCGTGGGACTTCGCCTACGGCAAGCCCTTTACCCGCGAGGTGGAGGACGAGCTCCTCGCCGCGCTCGCGCCGCCGCACATCGCCGGGCTCTCGCTCCTCGGCGGCGAGCCGATGGAGCCGGAGAACCAGCGCGCGCTCGTGCCGTTCCTCCGGCGCTTCCGGGAGCGCTTCGGCGCCACTCGCACGCTCTGGGTGTACACGGGCTGCGTCCTCGAGACCGAGCTTAAGTCGCCGTCGCGCTGGCGCACGGAGCTCACCGACGAGTTCCTCTCGATGGTCGACGTGCTCGTGGACGGCCCGTTCGTCGAGCCGCTGAAGGACATCTCGCTCGCCTTCCGCGGCAGCTCCAACCAGCGCGTCCTGCGCCTCGCCGACGGCCGCCGCTCGGCCTGAGGCTCAGGCGGCGCAGTTTTTGAAATACCCCCCTTGCGCTCCAACGCCTGAATATGATATACTACGCAATGTTTTCCGATGCGAGGATAACTCAGTTGGTAGAGTGCCACCTTGCCAAGGTGGTTGTCGCGGGTTCGAGTCCCGTTCCTCGCTCCAGAAAGCCAAGGTGAAATGGGGGCGTAGCTCAGCTGGTAGAGCAAGTGACTCTTAATCACTGGGTCCAGGGTTCGAATCCCTGCGCCCCTACCATTTCGACCAGACGATGATGGCTAGGTAGCTCAGTTGGTAGAGCAACGGACTGAAAATCCGTGTGTCAGCGGTTCGATCCCGCTCCTGGCCACCAAGTATTGCGATGCGCAGCCATCCTTGCTAAATGTTTTCCAAACTTATGTGTAAAGCGCGGCAGGATTGCATCTGTGCCGTAAAAAGTATTCTTCTGCCAATCGGCACTTGTCGCCATGTCAAAAAGTAACCTAATATTTTACAAATCGTCCGATTGGCAAAAAGTTAAGATACCCCATTGACGCGCAAGAAAGGAATATGGTAAAATATGCGCCGTTGAGTTATCGCAACTTGCGCAGAAACGCAAGGAACGCAAAATGAGACGATGAAGGTAAAGAACTGGATTATAGATCGAGAAAGAACAGGGCGGCTTTGCTTCTCGCGTGACGATGTGGCGGAGGCGTTCCCTTCGCTTTCAGCCTCGTCTATAGACTCGTCGTTGTCGCGTTTCCGCTCCAATGGTCTGATTCAGGCTGTCCACAGGGGCTTCTACTGCGTAATACCTGCCCATTACGCATATGTGGGCAATGTTCCACCGTCGTATTATATTGACAGTCTGATGAAGTGGCTTGGCAGACCCTACTACATTGCGCTCCTCTCTGCTGCGGAAATGTTCGGCGCAGCCCATCAGAAGCCGATGGTGACCCAGGTCATGACCGAATTGCCATGCTTCAGCTATTCCAAGAAGAAGAACGATTCCGTCGACTGGCAGTTCCGTTCGCGTGTGCCTTCCCAGTTCGTTTTGCGCAGGAACGGGGAGAACGGGCAAATTGCCTATTCAAGTGCGGAACTTACGGCGATAGACCTTGTGCGCTATTCCCACAGCGCAGGGGGACTCTCGTCCGTCGCCACCGTCCTTGCAGAGCTTCGAGAGGCTACCGATTTTAGCGGGGCTGGGCAGGGAGTTTTCAAGATCGCCGATTTCGCAGATGTGCAACGGCTCGGATACATCTACGACGCCATACTTGGCGATGGTGCGCAGTCAGAAACAATCCATGACGAGTTGCTTTCGCTGCGAAGAGATCTAAAGCCTGTCGTTCTCGATCCTGGGCTTCCATCCGATGGCGCGGAAATCAATCGCAGATGGAGGGTGAAGGTCAATCAGAAAATCGAGGTGGACGAGGTATGATAGACAGAGCGTCGATCACAAACTGGAGTGTTGCGCATCCATGGGGGCAGAAGTCGTTTGTCGAACAGGACCTTGTGATATCGCGGGCTCTTGTGTCCATTTATTCCGACCCATTGCTCTCCGAGGCGCTGGCGTTTCGCGGCGGGACGGCGTTGCACAAGCTCTATCTTGCGCCGCAGGTCAGATATTCCGAGGACATAGACCTTGTGCAGGTGGAGCCTGGCCCGATAAAGCCGATAGTGGAGAGACTCGATGCCGTGCTCGCCTGGCTCCCGGGTAAAACCTTCGACCTTCGCCGGTTCGGTTTCAGGATGCGCTTTCGCTACGATTCAGAACTGCCGCCGTCGGTGCCAATGCGTCTGAAGGTGGAGGTGAATACATACGAGCACTTCTCCGAACTCGGATTTGTGAGAATGCCGTTCATGGTCGAGAACGCATGGTTCAGCGGCTCGTGCGAAATAAAGACATACGCGCTGGAGGAGTTGCTGGGAACAAAACTTCGCGCACTCTACCAGCGGAAGAAGGGGCGAGACCTCTTCGATATTGATTACGCCATGAAGCGTGCAGAAGTCGACATCGATGCCGTACTGCGCTGCTGGAGAAGGTACATGACGTATGGCGGCAATATGGCACCCACAGCGAAAGAGTTCCTTGCGAACATGGAGGAGAAGCTGACGATGCCTGAATATTGCGACGATGTGAGATTGATGCTTCGTCCAGGCACCAACTTCTCCGTAGATGCGGCATATTCATTCGTAAAGGACAGTTTCATAGACCGCTTGACAACCTCAACCGCCAAATAGAAGGTGTAGGAGTTCTCCAATACACACGACGGAGAACTTTGGAGAGAATCGTAAAATATGAAATACCTTGATGTCCGCTAGCCACTTCTTCGGGATGGCGGAGAAGCCGTAGTGGCCGTCCGCCAATCCTTCGCCGTCGTCTCGATAGCCGTCCGCCGTCCCTCCACGATTTGCATATCGAAGACGTCGGCAACGGGGCTGCCGAGGCAGTCGCCGACGACAAGCCCCCTCAAAGCCCCCTTGGCCCTGTCGCGGAGGTCTGTCCCCGCATTCTCTTCCGCGTTGCCTTGGGCTTCTTGCTGCTCATCGTGTATCCTTTCGCTTGTTTTGGAAGACACGGATTATACACGACAGGCGCGGCCCAAGGCAACGCGCAGTGTTGTCCACGTCCCGTATAATTGCTGAAAAATCGGGGGCTGCAGCAAACTTTCGCTGCGCTATTGACAGGTGCGGTGCCTTATGTTACCATACACAACCGTTTTAGGACATGGTGTCCTGAAAGGCTATGGGATGGTAGTGAACGAGAACAACTGAACGATGTCAACAGAAAGGAACGTCGATATGAAAAGGATATTCACGGCAATCGCGGCGGCGATCGGTCTTGCCACGGGCGCATCGGCGGCGACGATCGACCTGTCGCATGTGACCTCCAATACGACTATCGCCCATGGTGATACCGTCACCGGCACGCTCACCCATAAGTGCAAGATATCCATCGCAGACGGCGCGACGGTGACGCTTTCGAACGTGACCATCACCACAAACAGCGTCGGCACGTCCGAAGGCTCGTGGGCGGGCATCACGTGTCTCGGCAGCTCTACGATCATCCTTTCCGGCGTAAACACCGTACACGGATTTCGCGAACCGCCCAACGCCGGCCATGCAAGATCCTTCCCTGCGATCGCCGTCGCCGCGAACAACTGGCTCTTCATCCAGGGCGACGGTTCGCTGACGGCTGTCGGCGCCGATAACGCCGCCGGCATCGGCGGCGGCGGGAGCGAGTTCTATGTCGAAAACGGCGACAGCGGCCGCATCGTCATCAAGAGTGGCGACATTACGGCCATCGGCGGCTATGGCGGCGCCGGCATCGGAGGCGCATACGACAACGGCACATGCGGTCCCATCACCATCGAAGGCGGCACTGTCACCGCCATAGGCGGCACTCGCGCCGCCGGCATCGGCGGCGGATACAGGGCCAGATGCGACGGCATCACCATCAACGGCGGCGTCGTCACCGCCAAAGGCCGCTCTGGCGGCGCCGGCATTGGCGGCGGATACGAGTCCTGCGGCGCCATCACCATCAAAGGCGGCACCATCGTCGCCACGGGCGGGGCCGGGGAAGACATATTTGGCGTGGCTGGCTCGTCCAAATACTTTTACCAGAGCGTCGGCGGCGCCGGCATCGGCGGAGGCGCCAACGGCTCATGCGGCGGCATCGTCATCGATGGCGGCACCATCGCGGCCACGGGCGGCGTCATCGCGGCGGGCATAGGCTCCGGGACAAAGGGGTCGTGCGGCAACATCACCATCAACTATGGCTGGATTTCCGCCTGTGGCGGCGGCGGCAACGTCACGAACTATGTCAGTTCCGCCCCGCGTTCGGTAACGGGCTATGCAGGCGGCGCCGGCGTCGGCTGCGGATACAACGCCAGATGCGGCGATATCGCCATCAACGGCGGTACCGTCTTCGCCGCCGGCGGCATCGCGGCCGCGGCGATCGGCGGCGGCGGACACTCGTACATCTTGCAGCAGCTTTCCCCCGGAGTCAGCAGCACATGCGGCAACATCTCCATCACACTTGCAACGGGGAACGGCACATGCGTCTATGCGGACGCAGGCGGCAGCGGCAGCATTGCCATCGGCGCGGGCGACTACGGCAAATGCGGCGAGGTCACCTTGGCCGATGGGCTGTACGACTGGAACAATGTCTCGGGCTTTCGCAGGGTCTCATGGAACGGCGACTTTTCGCTGCTCTCAGGCGGCGACACGTATATCGTTACCGGAACGCATCTGCGCGGTACATTCTCGGGGGCCGGGAAGCTGACCATCGCCAATGGCGCGGTGGTGTTTCTCGAAGGCGTGTCCATCATCGGCTACAACAACACGAAGTATCCGTGGGCGGGTCTCGAATGCCAGGGCGATGCGACCATCTACCTTGCGGGCGACAACATGGTCAAGGGCAACTACAAGGACTGCCCCGGCATCCATGTGCCCGCCGGCAAGACGCTGACGTTCACCGGGAGCGGCTCGCTCGCCGCGTATGGCGGTGGCACCACGGGCTCCGGGGCCAGCCGCTCGGCCGGCATCGGCGGCGGCTACAACATCGATTGCGGCAACGTCGTCATCGCGGGCGGCGACATCACCGCCGTTGGCGGCCAGTACGCCGCCGGCATCGGCGGCGGCTATGGCGCCGCGTGCGGCAGCATCGTCATCAGCAACGGAATCTCCCACGTCACCGCGACACGCGGCGACGGTGCCTCCAACCCGATCGGCAAGGGCTATTCCGGTTCGGGCGGTCTGGTGAAAATTGACAGCGGGCTGAGCGACGTGATAATCGGAGTGACGCGCTACATCGGAAGTTCGATCGTGAAGCTCGACGCGCTCACCGGGGCGAGGACGGCGGAAGACGGCGCGACATTGACGGGGTCGTTCTCCTCTATCGACAAATACAAGATCACCATCGCAGACGGCGCGACGGTGACGCTTTCGGGCCTGAAGATCTACGGCGAGAACTCCAACAAATATCCGTTCGCTGGCCTCACGTGCGAGGGCGACGCCACGATCATCCTCGAGGGCGACAACATCGTCGATGGATTCTACTACTACCCCGGCATCTTCGTTCCCCCGGGCAAGACGCTGACGATCAAGGGCGACGGCTCGCTGATGGCGAGAAGCAGCAACGAGGGCAATGGCGCCGCGGCCGGCATCGGCGGCGGCTACAAGATCGACTGCGGCAACATCGTCATCGAGGGCGGCAGCATAACCGCCATCGGCGGCGACAATTGTCCCGGCATAGGCGGCGGCCATAACGCCGCGTGCGGCGACATCACGATCGGGCCGGGCATCAGGCGCGTCGAGGCGACGCGCGGTCCAAGCGGGTTGCTGCCCATCGGCAGGAGCGAGACCGGCACATGCGGCACCATCACCGTGGATCCCAGCCTGAACGACAGGACGGCCACTTCGGGGTTGTACCTCCAGACGCGCTACATCTCGACCTGCAATCTGAGCATGATCGCGGAAGATACGGTATTCTCGAACGGCGCGATCCTGACGGGGACGCTTGACGGCGAGTGCAAGATAAGCCTCCTCGGCGGCACGGTGACGCTCAGGGATGTGTCGATCTACGGCATGGACATCGAGAGCTGTCCGTTCGCGGGCATCACCTGCATCGGCGACACGACGCTCATCCTCGAAGGCGAGAACTTCGTCCAGGGATTCCTGAAGACCTATCCCGGCATCCATGTGATGCCCGGCAAGACGCTGACCATCAAGGGGAGCGGATCGCTGACGGCACAAAGCCACGACGTCGGACCATTCTCCATTTCCAATGGCGGCGCGGGCATCGGCGGCGGCTACAAGATCGACTGCGGCAACATCGTCATCGAGGACGGCGTCGTCAATGCGGCGGGCGACACGCACGCCGCCGGCATCGGCAGCGGCATGGAAGGCACGTGCGGCAGCATCACCATCAAAGGCGGCGATGTCACCGCCACGGGCGGAACGCTGGCGGCGGGCATCGGCACCGGAACGGACGGTACCTGCGGAAAGATCACCATCACGGGCGGCACCGTTGACGCCCTGGGCAACAGTACCGCGGCCGGCATCGGCGGCGGCGGAACCTTTGGCGGAACGATCACCTGCGGCGACATCACCATCGACGGGACGGACACGCGGGTCGTCGCAAACGGGGGTGAGGACAGCGCCTACTCCGTCGGCAAGGGCGGGAGCACGGTGACGGTGGCCGGCGAAACGGGGCCGCGCGCGGAAAAGCCGTTCCTGTATCCGATGGCCTACATCCAGGCGGGCAGGTACTTCAAGAAGACGCTTGCGGCGATGGGGTACGAGGTGCCGACGGACGGGACGCCGTACAGCGTGAAGGCGCTGGGCCTCCCGGCCGGGCTGAAGCTCAAGTACAACGCGGCGGTGAAGAACAAGAAGGGCAAGGTCGTCACCAAGGCGAAATCGACATGGTGGATCGAAGGCGTGCCCACGGCCGCGCTCGACTACGTGACGACCCCGGCGTACCTCGTCATCACCGTAAGCGGCAAGACGGAGACGCTACCGCTGCTGATGGACGTGAAGGCGCAGAAGGTAAAGAGTCTCGGCGAGTTGCCGCTGGGCGTGAAGGTGACGAAGACGGGCACCGCCTGGCTTGAGGGCTTCGGCGTGGGCTGGACGTTGACGGGGCTTCCGAAGGGCCTCAAGTACACGGCCAAGTACATCAAGAAGGTCGCAGAAGCCGACACCGTCTACGGTACGCCCACGAAGGCGGGGGTGTTCACCATCACGGCGAAGAAGAAGGTGGGCGGCTACTACGAAACCCTGAAGTACAAGGTGACCGTGCCGCCAAAGGCCGCGGATGCGGCGCTGTTCGGCGCGCTGGAGAACAAGCTTTCGGTGGCGCACGACTCGGTCGTGAACTGGAACCTGAAGGACGATGTCTCGGCGCAGGGCGGCAATGTCGTGAAGGTGACCGGCCTTCCGCCCGGGCTCACGTTTGCCGCGAAGGATACGTACGCCTATACGAATCCCAAGAAGCAGACGGGCAAGTACCTTAAGCAGACAGGCCAGACGATCGTGGGCACGCCCACGAAGGCGGGAACCTACGTGGTGACGTTCACGAAGAACGTGAAGAGCGGCAAGAAGACCGTCGCCAAGACCGCGCAGATCTTTTGGAAGGTAGAGGCGTACTGGAAAAAGCCGACGCTCGATTTCAACAATGCCGGCGGAGAGGTGGCCGAATGCTCGATCGGCCTCAAGTACGGCGAGTTGATGGAGTTCCGCGCCGCGGAGGGCGTGACGGTGACGGCGAGCGGCCTGCCGAAGGGAATCGCGCTCGTCGATCTTGGCGGCGGGAAATGGGGCTTCAAGGGCTACACGACGAAGGCGGGGACGTATCTGGTGACGGTGAAGGCGACGCTGAACGGCAATGCCGTGACGCAGCGCATCGCGCTCAAGGTGAACGGGCTCCCGGCGTGGGCGAAGGGCTCGTTCAACGGCGGCGTCACGAAGTATTCTGACAATTCCTACTGCGGCCTTGCGACGGTGAGCGTGACGAGCGCCGGCAAGATCAGCGGAAAGCTCTTCTACGACGACGGGGACGGCAAGCCGAAGACGTGGACATTCAGCGCACCGTGCTTCAGCGCGGGTTCTGCGGATAAGTACTCTGTCGATGTGACGGCGAAGTACGCGTACAAGGTGAAGGAGAAGGTGAAGGGCAAGTGGACGACCGTGACCAAGTACCTCAAGAGGCCCTTCAGCATCACCGTTCAGCCGGGTTGGGGTACAGGTGGCGGTGTTTCCATCAGGTCAGACTGGAATGACAGCCAAATCGGCGAATACGGGGAAATAGTGCTCACGTACACTTGTCAGAATCTCTGGGGCTCGACGTACAAGACCATCGGCGCGAAGGTGTTCTACACCAGCAAGAAGGCGAAGTACAAGGTGTTCAAGTACACCGTGGACGTGGGCGGCAAGAGCTGCGCGCTGTCGGTCAAGGTGACGACAGCCGGCAAGGCCACCGCGACGTTGACGTACGACACGGGGAAGAAGAGCAAGGGCAAGACCGTCTACTACAAGCCGACCTGCTCCACGGTGGTGCTCCAGTATACGACGCCCGAATACTACAGCCAATCCAAACAGTTCGGCGGCGAGGTTGATCTCTACTTCGCGCCGTCCGCCGGGAACAACTTCCCGGGCTGGGGCGGCTACGAGATGGTGCCCTAAGCCGCGCACCGCGCGCCCGTCATCGGCATGGATGGAGGTCTGCGGAGGCGCTGGCTGCAACTGGTTCGACATTTGAAAGAAACAATACGATGAAAACAAAACTGACGGCGATGGTACTTGCGGCTGGCGCGGCGCTCGGCGCGGCGGCAGACGAGGTGGTGCGCTGGTATGATTCCGCGCAGAAGGTGACATGGGGGTACATCCTCTCGAACGGCGAGGCCACGATCTCCACGCCGGGGTTCTGGGACTCCAACGCGAGGGACATCTGCAAGGGCGACATAACGGTGCCTGCGCGGATCGGCCCCGGCGGACCGGACGGCGCGGTCACGTACCCCGTGCGCGACATGGCGCCGGGGCTCTTCAGGAACTGCACCAAGGTGACGAGCGTCACGCTTCCCGACGGCATCAGGCGTGTCGCCTGCCAGGCGTTCTATTTTGACAGCGGCTCGACCCTCACCAACGTGACGGTTGGCGCGGGATGCCTTGACATCGGCGAGGAGGCATTCTGCCGGTGCCATGGCCTGGTGCAGGTGAACATCCCGAACACGGTTACCAACATCGCCAAAGGCGCGTTCATGATGTGCTGGGCGCTTCCTCGCGTCGACATTCCGGGCAGCGTGAAGACGATTGGCGACAGCGCCTTTTCGGCGTGTTCCGCGCTTGAGGCCGTGACGTTCGGCGACGGCATCGAGATCATCGGCGCCGATGCGTTCATGAATTGCGGTCTGTTGTCGGCGGTTGACCTGCCGCCGTCCGTGAAGTCCATCGGCGACCGCGCGTTCTCCGGGTGCAACGCGCTCGGCGCGTGCGAACTCCGCGAAGGACTGGAGTCCATCGGCGATTACGCGTTCAACTCATGCAGTTCTTTGACCAACGTGGCGATACCGGCGAGCGTCAAGCACGTCGGCTGCGGCGTCTTCTCGTCTTGCAGCAAGATGGCGTTTGATGCCGAGACGGTTCCCGGAATCGGCCTGCTCTCCGGCTGGGCGGTGGCGGCGGACAGCCCGTCCGGCTCGGTCGACCTCTTTGGCGTGAACGGCGTTGCGGACGGACTGTTCAATGGGCAGCGGTACGTCACGCACGTCGTGTTCGCGCCTGGAATCGAGACGCTTGGGCATGACATGTTCAACGGCTGCGCCGAACTCAAGTCCGTCGGACTGCCTGCTGCCCTGAAGACGATCGAGGACCGGGCCTTCCAGAGCTGCCAGAAAATTCAGGCCGTGAACATCCCCTCGGGCGTCACGAACATCGGGCAGCTGGCGTTTGGGTACTGCGAGAAGTTGGCGGCCGTCTCGTTGCCCGACGTCCTTGTCGCGATGGGCGACAACGCGTTCGAGGGCTGCACGAATCTGACGTCCGTGACAATTCCCGCCTCGCTCAAGCGGATCCCGATGGGCGCGTTCGAGTGGTGTACGAGCCTGACGAACGTCACGGTCGAGGATGGCGTTGAGGTAATCGGCAACGCGTCGTTCCGCCGTTGCACGGGGCTTTCGTCGTTCACCATCCCCGACAGCGTGAAGGTGGTCGAGGATATTGCTTTCGAAAACTGCACGTTCCTCGACACGGACACGATCGCCAACGTGGAGCTGGCCGACGGGTGGATCGTCGGCAGCAGCCAGCCGAACCTCACCGAGGTGACGGTTCCCGGCGATGTGCGCGGCATCAGCGAATGTGCGTTCTCGTACCGCAACAACCTCACGAATGCGGTCGTGGAGGAGGGCGTGGCGGTGATCCCGTTCCAGGCCTTCGCCTTTGATGCAAAGCTGACAGACGTCGCGCTCCCCGCTTCGCTGGTCGAGATCGGCAGGCAGGTCTTCTGCGGATGCCGCAGCCTCGTCGAAGTGTACGTTCCCAGCAACGTGGTCGTAATTGGCGAGGAGGCGTTCGCCTCTTGTTCGGAGCTGCAGAAGGTGTATCTGCCGATTTCGCTAAAGGGCAAGGTGAACGAGACGAGTCTGGTCAACGGAAGCTTTAACGCGCAGATACTCTATTACAGGCCGGATGGTTCGCTGGAGCCGCCGCCCGATCCTCCCATTCTTGAGCCTGATGTGGAAACATGGGCCGTGACGTTCAATCCGTGCGGAGGGGTGCTTGAAGAGGGTGCCGAGAGCGTTGTCGAAGTGGAACGAGGTTCCGCCATCGGAACCTTGCCCGTCCCAACGCGAGTCGGCTACGCTTTTGGCGGCTGGTACACCGCGAAGACGAAGGGAACGAAGATCACGACGAAGACGAAGGTGACGAAGAACGTCACCTACTACGCGCGCTGGACGGTGCGGAAGTACAAGGTGGCGGCGTCCGTGAGCGCCAAGGCGGCCGGCTCGGCGAGCGGCGCGGGCTTGAAGGCGTATGGCAGCAAGGTCACGCTGAAGGCGACGCCGAAGAAGGGGTACGTGTTCGTGAGGTGGGTGAACTTGGCCGACGAGGAAACGCCGTGGCCGAGCGCGGTCAAGTGCCGTCAGCCGAGCGTGACGTTTGCGGTTCCGGCGGCGAACGTGTCCGTGCGCGCCGTGTTCGCCAAGGCGTCGGCGGACGCTGTGCCGATTCTCGCCGTTGCGCCCGCTGAGGACTGGTTCGTGGAAAGCGAGCCGGATCGCGAGATGTCCGTCGCGGCGGAATCGCTCTCCTATCCCACGGTGACGCTCTCGGGTGCGCCTGCGGGGATTGGCCTCGTGCGTGTTCCCGAGACGGACTGCAAATACGTCATGAAGGTTACGGACGCCTCGAAGCTGAAACCGGGCGTGTACACGGCGAAGATCATGGCGAAGAACCGCGCCGGGAAGAGCGTGTCGAAGTCCGTCAGGATCGTCGCGCCGAACTCTTCGGCGGCGATCGCGAACGGACTGATCGCGGGGCTTGAGACCTCGACGCTCTCGCCATACTTCGTCGACGGCGGCACGAAGACGAAAAGGACGCTCGCCGACATCGGCGTGGAGGTGTTCGCGACAAACGGCTGGAAGCTTGCTTCCGTGACGGGCCTGCCGACGGGACTCTCCTGGAACGGCTCGGCCATCGTCGGCGCGGCGTCGAAGGTCGGCATATATGCCGTGACCTTCAAGATGCAGAAGAAGGTGGGGTCGGGCAAGAAGGCGAAGACGTACACGTCCATCGCGACCGCGACGTTCACGGTGGAGGCGCTTTTGCCGACGGAGCTCGCGGGCACGTACAACGGTTTCGCCAATACGAACGTCCTTGTGCCCGACGAGGGGGACGAGGGCGAAAACGGTGACGGCGAGGGCGAAGGCGAGGACGAGGAAACGTATGGCGTCTATACGCCGATTGTGGACGGCTGGGCGTCTTCGGTGAAGGTGACGGTGACGACCGCCGGCAAGGTCACGGCGAAGATCGGCGGCGTCACGCTTTCCGGCGCGGGCTTCGACAGCGAGTCGAACGGCGTGTACGCTGTAACGCTCAAGAAGACGCAGAAGGTCACGAAGGGCCGCCTGAAGGGCGGAACCAATGTCTGGGTCGCGGAACTCATGATCGACACGACTGCCGGGTGGGATGCGTGCCAGATAACCGGCGACTACTACACCTACAACACCAAGATGCCGAGCATGACGGCTCCGACATGGATTGTCGCGCAGCGCAACCCGTTCGCGCTCGCAGAGGCGAAGGCGGTGGCGGCGGCGGTCGTTGCGAGCGGCAGGAACGGTGCGAGGAAGTTTGTCGTTTCAAAGACGCATGGCGAGGACTTCGACTACGCGCTCGAATGTGCCGAGTGCATGGCTGGCGGCAAAGCGTCGCTGACGGCAAAGGCGAAGGCGGACGGCACTGTGGCGCTCTCGGGCAAAATCGGCGCGAAGGCGGTGAGCGGCACGGCGGTCCTCGAGGTCTCGCCCGAGGTCGTCGAGATGTACGAGGACTACGACGATCCCGATAATCCGATCGAGGTGCCTGTTCGCGTTCGCACGGCGACTGCCCGGTTCTTGACGTCAAAGTTCGTGATCGAAGTCATCTACACGCTTGAGGACGGGGAAGTTGTCGACACATTCGGCAAGGTCTGGAGGCGATAGCAGGGAGTTGCCGTTGACGGAAAAGAATGGGTCCAAAATTGCGTTCACTCTGGCAAAGTGCCCGCTCTGAAGGGTGATTTCACCTGGGCCCCGGAGGGCAGGTGAATATGGTATAATACGCGGCAATGGCGGAAATGCACGAGACGCCTTCGGCGAACAGGCTGCGCATCGCGTTCTTCGGTCCGAGGAACGCGGGCAAGTCCACGCTCGTGAACGCCTTCACCGGCCAGGACGTCGCGATCGTGAGCGACGTTCCCGGCACCACCACCGACCCGGTCTCGAAGGCGATGGAGATCCCGCCGCTCGGCCCCTGCCTGGTCACCGACACCGCCGGGCTCGACGACGAGGGCGAGCTCGGGGCGATGCGGGTCAGGCGCACGCTCGAGGTGCTGGCGGTCGCCGACGTCGCGGTATGGGTGGAGGGTGCGGACCCTGACGCCTGCTCCGCCCTGCGCGAACGGTTCTTCGCGGAGTGCCGCCGCAACGGCACCGCGGCGATCGTCCACCGCCGCGGCGACGGCGTCGACGAGCTGATGCGCAAGGTCGCCGCGGCGAAGGTCACGGAGCGCGAGCGCGGGCTCCTCGACGGAATCGTCCGCGACGGCGAGCGGCTGGTGCTCGTCTGCCCGATCGACTCCTCGGCGCCGAAGGGGAGGCTCATCCTGCCGCAGGTGCAGCTGGTCCGCGAATGCCTCGACCGCCACCTCGCCTGCGTCGTCTGCCAGCCGGAGGAGCTCCCCGGCGAGCTCGTCCGGGCCGGCGGCGCGGCGCTCGTCGTCACCGACTCGCAGGCCTTTGCCGCGGTCGCCGCCGCGGTGCGCGCCCACGGCGGCGCTTCGACGCGGCTCACTTCGTTCTCGATCCTCTACGCGCGGCAGAAGGGGGACCTCGCCGCCTACGCCGGCGGAATCGCCGCGGCGCGCCGGCTCCGCGCCGGCGACCGGGTGCTGGTGGCAGAGGGATGCACCCATCACCGCCAGTGCGACGACATCGGCGCGGTGAAGATACCGAAGGCGATCGAGCGGCTCTCTGGCGCGCGCCCGGAGTTCTCCTTCGCGAGCGGCGGCACCTTCGACCTCGGCGCGGACGGCGGCGGCTTCGCGCTCGCGGTGCAGTGTGGCGGCTGCATGCTCACGCGCCGCGAGGTGCTGCGGCGGATCCGGCTCTGCCGCGAGGCCGGGGTGCCGGTGGTCAACTACGGCATGCTGCTCGCCGCGGCAGGCGGCCTCGGCGAAGTGCGGGCGGACGGAACGGTGGAGACGAGGGAATGAAGACCAACTACCATACCCACACCAACTGGTGCGACGGACGCGACTCGATGGAGAGGATGGCGCTCGCGGCGGTGGACAAGGGGTTCTCCGAGCTCGGGTTCTCCTCGCACGCGATGCTGCCGGCGGGTCCGCTCGACTGGACGCTCACCGCCGGACGCCTCGGCGACTACGTCACCGAGGCGCGCGGGCTCGCTGACGGCTACGACGGGCGGCTCAGGGTCCTCTGCGGAATCGAGGCGGACTATCTGCCGGGCGCGTCCAGCCCCGACCGCCAGGTCTACGCCGCCTACGACCTCGACTACATCATCGGCTCGGTCCACTTCGTCCGCGCGCCGGACGGCGCGGCAGTCGCGGTGGACGCGTCGCCGCGCGAGCTCGCGGACGGAATCGCCGCGCATTTCGGCGGCAGCGCCGAGGCGCTGGTGCGGGCGTACTTCGCCGCCGTCAGGGAGTCGCTTGCATTCGACTTCGACGTCGTCGGCCATCCCGACCTGGTGCGCAAGTTCAACCTGAAGCACCCGTACTTCGACGAGCGAGCCGCCTGGTGCCGCGAGGAGCTGGAGCGCACTGCGGACGCGATCGCCGCGAGCGCCAAGGTCGTCGAGGTCAACACCGGCGCGATCTCGCGCGGCTGGCTCGACGACGCCTATCCCTCGGCGGAGTTCCGCGCGCTCCTGCGCAGCCGCGGCGTCAGGTTCGTCCTCAGCTCCGACGCCCATTCCGCCGACGCGCTCGACTGCGCCTTCGATCGCTTCGCCGCAGAGGAGGAGTACGTCGACTCCTCGGCCTTCGCGAACCACTAGCCACCCTCCTTCGCCCTGTCGGGCTACGGAGGGCGGGCGAATATGGTATAATACACCTATCTATGAAACCAACCAACGACCAGCTTGACCTCGCTTCAAGAACCGTCCGCTGCCTCTGCGCGGACATGATCGACAAGGCAAACTCCGGCCACCCCGGCGCCGCGATGGGCATGGCGGACCTCGCGCTCGTCCTGTGGCTCGAGTTCCTCAACGTCGACCCCAAGGACCCGCTCTGGGCCGGGCGCGACCGCCTCGTCTTCTCCGGCGGGCACGCGAGCGCGCTCGTCTACGCGCTTTTCCACCTTTCCGGCATGGGCGGCCTCACGATGGACGAGCTCAAGACCTTCCGCCAGTGGGGCTCTCGCTGCGCGGGGCATCCCGAGCGCAGCCTCCTGCCCGGCGTGGAGGTGACCACCGGCCCGCTCGGCCAGGGCATCGCGATGGGCGTAGGCCTCGCGCTCGCCGCGAAGAAGTCGAAGATCGCCAACAAGACCTGGGTCTTCTGCGGCGACGGTGACCTCGAGGAGGGCATCAGCCACGAGGCGTGCAGCTGGGCCGGGGCGATGAAGCTCGACGACCTGGTGCTCGTCTACGACTCCAACCGCATCACCATCGAGGGTCCCACCGCGCTCGCCCTCGCCGACGACGTCAAGAAGCGCTTCGCGAGCTATGGCTGGAAGGTGCTCGAGGCCGACGGCCACGACTACGACGCCATCCGCTCCGCCTACCGCCGCGCGGCGAAGGTGAAGGGCCAGCCGGTGATTGTCGTCGCCAACACCGTGATCGGCCGCGGTGCCCCGACCAAGCAGGACACCGCCGACTGCCACGGCGCGCCGCTCGGCGCGGAGGAGACCGCGGCGCTCAAGCGCGCGCTCGGGTTCGACCCGGAGCGGTCCTTCGTCGTGCCGGACGAGGTGTACAAAATCTTCAAGTCGCGCACCGATTCGCTCCACCGCTTCGCGCTCAAGTGGAAGAAGACTGGCTGGAAGCGCCCGATCGGCGATATGGCGGACCGCGCCGCGCTCGTCGCCGCGCTCCCGAAGTTCGACCCCGCGAAGCCGGTCGCCACCCGTGCGGCCTGCGGCGTGGTGATGAACGCGCTCGCGCCGCTCGTCCCCGGGCTTGTCGGCGGCAGCGCCGACCTCGGGCCGTCGAACAAAACGGTCCTCAAGGGCTTCGGCGACGTCGGCCCCGGCGCGTTCGACGGGCGCAACGTCCACTTCGGCGTGCGCGAGCTCGGCATGTCCGCAATCGTCAACGGCTTCACCGCCTTCGACCCGGCCCTCCGCGGCTACGCGGCCACGTTCTTCGTCTTCTCCGACTACTGCCGCCCGGCGATCCGCCTCGCGGCGCTGATGGAGGTGCCGTCCATCTACGTCTTCTCGCACGACAGCTACTGCGTGGGCGAGGACGGCCCCACCCACGAGCCGGTGGAGCACCTCGCCGCGCTCCGCGCGATGCCGAACGTGATGACCTGGCGGCCGGCGGACGCGAACGAGACCGCCTTCGCGTGGGTGGAGATCCTCCAGCACACGACGGGCCCGAGCTGCCTGCTGACGACGCGGCAGAACGTGCCGGTGCTGGACGGCGTGACCGCCGAGGGCGTCGCCAAGGGCGGCTACGACATCTACATCGCAGGTCCCCAGAACGCCGACACCATCCTCTTCCTCGCCACCGGATCCGAGGTGGCGCTCGCGGTCGAGGCGGCGAAGCGGCTGGCGGCCGAGGGCGTTGGCGTGCGCGTCGCGTCCTTCCCCTGCGTCGAGCGCTTCCACCGCGGGACGACGCCGGAATACCGCTGCGAGGTGCTGCCGCAGGAGATGCACAAGCGCGTAATCGTCGAGGCGGGGACGCGCTTCGGGCTGGACCGCTTCCGCATCGACTTCAGGACCACGGCCTATGTAACCATCGACCGCTACGGCGCCTCCGCGCCGTACAAGGAGCTTAGCGAGAGGTTCGGCTTCACGGTCGACAACGTCTACAAGGTCGCGAAGGAGCTGGTGTAGGGGAAAATGGCCGGGGCCGAGAGCGCGAAGACGGTCGTGGTGATCCCCACCTACGACGAGCTCGAGAACGTGGAGCGGATGGCAGCGGCGGTTCTCGCGACGCCGGGCGTGGAGCTACTCTTCGTGGACGACAACTCGCCCGACGGCACCGGCGCGAAGATCGACGAGATGGCGAAGTCCGAGCTGCGCGTCTCCTGCCTCCACCGCGAGCGCAAGGAGGGGCTCGGCCGCGCCTACGTGGCCGGCTTCGCGAAGGCGCTCTCGATGGGCGCGGGGAAGGTGGTGCAGATGGACTGCGACTTCTCCCACGACCCCAAGGATCTCGTCCGTCTCCTCGCCGAGGACGCCGACCTCGTGATCGGCTCGCGCTACGTGCCTGGCGGCTCCACGCCGGGCTGGCCGTTCAAGCGGCGGCTCATCTCGCGCTGCGGCGGCATCTTCATCCGCGCCGTCACCGGCATGCCGCTCCGCGACCCGACCGGCGGCTACAAGTGCTGGCGCGCGGAGACGCTGCGCCGGATCGACTTCGAGTCCGTCGCCTCGGCCGGCTACTCCTTCCAGCTGGAGATGAACCACCGCGCGTGGAAGGCGGGCTGCTCCATCCGCGAGATACCGATCCAGTTCTCCGACCGCGCGGCCGGATATTCCAAGATCACCGCCGGCATCGCCGTCGAATCGCTGAAGATCGCCCTGCGCCTCCGCTACGGCGGCGGGCGCGGATGAACCCGGGAGGCGCTGGCGAAGATGGAAGAGCCCAATCCCTCCCGAAGCTACGACGCCGCCTTCATGCGCATGGCGCTGGACGAGGCGCGGCGCGCGGCGGAGGAGGGCGAGGTGCCAACCGGCTGCGTAATCGTGGAGGAGCCGGCCGATCCCGCCGCGGACGCGTCGGAGGTCCGCATCCTCGGCCGCGCGCACAACCGTGTGGAGGGGCTCGGCGACGCCACCGCCCACGCCGAGATGCTCGCGCTCGCGCAGGCATTCGCCGCCCGCGGCGGCTGGCGGCTCGGCGGCACCCGGCTCTACGTCACCAAGGAACCGTGCCCGATGTGCGCCGGGGCGATCGTGCTCGCGCGCGTCGACGCGGTGGTCTGGGGCGTCTCCGACCCCAAGCGCGGCGGCTCGACCGAGTTCGGCATCTTCGCCCATCCGGGCATCAACCACCATCCGGCGGTCGTCGCCGGCGTCGAGGAGGAGGCGTCGCGCGCGGTGCTCGTCGACTTCTTCCGCCGCCGGCGCGAGGAGGGGGAAAGGGAGGAATGAAGACCAAGCCGCTTTTCATCGTGATCTCGGCGCCGTCCGGCTGCGGCAAGACGACGCTCATCGACATGCTGCTGCAGGAATACAGCGACATCGTCTACTCGATCTCCTGCACCACCCGCGCGCCGCGCGGCGAGGAGGAGGACGGGGTGGACTACCACTTCAAGACCGTGGAGCGCTTCGAGGAGCTCATCGCCGAGGACGCGTTCATCGAGCACGCGCGCGTGCACGGCAACTACTACGGCACGCTGCGCGAGCCGATCGAAAGCGCGCTTAAAGAAGGGTGCTCGGTGATCCTCGACATCGACGTGCAGGGCGCGGCGAAAGTGCGCGAGTTCGTGCGCGCGCTGCCGGACTCCGACCCGATGAAGGCAGGGTACGTGGACATCTTCATCCTGCCGCCGTCGATGGAGGAGCTTAGGTCTCGTCTCGTCGGCCGCGGCACCGACTCGCCGGAGGCGGTGGAGAAGCGGCTCGAAAACGCGGAGGGGGAGATCGCGCGGGCGGGCGAGTACATGTTCAGGGTGACCAACGACGACCTCGGCATGGCCTACCGCCGGCTCTGCGACCTCATCGACGCCCTTTCAGGAAGGATGTGAAAAGGATATGAAAACCAAGAGACTGAAATACGCAATGATCGGCGGCGCGAAGGGCTCGTTCATCGGCCCCATCCACCGCATGGCGATAAGGCTGGACGACCTCGCCGACCTCGCGGCCGGCTGTTTCTCGCGCGACGCGCGCAACAACGCCGCGACCGGCGCGAAGCTGCGGCTCGACCCGAAGCGGGTCTACCCCGGCTGGCGCGAGCTGATCGCGGCCGAGCGCGGCAAGGTGGACTTCGTCGTAGTCTGCACCACCAACGAGACCCACTACGAGATCGCGCGCGCCGCGCTCGAGGCCGGGTTCGACGTCCTCTGCGAGAAGCCGCTCTCGCTGACCGTCCCCGAGGCCGAGGAGCTCGGCCGCGTCGCCAGGCGCCGGCGGCGCGTCCTGGGGATTCCCTTCACCTACACCGGCTACCCGATGGTGAAGCTCGCGCGCGACCTCGTGCGCAGGGGCGAGCTGGGCAAAGTCGACAAGGTGGTGCTCGAGTACGTGCAGGGGTCGTTTCGCAAGGTGGACTTCTCCAAGCCGCTCGACCGCCACAACGCCTGGAAGATGAACCCGAAGATCTCCGGCCCGAGCTGCGTGGTGGCGGACATCGGCGTCCACGCCTTCACCATGGTCGAGTACGTGACCGGCCTCGAGGCGAAGACGCTCCTCGCCGACCTCTCGTCCTTCGCGCCCGGCAACAAGCTGGACGACGACGCGTCCATCCTCATGCGCCTCGGCTCCGCGAAGGGCGGCGCGCGCGGCGCGTCGGCCAAGGCGTCGCTCGTCGTCTCCAAGATCGCGACCGGCGAGGAGAACGGCGTCAGGCTGCGCGTCTACGGCGACAAGGCGTCGCTCCACTGGGACCAGGAGGCGCCGAACTACCTGACGCTCAAGTACCCGCTCCAGCCCGACCGCGTCTTCCGCCGCAAGGCGCCGTACGTGGCCGACCTCTCGCCGGCGTCGGTGAAGGCGTCGCGCTTCCCGGCCGGCCACCACGAGGGGTTCGTCGAGGCGCTCGCCACGATCTACGACGAGTTCGTCGCCGCGGTCCTAACGCGCCGCGCCTGCGACTACCCCGGCCCGCGCGAGGGCGTCCGCTCGATGCGCTTCGTCGAGGCGGCGCTCGCGTCCAACGCCAAGGGCAGCGCCTGGGTGAGGGTGTAGTACGGGCGCACGCGCACGGGGATTTTTGGTATAATTCAACAAAACCGGACCTAGTCCACCAAAGGAGAAAACACCATGAGCTACAAGGAAGCCAAGTCAAAGTACGCGAAGATCGGCATCGACACCGAGAAGGTGATCGCCGACCTCGGCAAGATCTCCATCTCCCTCCACTGCTGGCAGGGCGACGACGTAGGCGGGTTCGAGACGACCGGCGGCGCCTCCGGCGGCATCCAGACGACCGGCAACTACCCCGGCAAGGCGCGCACGCCCGCGGAGCTGATGCAGGACCTCTCCTTCGCGCTCGGCCTCATCCCCGGCAGGCACCGCGTCAACCTCCACGCCTGCTACGGCATCCACGAGGGCAAGGTGGTCGACCGCGACAAGATCGGCCCCAAGCAGTTCGAGCCGTGGGTGAAGTGGGCGAAGAAGACCGGCGTGAAGCTCGACTTCAACCCCACTTTCTTCTCGCATCCGCTCGCCGCCGACTCGCTCACCCTCTCCAACCCCGACCCGAAGGTCCGCAGGTTCTGGATCAACCACGGCATCCAGTGCCTCAAGATCGCGGAGTACTTCGCGAAGGAGCTCAAGAGCCCGTGCGGCATCAACTTCTGGTGCCCCGACGGCTACAAGGACGAGCCCTCGGACCGCCTCGGCCCGCGGCTCAGGATGGCCGACTCGCTCGACAAGATCTTCAGGTACAAGTACAACAAGAAGGCGGTCATTCCGTTCCTCGAGTCGAAGCTCTTCGGCATCGGCCTCGAGAGCTACACCGTCAACTCCCATGAGTTCGTGATGGGCTACGCGATGAAGGCGAAGATCCTCGCGCTCCTCGACATGGGCCACTTCCACATCTCGGAGTCGGTGGCGGACAAGATCAGCTCCTTCCTCTACACCTTCGGCAAGGTCGCGTTCCACATCTCGCGCCCGGTCCGGTGGGACTCCGACCACGTGATCCGCCAGAACGACGACCTCCGGGCCGCCGCACAGGAGATCGTGAAGATGGACCCGAAGAACTTCATCATCGCGCTCGACTACTTCGACGCCTCGATCAACCGCGTCGCCGCCTGGGTGCTCGGCATGCGCAACATGCAGAAGGAGCTCCTCAAGGCGATGCTGACGCCGTGGAAGGAGCTGAAGGCGATGCAGGACGCGCAGGAGTTCACCTCGCAGCTCGTCCTGCAGGAGGAGTACAAGAACTACCCGGCCGAGGAGGTGTGGGCGGAGTTCTGCCGCCGCGCCGGCGTGCCGGCCGGCGAGGCCTGGCTCGACGGCGTGAAGAAGTACGAGCGCGACGTGCTCGCGAAGCGCGCCTGAGGCGGGGAGGTCCGGCATGAAGCAGGGCTGGAGATGGTACGGCGACGCGGACGCGATCACCCTGAAGGAGATCCGGCAGGCCGGGGTAACGGACATCGTCGCGGCGCTCTACGAGCGCAGGCCCGGCGAGGTCTGGCCGGTCGCCGAGATCAGGGCGCGCGCGAAGAAGGTGAAGGACGCCGGGATGACCTGGAGCGTCGTCGAGTCGGTGCCGGTCCACGAGGACATCAAGAAGCGCACCGGCGACTACCTCAAGTACGTCGCGAACTACAAGCAGACGCTGAGGAACCTCGCGAAGTGCGGCATCAGGACCGTCTGCTACAACTTCATGCCGGTCCTCGACTGGACGCGCTCCAACCTCACCTACGCGCTCGCGGACGGCTCCACCTGCCTCGAGTACAACGAGTACGAGCTCGCCGGCTTCGACCTCTTCTACCTCAAGCGCCCCGGCGCGGAGAAGGAGTACGACGCGAAGACCAGGGCGCGGGCGAAGAAGACGTGGGCGAAGCTCGACAAAAAGGGCAGGAAGCGCGTCGCGGACTCCGTCCTCTGCGGTCTCCCGGGCACGGTGGACGACCTCACGCCAGCCGAGTTCCTCGCCCAGCTCAAGACCTACGACGGCATCGACGACCGGAAGCTCCGCGAGAACATGTACTGGTTCCTCAACGAGATCTCGCCGGTCCTCGAGGAGACCGGCGTCGACATGTGCATTCACCCCGACGACCCGCCGCACCCGATCTTCGGGCTGCCGCGGATCCTCTCGAACGCGAAGGACATCGCCGAGATGTACCGCCGCTGCCCGTCGAGGCACGTCGGCCTCACGCTCTGCACCGGCAGCCTCGGCGGCGACCCGCGGAACGACGCGGTGGAGATCATGAAGAAGTTCGGCAAGCGCGTCTTCTTCTGCCATTTCCGCAACCTCGAGTACACCGACGACAAGGTGTTCCACGAGTCGCAGTGCCACCTCTGCGGGCAGACGAACATCCCGAAGCTCTTCGAGGAGTTCCTCAAGGAGGAGAAGCGCCGCGGCGAGGGGATCGTCGTGCGGCCCGACCACGGCCGCTACCTCGAGATCGACCGCGAGCTCGCCAGGCTCAAGGGCAAGGACTGCTACTGCGGCTACAGCTACGGCGGGAGGCTCATCGGCCTCGCGGAGCTGCGCGGGCTGGAGATAGGTTTGAAATACGCAAGGAAAGGAAAATAGTCCATGAACCAGTCAAGGAGGTCGTTCCTCAAGGGGGCGGCGGCGATCGGCGCGTTCAACCTCGTGCCGGCGAAGGTGCTGTGGGGGGCGGACGCGCCGTCCAACCAGCTCACCCGCGCGCTCATCGGCTTCGGCAGCATCGCGCACAGCGAGAACCACCTGCCGTTCAAGGGCTCGCGCCTCGTGGGCCTCTGCGACCCCGACCAGCTGCGCGTCGCGGAGGGCCTCGAGGCCGCCGAGAAGAACGGCTGGGGCAAGGTCAAGGCGTACAAGGACTTCCTGGAGCTTCTCGCCGACCCGGGCGTGGACATCGTCCACATCTGCACCCCGCCGCACTGGCACGGCGTGCAGTCGCTGATGGCCGCGCGCGCGGGCAAGGACATCTGGTGCGAAAAACCGATGACCCGTACCGTCGGCGAGGGCAAGCGGGTGATGGAGTACGTGAAGGCCAAGGGGCGGATGTTCCGCCTCAACACCTGGTTCCGCTTCCAGGGCGGCTTCTACGGCTTCGGCACCACGGTGAAGCCAATCCGCCAGGTGGTCGAGGGCGGCGTCCTCGGCAAGGGCCCGCTCAGGTGCGTCTTCGGCGCGGGGCAGGGCTTCAGCTGGAAGTTCTACTGGTCCGGCAAGGTCAACCTCGACCCGGAGCCGTGTCCCAAGACCTTCGACTGGGACATGTGGCTCGGCCCGGCGCCGTGGAAGCCCTACAACAAGCATCGCACCCACGGCACCTTCCGCGGCTACTGGGACTACGACTCCGGCGGGCTCGGCGACATGGCCCAGCACTACCTCGACCCGCTCCAGTACCTGCTGTGCAAGGACGAGACGAGCCCGGTGAAGGTGGAGTACGTCGGCCCGAAGCAGCATCCGGACGTGGTCGGCCGTTTCGACCGCATCACCCTCACCTACGACGACGGCACCGAGGTGATCCTCGACGGCGACGAGTCGCTCAAGGACGAGCCGCTCTTGCGCGGCGCGAACGGGGTGACGGTGTGGCCGGTCGGCAAGCTCGACGGCAAGGTGATCAACGGCGGCTGGACGAACGAGGACGTGGCGAAGAAGCAGTTCTTCGGCATGCTTGACTCGAACGGCGTGAAGATGGACGTCCCGGCGCTCTTGAAGTCGCTGCCCGAGCCCGCGCCGCAGCAGACCGACTTCATCGACAGCGTGCGCACCCGCCGGAAGTTCTGCCTCAACGAGGAGACCGGCTTCCGCAGCTGCACCATGTTCAACCTCGCGATCGCCGCCGAGCGACTCGGCCGCGGCTTCGAGTTCGACCCGGTGAAGCTGGTGGCGAAGGGCGACGATGCGGCCAACCGCTTCCTCTACCAGGAGATGCGCGAGCCCTGGGCGAGCGAGTTCGCGCGCGACTGACGGAAAGGAGAAGCAGACGATGAACCTGAAGACAGCATTTGCGGTCCTTGCCGCGGCTTTCGCCGCGGCCACGCTCGAGGCCAAGGACCAGTACGACATCCGCCCCGGCGAGAGCTCGTCCGCGGCGCTTACCGCCGTCGAGTGGCAGTCGACGAACGCGGCCGCGCTTGCGGCGGCGACGACCCCTGCGGCGCTCGCCGCGCACGTCGCGACCGCCGAGGCCGCCGCCGCGCTGCTCGAGAAGGTGAAGGGCGCCTACCACACCGATCCGCTCGACGCCCACGTGATTGGCGCCGTCAGCCAGTACGTGATGACCCTCAAGGGCGGCTTCAGCCTCGCCTTCTGGAAGACGTCCGTCGCGCCGGAGCGCGAGCTCTGGTCCGCCGCGCTCCTGAAGCGGGCAGAGGACGCCGACGACCCCTACGTGAAGCAGTTCTGCCTCGACCAGCTGCGCTGGTGCGGACTCAAGTGCCAGGCCGCGGCGATCGCGGCAATCGGCGAGAAGTCGTCCGACAAGGGCGTCAAGGACCTCGCCTACATCGCCTCAAAGGAGCTTTCCAGGTAGGATGCGCGTAGTCTTCATGGGTTCTTCGCCGGCCTCGGTCGAGTGCCTTCGCGCCATCCTGCGCGAACCGGAGCTCGAAGTGGTCGGCGTGGTCACCCAGCCGGACCGCCCCGCCGGGCGCGGCAAGGCGCTCACGCCGAGCGCGGTGGCGCGCTTCGCGGCGGAGCACGGCATCGCCGACATCCTCAAGCCGGACCGCGTCAACGACCCGGAGCCGATGGCGTGGCTGCGCGAGCGGCGGCCGGACGTGATCGCGGTCGTCGCCTACGGCCAGATCCTCAAGCAGCCGCTCCTCGACCTGCCGCTCTTCGGCTGCGTCAATTGCCACTTCTCGCTGCTCCCCAAGTACCGCGGCGCGGCGCCGGTGGTGGCCGCGCTCGAGGCAGGCGAGCGGCTCACCGGGGTGACGGTGATGCACATGGGTCCGGGGCTGGACGATGGGCCGATCATGCTCCAGAGCTTCGAGCCGATCTACCCCGACACCACCGGCGGTGCGCTGATGAACGACCTCGCGATCGCCGGCGGCTGCGCGCTCGCCAAGGCGCTGAGGCTCCTGAACCGCAACGCGCTGCCGCCGGAGGTGCCGCAGGACGACGCGGCCGCGACGTTCGTGAAGAAGCTCAAGAAGACCGACGGGCTCATCGACTGGGACCGGCCGGTGATCGTGACCGAGCGGAAGATCAGGGCCTACAACCCCTGGCCCGGCTCGTACACGTTCCTGCCCGAGCGCTTCCGCCGCAAGGGCAACACCGGGCGACTGGTGGTGCTGCGCTCGAAAATAGTCCGGCTCGAGCCCGGCTGGGAGGCATACGCCCCCGGGACGGTGCTCAAGGTCGGCAAGGAGGGGCCGGTGGTCAGGTGCCACGACACCGCGCTCCTGCTTTCGGAGGTGAAACCCGAGGGCGCGGCGGCGATGGACGGCGGCGCGTTCGTGCGGGGGCGTCCGCTCAAGCCGTTCGAGGACGTCCTCCTCGACGCATAGGCCGGCACAATTTCAAGGAGGAATACCGCGTGAAGAGACTCAACGAAATCGAATGGGAGAAGTTCGAGGCGCTTTCGCTCGAGGAGAAGCGTCCGTACCTTGAACGAGTGGAGGGGGACGGCATGCCCTACCACACGCTCTTCGCGCAGCAGTTCGACCGGCCGGTCCTGGAGCGGCTCTGCGCGCTCGCGAACCGCATCCGCTTCATCAACAAGTCGAAGGAGGGTGCGCTCTACCTGAAGGGGGTGCTGGCGCACAAGCGCGCGATGCTCTACTTCTCCCAGCCGTCGTCGCGCACGTTCCTCTCCCACCTCGCCGCCTGCCAGATCCTCGGCATCACCACCGGCTCGGTCAGGGACGCGGCGACGTCCTCGGAGTTCAAGGGCGAGTCGCGGGAGGACTCGGTGAGGACATTCTCCTCCTACTTCGACATGATCATCATGCGCTCGCCGGAGCAGGGCCTCGCGGAGCGGATGGCGTGGGAGCTCTCCAACTCCTCGCGGTCGATCCCGATCATCAACGCCGGCTCTGGCAAGGACCAGCACCCGACCCAGGCGCTGCTGGACATCTACACGCTGATGCGCTCCTTCGAGGAGAAGGGCGGGCTGGACGGCCGCACCGTGGTGTTCTGCGGCGACCTCATGCGCGGCCGCACGGTGCGCTCGCTCTCCTATCTGCTCACCGACTTTCGCAACGTCCGCCAGGTGTTCGTCGCCCCGCAGGAGCTGCAGGTCCCGGCCGACGTGGTGATGATCCTCGCGCGCCGCGGCATCGACTTCGAGGTGACCGACAACCTGCGCGAGGCGGTGAAGTCGGCGGACGCGGTGTACATGACGCGCATCCAGGACGAGTGGGACTCCGCCAAGGGCGCCTCGGCGCGCATCGACACCTCGCGCTTCAAGTTCGGCGCCGAGGAGCTCAAGCTCCTGAAGCCGGACGGCTGCCTCCTCCACCCGCTGCCGCGGCGGGACGAGATCGCCGTCTGCTGCGACCGCGACCCGCGCGCGATGTACTGGCGCCAGATGCGCAACGGCATGTGGATCCGCGCCGCGCTGATCGCCGCGACCTTCGGCTTCGAGAAGGACATCATGTCCTGCGGCTACTGACCGTGCCCGGTTCGTCAAGTAGGACGTGCACCCTTTTGTCCCCTAGTATAATATCCGACATGGCGTTGCCGAGCGATCCGACGAGGCGCGCGTTTATGCGCGCACTTGCCGCCGAAGGACTCCTAATCGGGGGTCTTTGCGGGTGCTTTGCCTCGGCGGCGACCGTGCTCGCCCTACGTGCGCTGATACACCCCACCCCGGCATGGACTCCAACCGCACTCGCTCTGATTCCGCTCGCCTCGCTCGCGGGTGCGCTTCTCGCCCTGCGCCGCACTCCCTCACGCGGCGCATGTGCCGCGCTTACCGAGGACGCGACCCATGCTGGCGGACTACTGCTCGTCGAGGGGCTTCCAGGAGCAGATGCGTGGAAACGCCCCGCTCCTGTCGCCGCCGAGGTTCCGGTCAGGATCCGCAGACACCTTCTCAAATCCGTCCTTGCCCTTGTCGCGCTCATCATCGCGTTCATCGTGCCGGCAAGTTGGTTTGCGTCGGCGGCCCCGTCCGCGCCGCGCGCCTTCCCCGATATCACTGCCGACATCAGAAACGAAATCGAGGACATCCGCGAAGAAGAGTCGCTCGAACCCGAGACAATCGAGGAGCTTGCCGAGGAGCTTAAGCGGATAGAGGCCGCCGCCGACCCCGCCGACCCAGGCACGGCCATCGACGCCGCTGAACGCCTGCGCGAGAGGGTCGCCGCGCTGCTTGAGCTGAACAGCGAGACGCTGAAGCGAATCGTGCAGGACTCCGACGCGCTCGCGCGAATCGCCAACTTCCAGAAGATGCTAGAGGAATCGTGCGCCGGCTCCTGCCCGAACGGAGAGGAACGTCCTGGCGGAGAGGGTGAATGCGAAGAGCCAGGCGAGGTGCCAGGCGCTGGATCTCCCGAGCGCGGACGCGGCGACGCGGAGATGTCGTGGACCGACCCCTCCGAGCTCGGCGAATCAAAATACGACGACAGCGCGAAAGAGCTGAAGCCGGGCAAAAACGCCGAGGAGGGAAAACTCGGCGAGTCGATTTCGCAGGAGGACCCGACTGCAAAGGGGGCGGCCTCCAGGCGCGGCGCGGCGGCAATCGGCGGGCGCTCGGCAGGAACCTCGATAAAGAGAACGGTCGCCCCGCGCCATCGCGGGACTGTGAAAAGATTTTTCGAGACAGAAAGGAAACACCAATGACGCTTCTATCACCAGATGAAATAGCGCCTGTAAAGCAGGACCTCGACCGCACGCTCGCCGCGCTCGACTCGATGCTGCTCGGCCGCCCCGCGCTGCACCGACTCGTGCTCGCGGGAATCCTCGCACGCGGGCACATTCTCCTTGAGGGGCTTCCCGGGCTCGGCAAGACAGCGCTCGTCACCGCGCTCGCGAAGATACTCGAGCTCGACGCAAAGCGCATACAGTTCACGCCCGACCTTATGCCGTCCGACATCGTCGGCTCGCACATCCTCGAGACGCGGGCGGACGGCTCGCGCGAAATGTCGTTCCGCCCCGGGCCCGTCTTCTGCAACCTCCTGCTCGCGGACGAAATCAACCGCGCCTCGCCCAAGACGCAGTCCGCGCTCCTCGAGACGATGCAGGAGCGCTCCGTCACGCTCATGGGCGTGACGCGTCCGCTGCCGGACCCGTTCTTCGTCCTCGCAAGCCAGAACCCGATCGAACTCGAGGGGACGTATCCGCTCCCCGAGGCGCAGACCGACCGATTCCTCTTCCGCCTCCGCGTCGGCTCTCCCGACGCCGCGACGCTGACGGCGATCATCTCGTCGCGGTCGCAGGGCAAAATGCCCGACCCCGGCTTCACGCTTTCGAAGGACGCGCTCGGGCGCGCGTTCGACACCGCCTCGCGCGTCGTGCTGCCCGAGGCCGTCGCCTCCTGGATCGGACGCATCGTCGCCGCGACGCACAAGGCGGAGCACGTCAAGTACGGCGCCTCGCCACGCGCGGCGATTGCGCTCGCGGAGTCGGCACGCGCCTTTGCCCTTCTCGACGGACGCCCCTCGGTGGGCTTCGACGACGTGCGTGCAGTCGCGATTCCAGTCCTCAACCACCGTCTCGTTCTCGACTACCGCGCATCTTTGGACGGCGTCACACCGGACGACATAGCGCGCGGCATCATCGAATCAGTTCCTGTTGCGGAGTAATCGTTTAACACAGAGACGCAAAGGCGCAGAGAAGTTTTGAAAGCCATGACAACATACAGAAAATTCGTTCTTATTTCCGCAGCCGCGCTCGCCGTATCTTCGTCGGCAGTTCCGGCAAAGGCTCTGTCCGTGACGCCAGCCCCGAAAGCGGAAAAGAAGGAGATCGGCGGCTCCACCGCAGTCCTCAGCCCGGCCTCATGGAATAGATGCTCGCGGATAGACGCGCTCGAATACCGCGACGAGACTGTCGTCGGCTCGGATATAACTCACGACGCGCCGCTCAGTCGCATCGCGCTGCGAAACACCCTCCCCTTCCCGCGCACTATACAAGTCAGCGCCCGAGCCCCGCTCTCCGCGCTGTCCACAAGAACCGTCGCCCTCGGCCCAGGAGCTTCCGCCACCATTACGCTGCCGGGCGTGTTCACGGTTGAAGACGGCTACGGCTACGGCGTGAGCGACATCACCTTGTTTGAGGCGAAGCCCCCAAACAGCAACGGACCAAAAAGCGAGCCCCTCCAGCTGTCAAGCATAGTCTCGGATTTTCACCCTGCCTCATACGGACAACCCGTCAAGAACGACGTGAATCTCCTGCTCTCCGCAGGAATAGTCCGCGACGCCGTGCTGCCCGCGTTCAAACACGACTTCAACTCCGTCGAGCTGCGCCGAGACGCGCCGTTTGCATGACGAAGGAAGTCGCGGACGCGCTCCCCGAAGAGGCGCGCGCCGCGCTGCGGGCGTTCGAGATTCTCGGAGGCGCGGTGATCACATTCGCAGACGGCAAGTCTGTTCCGTCCAACCTTCAGTCAACGGCGGAGACCGCGCAGAGGCGGCGCATCGGCGACCTCAGCGCAAGGCGTTACTACTATGGCAAGACCTCCGACTTCCATTTTGCCGTGAACCACACATGTGTTCCGATAAACGTCGGCAAGTCGCTGCCAGTCGGTCTCCTCGTCTTCCTGCTTCTTCTCGTCGCGTTCATCGTGATGCCGGGTATCGTCTTCGTGTGCGCGAAGCGCAACAGGCGTCTTCTTATCCTCGCGGCGCTTCCGGGAACTGCCTTCGCCCTGACGCTCGTCGTGGCGGCCATAGCGCTCATCGCATACGGCACGACGCCGACAGTGCGGATTCAGTCCGTCACGATACTTGACCCGGCAAGCCGCCTTGCCGTGACGCGCGGGCAGTTCGCCTTGTTCGCGCCGGGGAATGTGACCGAGGAGATGTCGATTCCTTCCGACGTCTCCTTCCGTCTGCGCGGACGCGGCGACGAACGATTTTTTGCGTCCTTCGGCGAGAGCTGCCGCCTCTCCGGCGACTGGGTAAAGCCGCTTACCGCGACCTTCTTCGACTTCGAGCGCGCCGAGCGCCGGTCGGAAAGGCTCGACGTCAAGCCGACGCAGGACGGCGATCTCGTCTTCGCCAATCTCCTCGGCGTACCGGTCACGGGAGGAACCGCCAGGTTCGGCAACATCCGCTACAAAGTGCCGCCTCTCGCGCCCGGCGAGCAGGCGACTGTCAAGGGCGAGCCGCTTCCGGACAAGGCCGCGGCAAATGCGCCGCTTCCGCACGAGACGCTTTTCGAAAAGGGAACGTCGTACGGACGCAACTGGAAGGACATCACAGAGCTTATCGAGAAGGACAAGCTGCTTCTGCCCGACAGGACATACGTCGTCCGTCTCGCGGGCTCGCCGTTCTTCCCCTCCCCGCTCGCCTCGCGCAAGACATACGAGACTGCGGAGGCGGTCGTCGCGGGACGCATTGCCGACGACGGCGGAAAGGAGGAGAAATGAAAGTAGAGCTACTTCACCTCACGCGCGTCTTCCAGCGCGGATTCAAGGCGGTGGACGACCTCTCGTTCTCGTTCACGTCGGGCGAAGTCGTCGGCTTCGTGGGACCCAACGGCGCCGGAAAGACGACTACGATGCGCATGCTCGCGACGCTGGACGTTCCCGATTCAGGCGACATCCTGATCGACGGAAAATCCATCCTCGACGACCCGTCGCTTGCGCACCGCGCGGTTGGCTTCATGCCAGACGACCTCCCGAACCGCTCGGACACCACGGTAGACGAATACCTCGACTTCTTCGGACGCGCCTACGGCCTCCGCGGCAAGGAACTCGCGGACGCGATCAACGGAGTGGAGGACTTCACCGGGCTCGTCTCGTTCCGCGACAAGACGCTGCGCGAGCTCTCGAAGGGGATGAAGCAGCGCGTCTCGCTCGCTCGCGCGCTCGTCCACGATCCCCAGGTTATCGTCATGGACGAACCAGCCAACGGGCTTGACCCGCGCGCCCGCATCGAGCTAAGGGAACTCGTCCGCGCCCTCGCCGAGCAGGGCAAGGCAATACTCATCTCGTCGCACATCCTGAGCGAACTCGAGGAGATGTGCACCACTTCCGTCATAATCGAGCGCGGCAGAAGGCTTTCCACCGACTTCAAGGACGAGACCGCGTGGATTCGCCTAAAGTTCAACTCGGAAGGCGGCGAGGCAATCCTCGCGAAGCTCCTCGAAATGCCGTCGGTCAAGGAGGCGGAGCTCTCCGGCGCGGGTTTCCGCGTGCGCATAGACGCAGGCGACGACGCGGCGGAGAGTCTCGCGAAGGAGCTTTTCGCGAAAGGCCTTGTCCCGATCCACTTTACATCCGAGGCGGGCCGCCTCGAAGACGTGTTCATGCACGTGACGAAAGGAGCACTCGCATGAAAAACCCATTCTCGCTGAACCCCGTCGCGCTCCGCGAACTTCGCCAGCTCGTCCGCTCGCGCGTAATCACCTGGAGCTTCGCACTCTATCCCGCCATACTCTTCGGCTTCACCATGCTCGCGGTCGCAACGGCCATGGGCAAGCGCTCCGCCGAGGACATCGCGTTCGGGAGCGGAATCGGCGATGGGCCGTTCACGATGGTCGCCGTGATCACGGGAATCGTCGCATGCCTCGGCATACCGTTCTACGCGGCGATGAAGGCGATCCTCGACACGAACAGGAACGGGCCCGGACTCGAGTTCACCACGACGCTAACGCCCGCGAACATAGTAGGCGGACGGCTCGTCTCGACCGCCATACTGATAGCGTCCGCCGTCGCCACGGCAATGCCGTTCTTCATCTTCGCCTACCTCCTGCGCGGCATCACGCTCGAGCAGGTGTTCCTCACGCCGCTCGCCCTGTTCGGCTACGCCATCGCGATGTTCTCGCTTTCGCTCGTCATCGCGTGCAGGCCGGTCGCCGTTCCGCTGCGCGTCATAATGACGGTCGGGCTCTTCTTCGCAATGACCTTCGTCGTGCCGGGCATTGTAACCGCGGTGTCTGTCTCCCACAGGCATTTCGGAGGCGCCGCACCCGTCGAGGAGCCGTCGTACATCGCATCCATCCTGGGCTATGCCGCCATTCTCGCCGCGCTGGTTTTTTTCGTGCGCGCGTTCTGCGCCTCCCAGCTCGCGCCGAGGTACGTGGACGCGGACCGTCCGTTCAGACGCGTGGTATTCGCGCTGTTCGTCGTCTCCGCGCCGGCCGCCATCTGGAGCTATAGGGCGTGGTGCATAGCATGGGTCGTGATCGGCGGCATACTGATGCTCACCTCTTCGCTTACCTCCCGCGAAATCCCGAGAGCCGCGAAGTCGAATGTCCCGCGCAACTTATTCGGCCGCCTCTTCTCGTTCCCGTTCGCGACAGGCGCCGTGCCGGGGATGCTCTTCGCCGCGATCATAATCGCCATCGCAGGCGGAACATACTCCGCGCTCGAGACGGGGAACGACCACTCCCTGATTCTCTGGGCCGGCCTCGCCGAGCTGTTATGCATTCCGGTGATCGCAGGCGCAGTACTGCGCTACAGGAAATGCGACGACAGGCGATTCCGCCTCGTCGCCGCCATCCTCATCGCCTACATCATCGCCGTCTCCATCCTCTCGTTCATGGCGGAAATCGACGCAATCGAGGAAGACCTCGTGGCGATGCTTCCGTGCAACTTCGCTGGCGTAGCGGAAAAGCCGGCGGCGCACCTCACGAACTACGGACTGCCGCTCCTGTTCTCCCTCTGCGTGATCGTCATTTCGTCCGTAAGGGCATTCAGAACATACCGCAGGCCGAAATGACGGAAGCCGAACAGAATGGGCGCGAACTGAGGGGCGGCGTCGGCTCGCGCCTCGGTTCCCGCGCCGGCGAGTCGCTCGAATTCCAGGACTACCGCGACTACACGCCTGGCGACGATCTCCGCAACCTCGACTGGAACATCCTCGCGCGGACGGAACGCGAAGTGGTGAAAGTGCGCAGGGAGGAAGTGGCGCCGGTCATAGAGGTGTTCCGCGACCGCTC
>CACXRO010000011.1 GCA_902770045.1 uncultured bacterium
CGCCACACGAGATCGCCCGTCTTCTCGTCCTTCATCAGCGCCTCGGCGAGCTCGCGGCCGGAGAACTTGTCGAGCGCCTTGAGCTTGGCCGTCGCGTCCGTGGCGAGGCTTTCGAGCTTGTCCTTTTCCTTCTGGGTCAGCACGCCGAGGTCGGTCAGCGATTCGCCGACCTTCTGGACGTTCTTGACGGCGTCCGCGGAAACGGACTTCCCCGCAGCATTCACTAAGAGCACGTCCAGCTGCTGGACGACGCTCTTGGCATTTCCGAGCTGCGGAGCCCCTTCCGGGACGGCATCCGCGCCCGGCTGGGGCTGGTTCGCATTGCCCGTGTTCTGGACATTGGTCTCGATCGTGGGCCTGAAGTCCACGCTGATGTTGCTCAGTCCGCTCAATGAGTTGATTCCGCCCATGATATTCCTCCTCTCGCTTTTCTTTTGCTGCCCTGTCTACACGCGAGACGGACAAAAGTTACATCCTGCCGCCGAGAGCAATCACAAACCCTGCCTTCTGCCAGCGTCGTTAGACGCCAACAAATCCACGTGTTAACTCAAAACCGCCGCGCTACCGCAGGTAGTACGCCGATCCGGAGGGCTGGGTCATCGTCGCCCACGGCGTATTGCCGTACACGCCCATGTTGACGCAGCGGCCGTTGTAGCCGGCCGGCTCGCCCTGGTAGTCGCTCTTCGGGTCGCCCTTGTCGATGCTCGGCGACTTCGCGCCGCGCGCATACGCCTTCTCCAGCGCTCCGGTCCGCTCGTCGATGTAGCCGAGTCCGCCGCGCAGGTGGCAGTTGACGTTCTCGAGCGCCGCGTAAACCGCAGGTTGCGTCGCGTCCGTCCAGTCCCAGAAGGTTAAATCACCACTCTCCTTGACGAGATTCGTCATTGCGACGTATTCCGTCACGAAGAGCGGATCGCCGAAGACAACGCCGTCCAGGAAGTTCGTGGTCGCGGTCGCGGCGCAGGTGATGGAATTGGTGCTGTCCTCGCCGAAGAGCGTGTAGGAGACATTGCAGACGCTCGCCCCGCGCAGCGAGATGTCACGACCGCGGGTCGAAGACAATCTGCCAAGGATGTTCCCGAAGAAGATCGAGTTGTGGACGTTCGCCGTACCGAGGATGAGATTCAGGCCCGCCGTTGTTTCGAACCCGTCCGCAAGGTTGTAGGCGAAGGTGCACCGCTCCACGTCAACCGTGCCCGAAGCGCTGCCAAACAGGACCACCAGCGGACCCGCGGCATTGTTGGGTCCGGAGAAGCCCTTCCAGACAACTTCGTCGCCGTTCGCCACCCATGCGCAGTTGGTGAACGCGGACCCCTCGGCGCCGGAAACGAGCCGCACCGTTCCGCCATAGCCCGCCGAATTGCGCACGGTGCCGAAATTCGCCGCAAACCGGCAGCCGACGGCAGAGACCGGGGCGGAGGAATAGACGGCGCTGCCGGAGCAGTTGCCGGTTGACGGATCGCCCGAGTTTGCACCGCCAGGGGCGCGGAGATAGATGCCGTTATGGACGAAATAGCAATTTTCAATGCGGAGGGACTTGAGCGACGAGGCGTTGATGCCGCCACCATAAGGCGCACAGCCGCCGTCCATCCCGGTCTTGACTCGATTGCCGCGGAAGACGCAGTTTGTGAAGGTGACGACCGTCGTCGTCTTCGTGCCGGAGACGCGAGCGCCCTTGCCGGAGGGATCCGTCGCCCGACCCATGCCGTTCGTGATGAAGTGGCAGTCCGAGACGAGCATGTCGCCGGCGCCGGTCTTGATGAGTCCGCAGTTGAGCGACCGCGTAAAGTAGATACGCTCGATGGAGACGGACGCGGAGTTGGCGATGGTCAGGCAGTCGGTCACTTCGACGCCGTCGATCACCGAACGGAACCCGGGCTCTCGCTCCGCCGCCGAATTCTCCCAGCCGTGGAAGCCGCCTTTCACGGAAAGCGGATTGGCGGCGTTCAGCGTGACCGATCCGACCGTGAGCACGTTCGTTCCGGCAATCCAGATCTCGTTCTTCGACGCGCTCACGAGCGAGAACGCAGACCTCAGGTTCGGCACGGCGTCCGACCAGTTCTCGCCCGTTCCCGCGCCAATCGCGCCGGGACGCACGTGGATGACGTTCGCCGGACCGCCCTTGCCCCACCACGGCGGCAGATCCTTCGTGACCGGAGTCTCCGCGCTCGTCGCCTCGGCGACGGTGCCGTTGGCGGAAAGGATGACCTTCGCCCAGATCGACCCCGGCTCATAGTAGGCGTTGATCGGGCAGTCGACGACAGTGCCGTTCGCAAGCCCGGAGAGCGTGTTCATCAGCATCCAGCTGCTGCCGTCCGTGGAGACAAGCACATTCGCCGTCGCGAAGAACGCCCCTTCGCCGCCGACGGTGAAATGCACCGTGGGCCTGGAGTATTCCTCGTCGAAAGTGATAGTCACCGGGCCGTCGACCGCAGGCTCGCCGGCGGCGCTCTTGGACGCCTGCGCCGTTCCGCCGTAGGCTCCCGCGTTCACGATTCCACCGTTGGGCGTCGGCTCGCTGCCGACCGGATCCAGAGGGTCGCCGGCGTCGATAGCCGGCGAATTGGTCTCGCCCGAAACATGCTCGACGCCGTCATTGGTGAAGTAGCCCGTCGACGAAAGCGCATGGACGTCTATGCCCAGCACCTCGTCGAGCTTCGTCTTGTCGAACTGGCGAAGTTTTCTTGCGTTGCTGATAATGACCAGAAGATCGCTGACGTCATTGGTGGAGGAGACAAGCTCGGGATTGCCGAACCTAACACCCGAGCCAAACAAAAGGGTGCCATCGACTACAGACGAATACGAAGACGGGCCATCGGCCGACAAAAGCGAATAGGAGACCTCGGCATGAGCAACATCGGCCATCAGCGCGAGGTCCGCGCCGCCGGAGTTGGAGGAATGGACGATGTTGTTGGCGATAATCGAGTTCTTGATCACGGCCGTGCCCTTTGCGACGGTGACGCCGGCGGCGGATTTCGAGTTGTCCGAGAAGTTGCAGGCAAGCGTGCAGTTGCTGATGGTGACAAGGTCGGTCTCTGCGGCCAAGTTGATGGCGATCTGCCCGCCGTTGCTTCCGCCGACTGGAATCGCAGTCTCGTCGCGCCAGTGGTAGTCCTCCTCGTTGCCGGCGAAGACGCAGTGGTCGAAGATCGTCCCGCCGCTCGTCCCGGCGACGCGCACAATGCCGCCGCGGTTGTTGTAGCCGCTGCCGCGGTTGCCGCGGAACGTGCAGCCTTTCACGGTCGCCGCAGCATTGTTGATGTACAATGCCGCGCCAGCCTGTCCGTCGCGCCCCTCGTTCCACAGGTTTGCGGCCGTCCACGCGAGACCGTTGGTGAGGAAGGTCGAGTCCTCGATGACGACGGAGCCGAAAGTCGAAACATAGAGGCCCTGGCCATTGCCGACAGTGGTGGCAGTGCCATAGTTGCCGGAAACGACGCTGTTGGAGATGACAAGTTTGGCGTCGGCAGTTCCCGTAAGCGAAAGGCCGATGCCGTTCTGGCTGGCAGACGATGTATGGTTGCCGACGATCTCGCAATTGAGGATCGAGAGGTCGCCGGCGCCAGTCTTGACGATGCCGCGCACACCGTTGAATATCCTGAGGCCATCGAGGACGACGGGCACCCCCGCCGCATTGGAAAACGGCAGGACCGTATAGACGGCATGCCCGTCGAGTGTCGACTTCGCGCCGGCGATACGCTCGCCGGGGAGGGTCTCGGCACCGGTAAATCCGCCGCGGATCACGGTCGGAACGGCAAAGGCGAAGGTCGCGGGGCTGGCGTTGAGCGCGATGTCGCCGGCAATCCAGATTTCGTTCCTGAGTTCAGTCAGCGCCGCGAGCGCGTCCGCCCACGACGTGAACGCGTCGGACCAGCTCGTGCCGTCGTTCTTGCCGCCAATTGCGCCAGGACGCAAGTGAATCACGTTGTCGGGCCCCTTCTTGCCCCACCACGGCGGAAGCGTCCCCGAAACGACGGAGCTCGCCACGGTCGACTCACTCGTCTGCCCCGCGCCGGAGACCACTACCTTCACCTGGATGGTGTCGCCGGGGATGTAGTAAACGGGGACCAAGAAGGTCTTGGTCTGCCCGTTGACCAGTCCGCCAATCGCTCCGGAGACATTCTCCCAGGTCGTGCCGCCGTCTGTCGAGACATAAACAACGCCATGCGCGGCGTAGGAGCCGCTTCCGCCCATCGTGAACGAGACGGTCGGCATCGTGTAGCCGTCCGGGTCGTCCCACGTGACCGTAGGCGCACCGACAACCTCGGGCGAGGCGGAAGGAGTGCGCGACGCCTGTTCGGTGTTGCCGTAACGCCCGAGATTGACACATCCGCCGTTGGGCGCGCTCTCGCGCGAGAAGTCGCTCTCGGGATCGCCCGCGTCGATCGCCGGCGAGCGGACGCCCGCCGCCGCGTAGGAGATGTTTCCGTCAGAGTCGAAATACCCCGCTTCGGAAAGAAGGTGGCAGTCGTCCGCCGCCGCGAAGAGCGGGTCGCCATAGGTCATCGCATCGCCAAGCTTCGACACGCCGTTGACGAACGAGTAGGTCGCGCCGGTGTCGTCCGCGAGGAGCGTGTAGTCGATGTCGAACGACGCGTTGGCGCCGTCCGCGAAGTCAACGCCGTTCCCGAAGAAGATCGAGTTGCGGACGGCGATCTGTCCCTTCACGCCCTTCACGCCCGCGCAGCCGCCCGCGGTGGCGTTGGCGTTCGCCGTGAAGGTGCAGTTGGCAATCTCGGTGCGGCCCGCGTCCGAGGAATGTTCAATCATCACCGCCGCGCCGTTCGCGCCGTCCGTCTGGTTGCCGCGGAAGAGGCAGTTCTCGACTTTGTTCAACGCGTTGATGCCCGACGCGCGCACCGTGCCGTAGGTCGCGCCGCTGCCGATGTTGCCGATGAAGTCGCATTCCTTGAGCTCGACCGCCGCGCTGTTTGCGTAGATCGCGCTCGTCTTTACCTTCGACGAGGTCGCAAGCGTGTTGCCGTAGAAAAGCGTATTCTCGACCGAGACGCGCCGGGTCTGATAGGAATAGATTGCCGCCGCGCCGTCCGCCGCGTCCGTCGAGGAGTTGTTTTGGAAAATACTGTCCTTGACATACACTGAGCCCTCGTCGTATGGAGTTTTGTCGACACCACGCACATAAAGCGCGTTGCCGTTCTCCTCGAAGACGCAGTCGTTGATGAACACGTCGCCGGTCCAGCCGGTCTTGGAGACCGCCCTTGCCGGCGAGCCACAGAAGTGAAGATGCTCGAAAAACACGTTGCAGCTGATTCTGAAGACCACGGCGGAGAACTGGCCGTCGCCGTCGATAACGGAGTATGAGCCCTCTTCGCGTTCCTCGATCGTCGATTCCGTCCCCTTGAAGCCGCCGCGGAAGATCTTGTTGCCATAGAACATTTTCTCAGTCGCGGCAGACGCAAGCACGTTCGAGCCGGCGATCCAGATTTCGTGGTTGATATTCGTAGCAGCGGCGAGGTTAAGCGCCGTCGCGAAATCGACCGCGTCCGCCCACGAGGTGCCGCCGTTTGAAGGCAGGCCGTCCGGCTTCACGTAGATCGGCGTTCCGATGCGGAAGTTCGCGCCCGCGACGCCATGGTGGGCACCAATGCCCTTTGCCGCGACATAGCCGTTGCCGTGCCGGAGCGCGACCGCGTTGTAGAGATTGACGCCGGGCGAATTGTTCGCGCCGTAGAGAAGCTCGTAGTCCACCCCTTCAGTGAGCACGTTGCCGTCGTCGTCGCGGACGACGACCGGCGGCCTCACCTGCGCCTCGCCGAAGAAGGGGTAGCACTTCTCGACTTCGATATGCAGGTCGGTATCGGAGGTGATCGAGACATTGTCGAAGAGCGAATAGCAGTTGCCGTGCGCGCCGTAGGCGACCCGGACGGTCTGGAGCTTGTAGATGCCGCCCTCGGCAACCGTGAAGTCGGCCTGCACGGTGTGCCACGACGTCCCGTAGATGCGCATCTCGTTCGTGACGTTGCAAATCGACTGGACAGCATTGTTCGTGTCGACGAGCTGCCAGGAGTAGATCGTGTGGTCGGTGTTGTTCGCGGCGTGGTCGAACGTCAGCGTGTAGTTTCCGGCGGGCAGGGCAAGCCCTTCCTGGAAGAAGGCAGGGCCCTGGTAGGGACTCAAATAATGCCAGCCACGCTCGTCGCTCGTCGTCGAATAGGTCCCGAGCCCTGCACCGCTGTGAGTCCGGTTCCAGCTCACCGGCATGAATGTCCTGTTGGCCCCGTCGTTGAAAGATCCCGAGCCCTCCTCGATGCCGGGATCGGCGTTGAGCGCGCGCGCGATGTCGATTTTCTTGAGCATCTGCAGTTTCGCCGCGACCGGCGCCTCGGCCGTGAAGGTGACGGTGAAGAGGTCGGCGGAGCGCGGAGCGCCGTCCGGCAGGCCAAACCACTCCAGCGCCTTCTCGCCAGTCGCCGGAGCATAGACGATCGACACCTCGTCGCCGACGCTCACCCATGCGCTCGCGCCGCCGCCGTTAATGGAGAGCGTGCCATCGCCATGCAGCGTGCTGAGGTCGATGAACACCTCGACCTTGCCGCTCGTCGCGTTCCAGCGCATGTCGGGCGCGTTGAACGCCTCCGCCGGCGCGACGCCGTCGAAGCGCACCTTGTCCACTGCGGCATTATAGGCGATTTCACGCGCCGAAAGCGGGCAGTCGTAGAGGCGAATCGAGTAGATGCGCCCTTCGTAGTTGCACTGGTTTTCCGACCCGCCGCCGATGGTGGCGTTCGGGAAGCTGGAGATCCATCCAAAATCGGCGCTCTGAAACTTCTGGTTGCTGATACCGGTGGTGCGCGGGACTCCACCCTCGTAGAACAGCATCGGCGCATCGCTCCCGCCACCACCCGCGCCATACACGACGGAGAAGTCGTAGGTCGTGCCGGCGGCATCCAGGCCGGTCAGGGTGTTGCGGGTTTCATTGTTTGCTTGGTGGAACCACAACTGGTTTATAGAGCGGTTCCAAAGCACGCGGAACAGGGAGTAGCCGGAGGCAAACATCATGCCGCGCCGCGGCTTGGTGTTGCGGTACTTCACGTCAATCGTGAGGTACTTGCCCGTCTTGCCCGGCGCCGCGCCGGAATAGCCATGCGTCTCGAGGAATCCTTCGCCCCAGTCCGCGTTGCTGTTAAGCGCGAAGTCGAGGCTACCCTTGAGGTCCTTCCAGGTCTTCGCCGTAGGATCGAATGTACCTGTCCCGACATTGTCTATGGCGTCCCAGTGGTTCATGAGCCCGTGCTGGACGTAGGCGGACGCGGGCATCGCGGCGGTCGGCGCGGTGTAGATCGCAAACTCGTTGGTGACGACGCTCCCGTACGCGCCGATGCCGGTCACGATCGCCTTGCCCGTCCCGACGGCGGCATTGTCCTCGTAGGCGACGGTGTAGTCGACGTCCTTCACGAGCAGCGCGGTGCCGGCGAGGTTGGAGACGACGACCGACGGCTCGAGCGCGGTGCCCGAATAGAACTGGTTGGGAATCCGCGCGACGGCAATGTCCGTCTCGTCCGGCCCCGCGGCGAAAACTCCGGTGCCGACATTCCCGAAGAAGGTGGATGTCACGAAATCCCAGAGTCCGACAGCATTGCCGCGGACGGGAACGAAGTCGCGGACGAGTTCGCCGTCCTGCCAGATCTTGAACGAGTAGAGCGTGAGTCTGGACTTGTTGCCGCCATTGTTGGACGCGAAGATGTTGAGCTTGTTCGACCCGGCGTAGGTCAGCGCCACGGTCTTGGTGACGGCGTTTCCGCCGAGGCTGAAGTGGAGGTTGTCCGCGGCGTTGGTGCTGATGGAGACGAAGCCATCGACACCCTGCTCATTCTGCAAGCCCGTTGTCGTACCTGCGCCGCGGAAATAGTAGAATCCGCCGGCCGGATAGAACACGTAGCTGTTGTTGGCGTTGTAGGCGCCCGCGCCGAAGTACGCCGTGTTGTCCACGCTGTTGGTGGTGTTGAAGTACATCTCGACGGCGGTATTCGGGCCCGGGACGATGCCGGTGTCGATGTACTGGCTATTGGTGGAGGTGATGGACTTCACGCGCCGGTAGATGGCGAAGGAGCTCGACGAGGACATGCCTTCAAGCGCGCTTCCGGCCTTGCCGGTCACGGTCACGGTGCACAGGTCGCCATCATAGGTATAGGCGACATCGAGCGGGATCTCCACGGCCGAGGTTCCGCCCGGACCAAAAGTCCAGCTCGTGTCGTCCATATAGTTCGTGACCACGAAACCCGGCGCAGGCTGTTCGCCGAAAAGACTGACCTGGGATGGGATCTTCAGCACCTTGATGGTATACGACGGCTCCTCGGTGAAGAGGAATTCGTCGCCCTCGGTATTCATGAACTTGCGCCACTGCTGATAGTTGCTGGTGGAGCAGGACGTAAGGCCGTTCGTGTTCCAGGCAAGACCGGCCGCGAGCTGGCTCGCGTTGTTGAACGGCGCAGTAGTCGGGCCCTTGCCGCCTGTACCGTTGCCGACGCGAAGGTCGATGCCGTAATAGCCGTCCGTTTCGGGCGTGAAGCTGCCGGTCGGCACTTGGCTGTAGGAGGTGTTGTTGATCACTGTAACTTCGGTGCCGTCGAGATTGGTGATTCGGACCAGGCCGTTGTCATCGTAGTTCTTCACGAAGTGATAGGTGACGCCGCCCTTCATGAACATCACACCCTTGTAGGCGTATGTCTGGCCGTCGCCCATCGTATATGTCGTACCTTCGTAGGTGTAGCTGGAGGTGTGGGTCGAGGCCAGGAGCGCACCGGGCACGACAGTGTCGCCGTCGCTTGGATCGTCAGTTGTGTTGAACGCCCCGGAAAGGGCCTTCTGATAGAGCCCTGGATCCGCAAACGCAACTGCCGCGGACATCGCCGCGAAAGCCCAAACAATGCCATACGCGAGTTTCTTCATGTCATTACTCCTTTTCATTTCATTGCTCCTCTAAGCCAAGAACGTCCAAAGTCCAATGTCCAAAGTCCAAGCTACGACAGCTGGACCTTGGACATTGGACGTTGGATGACGAACTTAAGTGTAGTTTTCGAGCGGGCGGGAAACCTATTGATTCCACCCCCTCCCTCGAAATATCTACACTTATGAATTTCATGTTATGAATATTACCAAATCCCGCCGAGTCTGTCAATGGGCATGGGGTCTGTCCCCACATGCCTTCTGCGCATGGTGAATTTGGCATGGGGTCTGTCCCCACTTGCCTAGTAAAAACACACGGATTTGCTCAGGTCTACGACCTTCGCCATCTGTGAGCGACGTAGTCGCGAACCAATCCGTGTGTTAATAAACTGCCGCGCTACCGCAGGTAGACCGCCGCGCCCGGGAACGGCGACAGCGTCGCCCACGGCGTGTTGCCGTACGCGCCCAGGTTCACCCGCCGGCCGTGCCAGCCCGCCGGCGTGTCCGGCTCGTCCTTGTAGTCGCTCCTCGGATCGCCCGCGTCGATCGCCGGCGAGGACGCGGCCTTCTTCGCCGCATACTCCCTAACCGGCTCGCCGGTCGTTTCATCAAAGTAGCCGCAGCCGCCGCGCAGGTGGACGTTGTAGTCAATGACCTGGCCAAATGTTGGCACGGGCTTGGACCAGCTCCAGCTCCAGTTCGTCGGCAGGGCGCGCGGCATCGTGGCCCCTTCCGGCGATTTGACATGCGCCATGACCGTGTTCGTCGGCGTCACGAAGAGCGGGTCCTTGTAGATGCAGTGCGGGCCGATCTGCAACGACCCCGCCGTCGTCTCGGAGACGCAGAACGTGCTGCCGTCCGATTCGGGGACGGCGAAGAGGCAGTAGTCAACCGTCGCCGTCGCATCGGCCGCGACGCGGAGGTCGGCCGCCGCCGTCGCGTTCGCCTTGACGAGGTTGCCGTAGAAGATGCAGTTCGTCACAGCAACCGCGCCCTTCGCGCAATTAAGTCCGTGCGAAACGTTGTAGGCGAAGGTGCAGTTCTCGACCAGTGCCGTATCGGTAGCGTTGTTGAGCTTGACCACCAGAACGCCAGAACCGCCACCGTAGTTGCCGACGAAGCTGCAACGCCGGAAGACGCTGCCGGAGCAGTTGCCGTGGACATCCGCGATGCCTGCCGCATAATGCCCGTAGAACGAGCAGCCGTCGACCGTGGCGCGCGTGTTGTAGACGTGAAGCGCCGCCATGCTGGCGCTGGAGCTGTCGAAGCCACGCGTCATGTAGTTGGTGACGAACGAGCAGCGGTAGATGTCCGCGCCGCCGCCGAAGCTGCCGACATAGAGTCCGCCGCCGAAGCCGCCGTTGCCACCTGCGGAGTTGATGATGTTCCCCTCGAACCGGCAGTCCACCACTGTCGCCTTGGCGCTGCCGCTGCCGTAGAGGCCCGCGCCGCCGCCGCCATACTGGTAGCTGACGTTGGAGTTCCCATTGCCGTCCCAGTTGCCCTTGCCTATCGTGCAGCCGTAGAAGACGCAGTTCGTGAGCGTCACGTCGCCGGCGGAGGAGTTCTTCTTGAGTCCCCGGTAGGCGCCGCGAAGGAACTCGATCGAGTCAACCAGAAGATCGTCCGTATTGCTGAAGTTGAAGGTGTCGAAGTTGTTCTGCCCGTTGATCACCGACCTACGCCCTTCGGGACGCTCCGACAGCGCACACTCGACGCCGGTGAAACCGCCGCGGATCACCGCCGGGAAGGTGAACGCCTTCGTCGGGATTGTCTTGGTCACAATGTTCGTGCCGGCGACCCAGATCTCGTTCTTGAGCGACGAAGCCGCCGCGAGCGCGTCGGCCCACGACGCGAAGGCGTCGGTCCAGCTCGTGCCGTCGTTCCTGCCGACCGCGCCCGGACGCACGTGAATCACGTTGTCCGGCCCCTTCTTGCCGTACCACGGCGGAAGTGTTCCCGAAACGAAGGAACTCGCCGTCGCCGACTCGCTCACCTGGCCCGCGCCCTCCACCGCAACCTTCACCTGGATTATGTCGCCGGGGACATAGTAGGCGGGGACCAAGAAGGTCTTGGTCTGCCCGTTGACCAGACCGCCGAGCGTGCCGGAGACGTCCACCCAGGTCGTGCCGCCGTCCGTAGAAATGTAAATCGTGCCGTGCGCGATGTAGGCGCCGCTCCCGCCCATTGTGAAGGAGATGGTCGGCATCGTGTAGCCGTCAGGGTCGTCCCAGGCGACCGTCGGCGCGCCGGCGACGGCCGGCGAGGCGGACGGCGTGCGGGACGCCTGCTCGGTGTTGGCGTAGCGCCCGAGGTTTACGCAGCCGCCGTTGGGCGCGCTCTCGCGCGAATAGTCGCTCTCGGGATCGCCCGCGTCGATCGCCGGCGAGCGGACACCCGCCTCCGCGTAGTGGATAACGCCGTCGGAATCGAAGTAGCCCGCCTCGGAAAGGAGGTGGCAGTCGTCCGCCGCCGCGAAGAGCGGGTCGCCATAAACCATTGATGCGCCGAGTTTCGACGCGCTGTTGACGAACGAATAGGTCGCGCCGGTGTCGTCCGCGAGGAGCGTGTAGTCGATATCGAACGCCGCGTTGGCGCTGTCCGCGAAATCGACGCCGTTCCCGAGGAAAATCGAGTTGCGGACGGCGATCTGTCCCTTCACGCCCTTCACGCCCGCGCAGCCGTTGGCGGTGGCGTTGGCGTTCGCCGTGAAGGTGCAGTTGGCGATCTCGGAGCGGCCCTCAAGCGTGGAATGGTCGATCATCACCGCCGCGCCGTTCGCGCCGTCCGTCTGGTTGCCGCGGAAGAGGCAGTTCTCGATTATGTTCGGCGCGTTGCTGCCCGACGCGCGCATGGTGCCGTAGGTCACGCCGCTGCCGATGTTGCCGATGAAGTCGCACTCCTTGAGCTCGACAGCAGAGTAGTACGCGAGAAGCGCGCTCGTCTTCACCTTCGACGAAGTCGCGAGCGTGTTGGAGGCGAAAAGCGTGTTCTCGACCGCAGTCCTCCGCGTATAATGCGAAAAGAGCCCCGCCGATCCGTCCGCGGCGTCCGTCGAATAGTTGTTCCGGAAGACGCTGTTTTTCACATAGACCGAGCCCTGGTCGTAGGGCGTCTTGTCAACACCATGCACATAGACGGCGTTTCCGTTGTCCTCGAAGACGCAGTCGTCGATGAACACGTCGCCGCCACCGTCCGTCTTGGAGACCGCCCGCGACGGCGAGCCGCGGAAGTGGAGCCGCTCGAAAAATGCATTGCAACTGATTCTGAATACAATAGCGGATAATTGGCCATCGCCGTCGATGACGGAATACGCGCCGGGTTCGCGCTCCTCGATTGTCGATTCCGTCCCCTTGAATCCACCACGGAAGATCTTGTTGCCGTAGAACAACTGCGATGCCGCGGCGGATGTGAGCACGTTCGAGCCGGCGATCCAGATTTCGTGGTTGACATGCGGGGAGACCGCGTTCGTCAGCGCCGTAGCGAAATCAACCGCGTCATCCCAGGAAGTGCCGCCGTTCGTGGGCAGGCCATCCGGCTTCACGTAGATGGGCTTGCCGATGCGGAAGTTCGCGCCGGCAACGCCGTAGTGCGTGCCGAGTCCTTTTGCCGCAACATAGCCGTTGCCGTGCCGGAGCGAGACCGCACCATCGAGATTGGTGCCGACCGAATTGTTCGCGCCGTAGAGGAGCTCGTAGTCGACGCCTTCGGTGAGGATATTGCCATCGTCGTCGCGGACGACGACCGGCGGCCGCACCTGCGCCTCGCCGAGATATGGATAGCACTTCTCGACTTCGATATGGAGGTCGGTGTCGGAGGCAATGGAGATGTTGTCGAAACAGATATAGCAGTTTCCGCCTCCCGCAGCCATGCCCGTTTGAAGCTTATAGATGCCGCCCTCGTCAATCGTGAAGTCGACCTGGATTGTATGCCAGGATTTCCCGTAGGCCCGAATATCGTTGGTGACATTGCAGATTGAATGGATGCCGTTGGTAGCATCATAGAGACGCCAGTAATAGACGAGGCCGTCGGTGTCCGCGGCATGGTCGAACGTCAGGGTGTAGGTGCCGGCGGGCAGGGCAAGCCCTTCCTGGAAGAAGACGTTGCCCTGATAGGGGTACAGGTAATAAAAGCCGCGCTCGTCGCTGGACGACCCGTGCCCCCCAATCCATGCGCGGTCGGCGGTCCGGTTCCAACACACAGGGGAGCCGGATAACTCTTCGATGCCGGGATCGGCGTTGAGAGCGCGCGCGAGGTCAATCTTCTTGAGCATCTGGAGCGTCGCCGATACCGGCGCTTCGGCGGTAAAGTTGACGGTGAAGAGATCGGCGGAACGCGGCGCGCCGTCGGGAAGTCCGAACCATTCAAGCGCCTTTTCGTCCTCCACCGGCTCGTAGACGATCTCCACCGCGTCGCCGACCGACAGCCATTCGCTCACGCCGCCGCCGTTGATGGAAAGCGTGCCGCCGCCGTTGATCATCCCGACCTTGACCAGCACCTCGACCTTGCCGCTTGTCGCGTTCCAGCGCATGTCGGGGGAGTTGAACGCCTCCGCCGGCGCGACGCCTTCGTAGCGCACCTTGTCAACCGCGTTGTTGAAGGCGATCTCCTGCTCCGAAAGCGGGCAGTTGTAGAGGCGAATCGAATAGAGCCGCCCTTCGTAGTTATACTGCGTTGCGCTGGCGCCGCCGATCGAGGCCCGCGTGAAGCTGGTAATCCAGTCGGGTTCGGCGCTTTGAAACTTCTGGTTGCTGATGCCGGTGGTGCGGAGGGCGCCTCCGTCATAGAACTTCGCCGGCACGTCGGCACCTCCGTTCGCCGCGCCGTAGATGACGGCGATATCGCGGACGGTCGCGTCCGGCGTAGTCATATCGGTTAGAATGTAGCGGTATTCGTTGTTCGCGTGGTGGAACCACAGCTGGTTGTAGAGGCGATACCAGGCGACGCGATACGCGCTGTAGCCGGAGAAGAACGGCATGCCACTGCGTGAATTGGTGCTTTGGTACTTGATTTCCATCGTGAGATACTTGCCAGTTTTACCAGTGGCGGCACCGGCGAAGCCGGCCATCTCGAGGAAGCCGCCGCCCCACTGGGCCTTATCGGTGAGGGCGAAGTCGAGATTGCCTTTGAGATCCTTCCAGGTAGTGGCCGCAGGGTCGAACGTGCCGGTGCCTGCGTTGTCGAGGGCGTCCCAGTGGTTCATAAGCCCATTCTGGACATACGAGCGCGAGGTGAACGCGGACGCGGCGGGAATGGCATAGATCGCGAACTCGTTGGTGACGACTGAGGAATACGCGCCGATGCCGGTCACGATTGCCTTGCCCGTCCCGACGGCGTCATTGTCCTCGTAGGCGACGGTGTAGTCAACATCCTTTACCAGGAGCGCCGTGCCCGTTTGGTTGGAAACGACCACGGGCGGCGTAAGCGCGGAACCGGTGTAGAACTGGTTGGGGATCTTGGCGACGGTGAGGTCGGTGAGATCGGGTCCTGCGATGAAATTGCCCGTGCCAACGTTCCAGAAGCAGTTGGAAGTGACATTGTCGTAGAGCCCCGCCTTGCTTCCGCTGCGGATGGGCACGAAGTCCCGGACCAGTTCGCCGTCCTTCCACATCTTGAACGAGTAGAGGGTGAACTTGGACTTCTGCTCTCCGCCGCTGGACGCGAAGATATGGAGGTTGTTCGAGCCGCTGTACGCCAGCGAAATGGTTCTCGTCGCGATGTTGCCGCCGACATTCAGGCGGCAGTTGTCCGCGGCATTGGTGTTGATGGAGATGACATTGTCAACTCCGGCCTCGTACGGGTAACGCAAGGACGTGGCGTTCGAGCCGATGAAATAGTACATGCCGTTCTGGAAGAGGCAGTACGAATTGGCGACATTGTAACGCCCGGCGCCGAAGAACGACGTGTTGGCGGCGTTGTTGGTGGCGCAGAAGTGCATCTCTACGGCCGTCGTGAGGCCGGGAACGATGCCGGTGTTGATGTACTGGGTGCCGGTGGAGGTAATGGACTTGACGCGCCGATAGATGGTGAAGGAAGTGGAAGAAGACTCTCCTTCCAGCGCGCTCCCGACCTTGCCGGTCACGGTGACGGTGCCCTTCCCGTCTTCATAGCTGTAGGCAACATCGAGAGGAGTCTCAATGGCCGAAGTCCCGCCAGGACCGAACGTCCAGCTTGTATTGTCCTGATGGTTAGTGACCACGAAGCCCGGCGCGGGGAGTTCGCCGAACTGGCTGAATTGGGGCTGAATCTTCAGAACCTTGATGGTAAAGGCCGGTTCCTCGGTGAAGAGGAACTCGTCGTCCTCGGTGTTCATGAACTTGCGCCATTGCGACCAGTTGCTGGTGGTGCAAGTCGAGATGCCGTTCTTGTTCCAGGCAAGACCCGCAGCGAGTTGGCTCGCATTGTTGAACGGCGCGGCAGTCGGCCCCTTGCCACCGATGCCGTTGCCGACGCGCAGGTCAATGCCGTAGTAGCCGTCTTCTTCGGGCGTGAAGTTGCCGTATGCGACTGTGTTGTAGGAGGAATTGTTGATGACCGTCACCTCGGTGCCATCAAGCTTAGTGATGCGGATAAAGCCGGCGTCGTCGTATTGCTTGGCAAAGTAATAGGTGACGCCGCCCTCCATGAACATCACGCCCTTGTAGGCGTATGTCTGGTTATCGCCCATCGTGTACGTCTTTTCCCCGTAGGTGTAGCTCGTACCTGCGGTTGAAGCGATGAGCGCGCCGGGCACGACAATGCCGCCGTCGCTTGGGTCGTCGGTCGTGTTGAGCTGCCCCGACAGGACTTTTTGGTAAAGCCCTGGCTCAGCGAATGCCGTCATCGCAGCCATCGCCGCGAAAGCCCAAACAATGCCATACGCGAGTTTCTTCATGTTACTGCTCCTTTTCATTTCATTGCTCCTCTAAGCCAAGAACGTCCAAAGTCCAATGTCCAAAGTCCAGGCTCGACAGCAGGACTTTGGACATTGGACGTTGGATGACGAATTTAAGTGTAGTTTTCGCGCGGGCGGGGAAACTATTAATTCCACCCCCCTCGAAATATCTACACTTATGAATTTCATATCACGTATAATACCACTCCCGGCCGAAAATGTCAACCGCCGCGGCAACACCATGTTTTCTAAACAACCGCAGCTGAAGACGCATCACTCTTCCATCACAACGCGCTTCACCGGACCGATGAGTCCGGCGGGGACGAGCTTGTCCTTGTCCTCTGCGCGCCAGTGGTGCCAGGTCGTGAAGGTGTGGCGGCCGGTCGGGCTCTTCTCGCCACGGCGCACCCACTCCGGGATCTTGGCGACGCTGCCGCCGTGCCAGGCACCCTGCCACACTCGATCCTCCGGCAGCAGCTCGTCGCCGATGAGCCGGTTGGGCCAAAGCGTCGTCACCCTGACGGCAATCTCGTTCTCTTCCTTCCAGGCATCGGTCACGTCCACGCGGAACGGCGGCCGCCAGAGAACAGGAAACTCGCGACCGTTCACCGTCACCGCCGCCAGGTTCTTCACCTCGCCGAGGTCGAGGACCACGCGGCTCCCCGGATTCCGCGGCCGCGCATCGGCGAACTTCATCCGGTACGTGGCGTGGCCAGCGAAGTAGCGCACCTCGGGATTCGAGTGCTTCGAGAGCGAGGTGAGGGTCTTCATCTTCACCGGTGCGGGGACATCGGGATACGACGCCTCGAAGGACACCGTCCAGGTCCCCTTCACCTCGTCCGCCGCCGTTTCGCGAACAGTGCGCTTCGCCGCCGCGCCCGGCGTCGGCCGCGGACGGAACATCACGAACGCCGAGCCGGACGGCTTCAGATCGAGAGAGAGCGAAGTACCGTTGTGCGTAACGGTCCAGACCGGCGTGAGCGAAATCTTGCCGGTCTCGGCGTCCCAGATCTCCGGCACACGGCCAGTTGCCGGCAGAATAGGCAGGAATACATTCACGGTGCGCTCCTCGGCGTTGTCGCAGGTCACGAAGAACCCGTCGGTGCCGTCGGCGTAGCGGCGGTGGATCCAGATCTCGTCGCCGTAGGTCTTCTCGTCGACGAACTCGCCCGCCTGCAGCAGTGCCTGGCAGCGCGTCTGGTAGTCGATCCACCCCTTCTGGTCGAACCACCAGGTGTTGGTGCGCTCGAAGTGCGTGCCCCACGGCCCCATCGTCATGCCGGGCGCGAGGTTGCCCTTGGTCCACGGCTGGTGGGCGTAGCGGTGGTAGACCATCCGGTTGACGCCGAGCGCGTACATGTGGTCGCCGGTCGACTTGAGCGTGTAGGGGTCGATCTTCCAGCGGTCGTTAGTGGGCCACGCCGTGAACGCCTCGGCGGCGATGATGCGGTTGCCGCGGTCGGGACGCTTCCGCGCGCGGGCTACGACGCTGCGCACGTTGCGGTCGTTCATGTCCCGGGCCGGGCATCCGGGGTTGATCCAGAACTCGCACATGGTGATGTCCTCGGCGCGTCCGTAGAGCTCCGGGGTGGACGGCAGCCCGCCGTAGGACTCGGCGCTGAGCTTGAGCCCGCGCTCGTGGCAGAGCCGCGCGAGCTCGTCGGAGAAGTTCTCCGCCAGCAGGTGCGAGATGACGTCCCGGAAGTCCGCGAGGAAACGCTCGCTTTCGTCGACGCCGTCCACGACCACGCCCGCGAGCGTCGGCAGCCAGGGCGTGATGTCGTAGCCGCGCCGCCGCGCGAACTCGCGCTCGAAGCCCTGCGTCCAGTTCTGCGTGCCCGCCTCCCAGCTGTCCACCAGCACGCTGTTGAGGCCGAACTCGACCTTGCCGGCGAGGGACGGGCCGACGCGGTCGCAGACCTTGGCGACGTAATTGCCGAAGACGGCGCGGACGCCCGCCTTGGCGAGCTTGTCGCACTCGAGCCCCGCGCCATTGTCCGACGCGGGATTGCACCTCATGCCGTTCGCGGCGTAGCCGACGCGCATCACCCGCCAGGCGCCGGCGGGAACGTCCCAGTCGAGGACGCCGGTCGCGCGGTCGAACTTGGCGGTGAGGTCGAGGACGTCACTGCGCTTGACGATCTGGTCGGGCGCGGCGGAGTAGGGACGCGTCGCCGCGCCGGTGGAGACGAACCAGCCCTTGTTGGCGATGTTGGAGATCCGAGCGCTGCGGGAAAGCGGCATGGCCTCGAACTTAAAGTTGTCGGTGGAGCAGTCGACCGCCTTCACGACGAGCCGCCAGCGACGGGCGGAAGTCTCGACAAAGCCGAAAGACCGGACGTTCTCGTCGTCCTGGGTGCCGTAGCGCGCATACAATGTCTCGCGCGAGACCTCGCGCCACTTACCGTCGGCGTCAGCGGCGGAAAGCGTCGCCTCGATGGTCGAATTCCAGGCATGCACCGCGTCGCGGATGCGGCACTCCCAGCGCGAGGCCCGGAAGTCGGCGGGGTATTCGAACTCGTAGACGATCTCCTTGCCGTCGCGCTTGACTTCCGCGATCTTGCCGGCCGCGCCATCCGGCGAACGCTCTGCCGCCGGCACCGGCCAGGCGAGCACCGCGACGTCCTCGTAGAAGCCGTACTTGTTCGGCGGAGCGCTCAGCGCCGCGGCGAAGCACCGCGGCCCAGCGACGTCCACGAGCGAGTAGGAGACGACCTTCATCGAGTTGGAGGGCGCGATCCACGGTCCACCGGAGGTGGAGTAGCCGCTGCAGTTGTGGAGGCATATCTCGATGCGGCGCTTCGCGGCCTCGGCGACGGCGAAGGCGACGGTGTCGATCCACTCCTGGGTGTTGAACTTGACCGGGCCGGGCGGGATGCCGACGCCGACGTCGAAGATCGTCGCGCCGCCGATGCCCACGGCGGCCATCGCGTCGAGGTCGGCGACGATTCCCTCGCGGGTCACGTTGCCGTTCATCCAGTGCCACCAGACCTGCGGACGCGCCGCTGGCGGTGGCGAGCGGAAGGCGGAGAGGAGCTGGTCTTCGCCGGCCGCGCCGGCGGCGGCCGCGGCAAGCGCGGCCAGCATCGAGAACGTGATTCGCTTCATGGCGGACGACCTCCTGTGTTATCTGCGTCTACGAGGGACTGATTCGTTGACGACGACGAACTCGGGCTGCGCGGCGGGCATGCCGGCGAAGGAGCCCTGGCGCTGGCCGATCTCCAGCTTGCCGCCGCGGTTGACGATCTTGGTGAGCGCGTAGGCGCCGTCGCGGTAGGCGAGCGAGTCGCCGTCGTCCTCGTAGAGCGTCGCCTCGCCGTCGCCGGGCCAGACGTGGAGCTCGACCGTCTCGTTCCAGCCGCGCTCGAGGTGCTGTTTAAGCGGCCACATCGGCACCACCGCTCCGGCGCGCACGAAGAGCCCGCCGCCGTGCTTGTGGATCGGCGCAGGCTTGACGCGCAGGCGCCGCGGACCCGTCACCTTCTCGCCGGTGTAGAAGTCGTACCAGTCGCCCGGCGGGATGAACGCCTCCTCGGCGAAGGCGGAGACGAGCAGGTCGTCGCCGAGCATGTAGGTGGTGGTGACGTTCGCGTACTCGTCGCGGTCGGGGTAGGCGAACGCGAGCGGGCGCATCAGCGGCCAGCCGGTGCGGTGCGCCTCCGCCGCGGCGCCGTAGAGGTAGGGGAAGAGGCGGTAGCGCAGGCTGTCCGCCGCGTGGAACGCCTCGACGCCGGCGTCTTCCTGGTACCACGGCTGGTTGTGGTAGTCCCAGTTGTTCTGCTGGCTCCAGGGCGAGAGGAATCCGAAGTGGATGCCGGCGGGATACAGGGAGCCGTCCTTGAAGACGGACATGTCGCAGCTCTGGTTGGAGTGGCCGCTGACCGCGAGGTTGAGGCAGGAGACCATGCTCCCCACGCCGCCACCGGTGTCGCCGGCCCAGGTCGCCACATAGCGCTGGATGCCGGCGTAGCCGCACGAGGTGTAGACCATCGCGCGGCGGCCGGTATATTCCTCGTAGCCCTCGCACATCTGCTTGGCGTAGATGAGCGGGTAGAGGTTGTGGTTCTCGTCGTCGGAGCGGCCGTTCGCCCACTTGCGCGAGGACGGGTTCTCCTGCCGGCAGCCGTCGAGCTTGAAGCACCTCGCGCCGGTGTCGCAGAAGTACTTGAGGTGCTCGAACCAGGGCCGCGTCCCCTCCGGACCGAGCGCACGCGCGCGCCCGCACTCGACGTTGTAGCGCGGGTCCCTGATGGCATTGGGCTGGACGATGTGGTCGTCGACGAAGGTCTCGTCGGTCTCCTGCGGCTTCGCGCCGCGCGACATGGCGCCCTTCCACTTGCCCTCCAGCAGCTCCTCTTCGTAGCGGGTGAGGTCGTAGTCGCAGCAGAGCCAGAGCGAGAGCTTGAAGCCCATACGCTCGAGCGCACCGGCGGGACCGAGCCGCCGCTGCGTCTCTGGGCTCATCCAGTAGGGCATGTAGAAACGCCCGGGGTCCCAGCGCTTGCGGGTGGTCTGGTCGTAGAAATTCTCCATCCAGCCCGGCTCGAGGCCGAGGACGTCGCAGGGGAGCTCGCGGTCGCGGAACTCGCGCGCCTCCTGGAGCAGGTCGAACGCGTTGATCCACTGGTTGCAGACGAAGGAGAAGCCGAAGGCGAAGGCGGGCAGCAGCGCGGGGCGGCCGGTGAGCGAGGTGTAGACCTCGAGGAGCTCGCGGTAGTCGCGGCCGGTGAAGACGTAGAAGTCGACCGTCCCCTTCTTGGCGGTGCAGACCACCGCGTCCTTGTCGGCCTCGCCGACGTCGACGACGTTCGGCCAGGTGGTGTTGAGGAAAAATCCGCGGCCCTTCGAGGTGATCGCCATCGGAATGGGGATGTAGCTCTTGATGTTCTTCACGTAGACCTCGTAGCGGCCGGGGCGGCGCTGGAGGTTGGCGCGGCTCGCGTCGCCGAGCCCGTAGACGCGCTCGTCGGGATCGAGCGGGAAGCGGATGCGGAAGCCTTCGCCGTCCTTCGCGACCGCGATCTCGGCGCCCGCGAGGGACACCGCGCCGTCGGCGACGAGGTTGGACGAGAGGACCGGGAAGTCGCGGACCGTACCGTAGCGGTTCATCAGGCTTCCCTCCGAGCCCTGCTCACGCACGCGCCAAAGCCGCGTCGAGAGCGTCTCCACCGAAAGCGCGGGACGCGCCGCCTCCGCCGCGGCAGCCGCCGCGAAAAGCGCCGCCGCCATTGCCAGTCCTGTCTTCTTCATCCTGCCTCCCTCCTGAAACGATTTTCGAAACAATTTGCGAAATCAAAAAAGACAGGCGCGAGCTCTCGGCCCGCGCCCGTCAGCGGCAACTCTGAAGTCAAGTCGCCATTGTGCCGTTAGGCGAGGACGGCGTCCTTCGCCGCCTTGGCGACGCGGAACTTCACCTTCGTGCGGGCGGGGATCTTGATCGCCGCGCCAGTCGCGGGGTTGCGGCCCATGCGAGCCTTGCTCTTCGCCTTGATGAGCTTGCCGAGGCCCGGGAGGACGATGCCCTTGGGGCCCTTCGCGCCCTCGTAGGCGATCGCGAGGAGCTTCTCGTAGGCAGCGACGGCCTGCTTCTTGCTGATGCCAGCGGCCTCAGCAATGGCGGCCATGATCTCGGACTTGGTGGCAGGAACTTTCTTAGCCATGTTTTGATCCTTTTTGTTTCACTAGTGAACCACACGGAAAAACCCTTTCCGCTGTGGATGTGAGTAATATACCAATTTTCCGTGAGTTTGACAAGGGGGGATTGTGTTTTTTTTGAAATCTCCTCCACAACCCATTGTGGTGGCCAGAGCCGGAATCCGGAACCGGCGGCACATCATCTTGAAGACGGCGGACGAGAAATCCACCATCGGTAGTCAGATCGCGCTAACGCAGATTCAGCAAGTCGCGTCCGAGCGTGGTGGATATCTCGCGCATCGCGGACTCGAACGGCTGGAGCTTCGCGTCGACTGACTTGTCCACAACCGGCGTCTTGCCCTTGAGGAGCTTCGCCTCTACCTTGTCGCCGTTCTTCGACACCGAAATGGTGAACGTCGGCACTTCTGGCGGCTGCTCCACCGAAACGCTGTCGTCCTTCGTCTCCTCTTCCGGCGGGGGTTCCTCCGGCTTCTGCTCGACCGGCTCGTTCATCTCCTCGAGGATCATCCTGGCCATCAACTCGATCTTGCGCCTGACGCTCGGAAAAAGCCCGGCGTGCTGCTCGTCGGCGTTCGCCGGCAATTCGCCGTCAGGCCAGAGCGTGGCGATCCGCCGCTCCGCCCACTTGTCCTCCGTCGCCGCGGTCAGCATCGCCGCGATTGCCTTCAGGTCCGGCGTCCTGCGCCAGAAGCTGTCCTTGCGCGCGCGCGACTCCGCCAGCACCCCGGCGTGCGACGACTCGACGATCTCGTTCTGCGCGGCGATCGCGCTCCTTGCCAGGTCGAATGCCGCCGCCACCCGCTCGTCGGCCTTCGCCGCGGCCTCCTCCATCACCGGCCGGCCGCCGTCCGCCGCGGCAAGCGACTCCATCCCCTTCGCTTCGCGCCAGTCCCTGACGGCCTGTGAATAGTCGCTTCTCGCCGCAGTCTCGTCCGCCAGCTCCGCCGGCGGATACCATGTCCGGTCGCAGAGCGTCGGCCAGGTCTTCTCCGCCAGCTTCCTCGCGGCCTCGGCACGCGCCTCGCGCCACTTCGGCATGACTTCCTTGCGGACGAGCCGCTCCACCGCCTTCGTCACCGCGGCAGACTGGAGCCGTGCGGAAAGGAATCCTCGAAGCTCCTCCCGGTCCGCCCCCGACACCTCGGACAGCGCCAGCTCCATGGCCTCCGAAAGCGCCTTCGCCGAGTACGCGACGACGAACAGCTTCTCGCTCTCGGACGCCTTGGCGTGCGCGGCGGGATCGGCGGCGACGGTCTTCGCCACCTCTTCCGTCGTCACATCCAGGCGCACCTCGTCGATGCGCGAGACGAGGCGGTCCACAATTCTGCGCTCCACCGCTGCGGGCACGCCCTGCGACAGCACCGACGGGAACACCCCCCAGGCGTTCGCCGCGTCCGCCTTCTTCGCGCGCTCTTCCACGTTCGCGCGGAGCCGGGACTCGATGTCCGCCGCAAGCTTCGACGGAACGACGGCGTCGCTGCGGACGCGCATCAGGTACTCGCCCTGCCGCTTGCGCTCGGCCTTGGCCGCCGCGATCACGGGATCGACCATCTTCTCCGAAATATACGAAAGGTTCTCCTCGAAGACCGGCGTCTTCTGCCCTTTGGCGATCCGCTCCGCCATCTCGCGGCGAAGCGTCCCATCGTCCTTCGACTCGAACTCCTCCTCGCCCGGGCGCGTCGCGGCGACGATCCCCTTTGCCTGCGCGGCGACAGCCTCGCGGCGCTCCTCGTCGAACGCGCGGCGGAAGCGCTCCTCGACGCCCCTGCGGTCCCGCTCGGAAAGCTCGACGCGGAAGTCTTCCGGCAGCGACAGCCTTCTCGCGACGTCGGACATCGCTGCCGCGTAAGCGTCCTCCGCCGACTTCACGTATATCGGGAGGCATTCCGCCTCCGCGGCGGATTTTTTCGCGAACCGACCGGGATCGGCCAGCATCGCGTCCTTCAGGACTCCCGCCGCCGCGCCGTTCTCGGCGAGCGACTTCCCGAACCGGGCCATCGCTATCTTCGCCGCGCCCTCCGACGCGGCGCGGTCGAACTCCGCGTTGCCGGCGCTGAGCGCCGCCGCAAACACCATCGCCAAAAGCACCGTCATGGCAGAACCTCCGCTCCCGTCGCCTCGCGCACGAGCTCCAGCGACTTCGACTTTATCGCCTCGGCGAGCGCGTTCGCGTCGCGCACGTCGCCCAGCGTCTCCGGATGCTCGACGAGCGACTGCTGGAGCCGCGCCGCAAGCGCGCGCTGGACGCCGCGCACGTCAAGCCGCATGGACTCGACGCGCTCGGAAATCTCCTTGGCAAGCCACTCGGCCTCCGCCGGCGCCAGGTCGGCTTCGGCAAGCCCCGCCGTCGCCAGGACGTCCCCGCGCCAGGTCGCCTCCAGCGCCGCGAGGTCGCCGTAGTCGGAAAGCGCCGCGGCGCTGCCGGACGCAAACGCGGCGCGGGCAGCCGGAGCCAGGCCGAGCCGTCCGGCGGAGACGTGCTCGTCGGCGTCGAAGGTGCGCCGGCCGTCCGTGCCCTGCGTCATCAGCGCGTTCAGCCCGTATTTCACGCGGTGGTCCTCCGCCGTCTGTTCGAGGGCGAGGACAAGCTTCTGCCGGTTGAGGTCCAGGACCTGCTCCTCGCGCTCCTTCTTCGTCTCGGTCACGAAGATGAAGTACGCGATCATGAACACCATCAGCAGCGCGAACACTACCTGCAGCAGCAGCCCCTGGAGGTCGTCGGTCGACGCCCGCCTGGACGGCGCGCCGCCGCCGAGCCTGGCCAGGGCCCTTCTGTCGGATTCCGTCATGGCTTCAGGCAAGCGCCGCGGCCACGGCCTTCAGCTTCTCGTTGGCGGACGCGGCGCGCGAGCGCTCCTCCGCGGTCTGCTTCTCCAGCTCGGCGATGCGCCGCGCGAAGAACTCCGAGTATTCGCGCTGGCGGGCGGAGAACTCCTTCTCGTATTCCGCCAGCCGCCGCTCGAACGCGGCCTCGTACTCCCGCTGGCGCCGGTCGAACTCGTCGGAAGCCGCCCCGAGCCTGACGACCAGCCGGTCCACCGCCTGCGCGAGGTCACCGTCGTCGGTCTCCTCCAGCCCGGAGCGCGCAAGGATCCTGCAGAACCACGGACGCACCAGCGGACGGTCGATCATAAACACCCAGACGACCGCCATCAGGGTGGAGAAGAGCGCCGTGTGGAGGCACTGCATCAGGTCCGCCATCGACACCGTGTCGAGGTTGAAGTAGCCGATGACGATGATTCCCCAGAGGGTTCCAAAGAGTCCCAGGGCGACGTTCAGCTGATCCGAGCCCTTGAAGAAAGGAAATTCCGCCGCGCTCGTCCTGCGCCCGGCGATGAGCCTGCCCAGCGCCAGCGCCATGCAGGTAAAGCCGAGCGCGGGGATGAAGGTGGTCACCGCCGAATAGTCGACCACGCTCCAGTCGAGCCAGGGAATGAAGCCCCTCGCCGTCTTCGCCGCCAGCCCGGCCGAGTCGCCGCCCGCGGCGATGAAGTCGCTCCACCAGTTGACGACGGCGGCGACGTTGTTTGCAAAGGCCAGCCAGGACACGACGGCCGCCGCGAACACGGCCAGAAATAGAGGAATAAGCTTCTTCATGGCGCGTATTATACCATAATTCCGCCGCGCAAACAGTCGCGGTGAAAAACGTGAAGTCGGCCCGAAGGAAGCCTAGTCGGCGTCGCCCATGGTGACGCGCAGGACCTCGGAGAGCGAGGTGAGGCCGGATCCGACCTTGAGCATGCCGTCCTCGCGCAGGGTGCGCATGCCGAGCTCGCGCGCGCGCTGGCGGAGGATCGTCGCCGGCGCGTGGTCGAAGATGAGCCGCTGCACGGTGTCGTCGACCTTGAAGATCTCGAAGATGCCCTTCCGGCCCTTGTAGCCGGTCTTGTGGCAGCGGTCGCAGCCGGCGCCGTGGTACATGTGCTCCGGCATCTGCGCGTTGGAGCCGGCCGAGAGGCCCTTGAGCATCTTGACCTCGCGGTCGGACGGGGTGTACTCCTCCTTGCAGTTCTCGCAGATCGCGCGCACGAGGCGCTGCGCCATCGCCGCGCGGAGCGCCGAGGCGACGAGAAACGGCTTGACGCCGATGTCGAGGAGACGCGTCACCGCCGACGGCGCGTCGTTGGTGTGCAGGGTGGAGAACACCAGGTGGCCGGTGAGCGCCGCCTCCATCGCGATGTCGGCGGTCTCCTCGTCGCGGATCTCGCCGATCATCACGATGTTCGGCGCCTGGCGGAGGATGGAGCGGAGCGCGGCGGAGAAGTCGAGGCCGACGTCCTTGTTCACCTGCACCTGGTTGATGCCGCTCATCTGGTACTCGACCGGGTCCTCGACGGTGATGAGCTTCTTGTCCGGGGTGTTGATCTGGCCGAGGCAGGCGTAGAGCGTCGTCGTCTTGCCCGAGCCGGTCGGGCCGGTCACCAGCACCACTCCGTCCGGCAGCTTGATGAGCCGCTCGAAGGTGGTCTGGTCGTCGGAGAGGAATCCGAGCTGCGGCAGGCCGAGCGAGAGGTTGGACTTGTCGAGGATTCGCATCACGATCGACTCGCCGTGGTTCGTCGGCACCGACGAGACGCGCAGGTCGAGGTCCTTGCCGCCGACGGTGATCTGGATGCGGCCGTCCTGAGGGATGCGCTTCTCGGAGATCTTCATCTTCGACATGATCTTGAAGCGCGAGATGAGCGCGCCCTGGAGGCGCTTCGGCGGCGAGTCCATCTTCCGGAGCGCGCCGTCGACGCGGTAGCGCACGCGGAACTCCTTCTCCATCGGCTCGATGTGGATGTCGGACGCCTTCATCTTGATCGCGTTGGTGATGATCAGCGTGGCGAGCTTGACGACCGGTGCGTCGTCGCCCGTCGCCTCCTCGATGCCGCTGACTTCGTCGCGGGTGGAGACGGAGTCGGCCCCCTGCGAGGCATAGAGCTTCTCCATCGCCGCCTTCACCTCGCCGATCGGCGAGAGCACCGCCTCGACGTCCTTGCCCTGGAGCACGTAGCGGAGCGAGTCGACGGCGTCGTAGCCCATCGGGTCGAGGAGCGCCACCGTCACCGAGCTTTCGCTGGCGACGACCGGCACCACGCCGTACTTCTTGGCGATCTCCTGCGGAAACTCCTTGACCACGTCGGGGTTGATCGCGTCGGCGTCGATGTGGCAGTACTTGAGGCCGAACTGGTCGGCGATGGTGCCGAGCACGATGTCCTCGTCCACCGCGTTGCCGGCGACGAGGGCGTCGAGCGTCGTCTCGTTCTCGGCCTTCATCGACTCCCTGGCGGTGGCTACCTGGGCGTCGGTCAGGTACCCGCGCTCGGTCAGCAATTGCAGTACGTACTCGTCGTTGCTTGTCATTGATGCGTATTATACCACAATTCGCGGTTCGTGGTTCGCGGAAGGTCAGCTCTGGCGGTCGGCGAACGACGCAAGCACCTCGCCGGCCGCGGGGCCGACGCCGTCGTCGGAGTCGAGGACGCCCTCAAGTTCCTTGCCCTGGGCCGGAGACGGCTTGGCGCGGAAGCAGATGCGGTTGATGATGGAGTCGAAGCTCTCGGCGCCGGAGATGATCTCGATCGCGATGCGCAGGTAGAGGCACTTGACCGGCGAGGTCTCGAGCCGCGGGAACCTGACCGCGTCCTTCTCGGTCGTCACCAGCGCGTCCGCGCCCATGTCGGCGGTGCGGTTGAGCGCGTAGAGCACCTCGGACGGCGCGTAGCGGTGGTGGTCGGCGTAGCGTTCGCACCAGACCACCTTCGAGCCGAGGTGGCGCAACGAGTTCTCGAACCCCTTCGGCGAGGCGATGCCGGAGAGGGTGCAGACGGTCTTGCCGTCCAGCCAGGAAAGCGGGAACTCCTCGCGGCTCCAGACGTCCTTTAGCGACTTCGGCGTGTGGTTGCACTCGACGATCTCCGCCTTCGGGTTGAGGCGGCGGATCTCCTCGCGCACCTCGGAGACGTCGCCGCGGCACTTGGTGAGGAAGATGATGTCGGCGCGCTTAAGGTGCCGCGCCGGCTCGCGCAGGATGCCGCGCGGCAGCATCCGCCCGTTGCCGAACGGGTTGGTGGAGTCCACGAGCAGCACCTCGATCGAGTGCTTGAGCCGCTTGTACTGGAAGCCGTCGTCGAGGATGATCGTGTCGCAGCCGAGGCGCTTGATGGCGTAGCGGCCGGCCTTGACGCGGTTGCGGTCGACCACCACCGCGACGCCGGGCAGGTTGGAGGCGAGCATGTAGGGCTCGTCGCCGCCGACCTCGGGGTCGAGCAGCACGCGGCGGCCGTCGGAGACGACGAGCGGCGGGTCGACGACGCCGGTGAGGATGCGCCGCCACCACGGCGCCTCCTTGCGCCGGTAGCCGCGCGAGAGGATGGCCACCTTGCGGCCCTCGGCGGCGAGGGTGCGGGCGAAGATCTCGGTTACCGGGGTCTTGCCGGTGCCGCCGGCGGTTACGTTGCCGATGGAGATGACCTGGATGCCGAGCGGGTTGGGGCGCAGCACGCCGATATGGTAGAGGAAGCCGCGGAGCGCGACGGCGGCGGCGAAGAGCGCGGCGAGGCAGGAGAGGAACACGAGGAGCACCCGGATGGAGAACGGCTGGTCGCGGTCGGCCCCCTTCTCCTGGATGATCTTCACGAGCGCGCTTTCGAGGCGCTCGATTCCGCTCGGCCTGGGCTTGCGCATCGGTAGACCGGTCCCCCGCGTCAGTTGAAGATGCTGCGTCCGCTGTCGCCGAAAGCGCGCAGGATGAGCTGGAAGCCGAAGTTCCAGTCGTCGTCGTAGCGGGCGCCGTCCACGAGCCAGCACTCGTTCTCGTACTCGACGTAGAAGCGGAAGATGAGGCAGTCGGTCATCAGGTCGATCGTCGCGCCTACGACGTCAAGCTCGTTCTCGTCGATGTCCCAGCGGATGAATGGCGAGTAGCGGAGCCAGTCGATCGGCTGGTGGGTGAAGCTGAGCTCGGCGAGGTGGAAGAAGGCGCGGTTCATGGTGTCGGCGCGCATGTACGAGGGGTCGAACGGCGAGGAGGAGAAGTCCCACATCCGGTGGTCGCGGAGCATGTAGGAGAGCTTCCACTCGAAGTTCCTCGTCAGCTTGTGGTTGAGGGTGAAGTCGGCGAGCGCCACCTTGTTGTCGTCGGAGTCGTACTCGGCGCGCGCGGCGAGGCGGACGTCCTGGACCGGGGTCCACCTCACCCTCGCGCCCGGCACGACGGTCGGGTCGCCCTCGCCGTAGTTTGGCTTGCCGTTGACCGCGAGGCGGTGCCAGGCGTCGTCGAGGCCCCATGGCGCGTGCAGGTAGTCGGCGTGGTTGAACTGCACCGCGGCGTAGACGTCGACGTCGAGCGCGGTGCGGAGGCGTCCCTTGTCGTCCGCCACGCTCCACGCGTTGCGCAGGCCGGGGGTGACTCCGTAGTACTCGTAGGGCAGGTTGCGGGCGCGGCCGGCGAACTGGTCCTCCCAGGTGCGCGAGGCGTCGAGCGAGTCGTAGACGTAGGCGCGGGCGCCGCAGGAGTCGCCGGAGAGATGCGCCTGCTGGGCGAGGACGTCGAAATACGGCTCCACGAGGTGGCGCCAGCGGTCGTTTACCCATGCCTCGCCGCGCGCGGCGAAGGTGATGCCCTCCTCGACGATCGAACGCGAGAACCACTTGCCGGTGGAGCCGGCCTCCGACCAGCCGTCGAGGCAGGAGTAGCCGGCCTTGTCGTAGAAGGTGCCGCGCCAGGCGAGGCGGGGCACGGCGGAAAGGACGTCGAAGAGCCTGAACGGCGCGGTGAGGCGGTGGTAGGTGTCGATGCGGAGCGACTCGTAGTCGGCCCACGACCCCGGGCTGTACCGGTACGCCGGGTGCGTGGCGAATGTGCTCTCGGCGTTGCGGCGGCGCAGGTAGCCGATGCGGCTCGACGACTCGTAGTTCACGGGCAGGAGCGGCACCGGGAGCGGGTTGACGTCGAAGTATATCTCGGGCAGGCGCTCGGTGGCGCCGTGGAAGTTCTCGAGGCGGCCGTCGGCCTCGGCGCCGAAGGAGAACTGGTTCTCGATGTGCTCCCAGAACACGCCGCTCGTGTCGTAGCTGCGGAACTGGTTCTTGATGTTGAAGAACGAGTCGCGGAAGTAGTCGCTGCGGAAGTAGGCGTCGGAGTAGAGCGAGCCGCGGAGCGTCACCGTGTCGCGCTCGGTCGGCTCCCAGCGGTGCTTCGCCTCGAAGCCGTAGCGGTCGCGCCCGACCGAGCCGCCGCCCCAGTTGGAGTAGGCGGTGCCGTAGCCGTAGCGCTTGTCGACGTCGTGGTCAAACCCGTAGTAGGCCTTGAAGCTGCCGGTGCCGAACTGGCCGAGGCCCCACTCCACGTCCTCGCCGATCGCCACCCCCAGCTTGTACCGGAGGTCCAGCCGCGTCGCCGCGCCGAGCCACCAGTTCTCGTCGCCGTGCGCCTCGTCGCCGAGCAGGTGGTAGCGGTACTTCGTCATCAGGTACGCGCCCCAGCGGCTGGTGTAGCCGGGCATCCAGCTGAAGCCGCACTTGGTGTCGAGCGGGTACCAGGCGTAGGGCAGCCAGAAGACCGGCACCTCGAACAGCCGCAGCCACACGCCGCGCAGGACCACGTAGTCGTGGGGACGGTACTCCACCTCGCCCTCGGCGCACCAGTGGGTGTGGCCTGGCGCGTTGGTGCAGGTGGTGGCGACCGTGGGGTCGTGGAGGAGGACGAGCCCGGCGGAGTCGCGCTCCAGCTTCTGGGAGCGGAGGGAGATCACCCCCTCGGTCACCGTGACGTTGCCGGTGGCGACGGCCGCCTTGGTGACGTTGTCGACGGCGATGCGGTCTGCCTTGATGTCGAGCGTCCCGGCATCCACGGCGGCGGCGAGTATCAGCGCGATGACCATGTTCCTCCTATGACTGGGAGTAGACCACCTGGCCGGTGGCGGCGTCGAGCACCGCGAACGACTCGGGGTGGCGGTGGAGTTCGGAGACGAAGGTGAGGCAGGTGTTGAAGTCCTTCTGCAGCTGGGCGAGGATCTGGCTGTCCTCGGTGCGGAGGCGCTGCATCACCTGCGGCGCGATGACGATCTTCGGCTCGAACGGCTTCTTGTTCTGCTCCGCCTTCCTCAGGAGCGTCGTCAGCGTGCGCTGGATCTCCACCGACACCGCCATCGGCGACTTGACGAGCCCGCTGCCCTGGCAGTAGGGGCACCTGGAGGTGAGCTGCGAGAGGATCGAGCTGTCCTGGCGCTGGCGCGACATCTCCAGCAGCCCCAGCTCGCTGATCTCGAGCACGTTGGTGCGCGCGCGGTCGCGCTTGAGCGCCTCCTTGAGCCGGCGCACCACCTCGCGCTGGTGCTTGCGGCTCTTCATGTCGATGAGGTCGAGCACCACCAGGCCGCCGATGTTCCGCAGCCGCAGCTGCCGCGCCACCTCGTCCACCGCCTCGAGGTTGACCTCGCGGATGGCGTCCTCCTGGTTGCCGTTGCCCTTGTAGTGGCCGGTGTTCACGTCCACCGCCACCAGCGCCTCGGTCTCGTCGATGACCAGGTAGCCGCCGGACTTCAGCGCCACCTTGCGCGCGAACGCGTCGGCGAGCTGGCGCTCGATGCCGTAGTGGTCGAAGATGCCGGCGTTGCCGTCGTAGCGGCGGATCTTGGACTTCGCCCGGCGCGAGATCTGGCCGGTAAGCTCGCGCATCGCCTCGTAGCTCGCCTCGTCGTCGATGACGATAGAGTCGACGTCCTCGGTGAGCCAGTCGCGCACCACGCGCTCGCAGAGGTCCGGCTCCTGGAAGATGCAGCACGGCGTGCGCAGGTTCTTGGTGTTGGCCTGCATCTCGTTCCAGACGGAGAGAAGCCCCCTCAGGTCGCGCGCGAACGCGCGCGCGCTCGCTCCCGCTCCGACGGTGCGGACGACGAGCCCAACGTTGTCGGGGAGCGGCAGCTTGTCGAGGATCTTCTTCAGCCGCTTGCGCTCGGCGCCGTCGGAGATCTTCTTGGAAACGCCGCGGATCTTCTCGCCCGGCATCATCACCAGGTAGCGGCCGGGAATGGAGAGGTTGGCGGTGACGCGCGGTCCCTTGGTGGAGATCGGGCCCTTGGTGACCTGGACGATGATCTCCGACCCGGGCGGGAAGCGCTTGGCGATCTCCTCGTCGGAGAGGCGGTTGGACTTCTTGCCGCCGCGGCGCTGCTCGGAGCGGGACTTGTCGTCGTCGTCGTCGAGGATCGAGTCCGCGTCGCTCGTCATGTCCCAGTAGTGGAGGAAGGCGTTCTTCTTCAGCCCGATGTCGACGAACGCGGCCTGGAGGTCGTTCTCGAGGTTCTGCACCCTGCCCTTGAAGACGCTGCCGACGAGCCGCTCCTCCTCGGGATGCTCGACCATGTACTCCTCAAGGCGGCCGTTCTCTATGACGGCGACGCGGGTTTCGAGCTTTTCAACGTTGACGATGATCTCGCGCTTCATCTTGGAGCGCTTGAGCCAGCCGAAAATGTTCATTTCTTGCCTGTTCCATTTAAGAGTTTAAAATCTGCTTTTCCGCGCGACAGCTCGCGCATAGTGCGTATTATACCATAATTTCGTGGTTCGTGGGCGCTGGAAGAGTTACCAGCGGTCGCGGCGGCGGCCGTAGCCGCCGCGGTCGTAGGCGGGCAGCGGGGCGCTATAGCGGCGGTATTCGACGAGGTCGCGGGGAATCTCCTTGAGGAACACCGACTCGTCCACCGGGAACATGCCGCCGTCGGCGGTGTGGCGGATCGTCGGGGAGAAGAGGTGGAGCTCGTCCTTCGCCCGGGTGACGACCACGTAGAAGAGCCGCCGCTCCTCGTCGGCGCGGGACTCCTCCTCGGCCTTGGCGGACGGGAACAGCCCCGCCGAGAGCCACGGCACGATCACCACCGGCCACTCCATCCCCTTCGCCTGGTGGATGGTGGAGAGCGTCATCTTGTCGGCGTCGGAGTCGTTGCGCCGGTCGTCGAGGTTGGTGAGGAGCGCGACGTCCTGCAGGAACGCCTCCAGCCGCGCGCGGCCGCCGTCGCCGTCGCCGCCGGCGATCTGACCGGCAAGCTCGACGAGGTCCTCGAGCCGATCCTCGGCCTCGCGGTCCTCGTACTCGCGATGCAGGTGGTCCTCGTAGAAAAGGTCGCAGAAGTCCTCGATTATCTCGCCGACCGAATCCTCGGCCAGGTGGTCGTATGCGGCCTCGAAGCACTTGGCGAGCACCGGCCAGAGCGGCTTCGCCTTGGCGCCGAGGAGCGCATGGAGCGCGTCGCGGTCCTCGCGGCGCGAGCCGTCGAACCGCCGCGCGAGCCGCTCCCACATCTTCGCGGCGCCCTTCTCGCCCACGCCGGGGAGAAGCGTCACGAAGCGCAGGAAGGACAGCTCGTCGCCGGGGTCGACGACAAGCCTGAGGTAGGCGAGGACGTCCTTCACGTGCACCTGCTCGAAGACGCCGACGCCGGAGGTGATGCGGAACGGCAGCCCCGCGCGCGCGAGCGACATCTGGATGTCGATGGAGTGGAAGTGGCTGCGGTAGAGGACGGCCATGTCGCCGTAGCGGTAGCCGAGTCCGCGCAGGCGTCCCGCGAGCTGCATGATCTCCAGCGCCTGGGCGTGGGAGTCGTAGACGCGATAGACCCGCGGCTGTTCGCCAGAACCGCCGCGCCGCGCCCTGAGGCGCTTCTCGAACTGCCGCGGAGCGTCCTTCATCACCGCATTGGCGACGTCGAGGATGCTCGGCACCGAGCGGTAGTTCTCCTCGAGCTTGACGATGCGGCAGCCTTCCCAGCGCCGCGGGAAGTCGAGGATGTTCTCGATGCGGGCGCCGCGCCAGGTGTAGATGCACTGGAAATCGTCGCCGACAGCGAGGATGTTGCGGTGCTTCGCCGCGAGGATGTCGGTGAACTCCGCCTGCAGGCCGTTGGTGTCCTGGTACTCGTCCACGAGGACGTGGAGGAAGTGCTCCTGCAGCATCTCCCGCACCCCGTCGCACTTCTTCAGCAGCTTGAGCCCGTTCACCATCAGGTCGTCGAAGTCCATCGACCCCAGCTCCTGCTTGCGCACGGCGTAGCGCTCGGCCAGCGCCTCGATCGCCTCGGGGTCGACGTCGGCCGTCTTGGTCATCCAGCGAGCGGCCGCCTGGGCGACGGGAATCCCCTCGTTCGCCGCCTCGGAGATGATCTTCGCCACCACCTCCTTCTTCGCGAAGTCCTTGGGGTTGGGGACCTCGGCCTTGATGATGTCGCCGATGAGCTTCTTCTGGTCGTCCTCGTCGAGGATCTTGAAGTCCGGCCGCCAGCCGAGCGGGCCGCCGTAGCGCCTCAGGAGCCGGGCGCAGACGGAGTGGAAGGTGCCGCTCCAGATCGAGCGCACGGCGTCCCCGACCAGCGCCTCGGCGCGCTCGCGCATCTCGCGCGCGGCGCGGTTGGTGAAGGTTAAGAGGAGGATCCGCGACGGATCGACGCCGCGCTCGACCAGGTAGGCGACGCGGTGGACGAGGGTGCGGGTCTTGCCGGTGCCGGCGGCGGCGAGCACCAGCAGAGGGCCGTCCCCCGCCGTCGCCGCCTCCAGCTGCTCGGGATTGAGGAGCCTGGAGAAGTCAGTCATCAGACCGACAGCTGCGAGGAGTCGCTCTTGATCTCGCTGTCGGACTTGAATCCCATCCGCGCGAGGCCGACCGGCGTGATCTCCACCGGGCGCGCGTCCTTCCAGGCGCCGCGGGTGAAGTCGGGGACGTCCTGCGAGGACGAGCGGCTGCGCACGGACTTCTCGGAGAGTTCGCAGATTGAGCACCAAGTGGCGAGGTCGTAGACGTTCATGTCCGGCGGCAGGCCGTTCTGCAGGCAGTACGCCAGGCGCAGGATCATCAGGAAGTCCATGCCGCCGTGGCCGCCGACGATCTTGGCGAAGTCGCCGGCCTCCTTCCAGAGCGGGTGCATGTGCTCCTTGCGGAGCGCCTCTGCCTCGGCGTCGGTGAACCACTCGTGGGCGCCGGCGCCGGGCTTCTTGGAGAACGCAACCTGGTAGGGGTAGTCCTTGAGGATGCCGCGCGTCCCGGAGACGAGGTTGATGCGCGAGTACGGCCGCGGCGACGAGACGTCGTGCTGGATCATGATCGACCTGCCCTTCACGGTCTTGACGAGGGTCGTGTTCATGTCGCCCATCTGCGGCTTGAGGCCGGCCTTCCAGGTGCCGGGGAACATGATGCCGGCGTAGTCGCGGAAGCCGACGGCCTGGCTCTCGAGCGAGACGAGGTAGTCGAGCCGGTCGCCGCGGTTGACGTCGAAATACCAGCACACCGGGCCGAGGCCGTGGGTCGGGTACTGGTTGCCCTTGTGGACGTTGTTCCACTTGAGCCGCCAGTAGTCCATGTAGCCGCTCACGCCGTAGCCGACCTTGGTGACGTTCGGATCCTGGTAGCAGCACTCGCGCAGGTCGTGGATGTAGGCGCACTCGGCGTGCTTGAGCTCGCCGAAGAGCCCCTTGCGCGCCATGTTGAGCGTGAGCATCTCGATCTCGCCGTAGCAGCAGTTCTCGAGCTGGATGCAGTGGCGGCGGGTGCGCTCGCTCGTCTCCACGAGCTGCCAGCACTCCTCCACCGTGAACGCGCTCGGCACTTCCGTCGCGACGTGCTTGCCGTGCTCCATCGCGTAGAGCGCGATCGGCACGTGCAGCTGCCACGGGGTCGCGCTGTAGACGAGGTCGATCTCGTCGTCCTCGCAGAGGCGCTTGTAGCCTTCCTCGCCGCTGAAGGTCTTGGGCGCGGGGCGGTGGCCGTTGTCGCGGAGCCACTGCTGCTGCTGCTCGACGCGCTCGGGGTGCTTGTCGCAGAGCGCAATCACCTCGACGCCGGGGATCATCGCGAGGATGTGCACCGCGCCGGGTCCGCGCATGCCAAGGCCGATCACGCCGACCCGGAGCTTCTCGATCGGCTTGTCCGCCCAGCCCATCATCGACCCGCCCGGCGTGAGCCGGAAGCCTTTGCTCATGCAGCCCGCCGCCGCGGCGGTGATGCCCATCCAGGCCGTGCCCTTGAGGAAGTCCCTGCGAGTCTTGTCCATTACCGTTCTCCTTTCGCTTGTTGTCTAAACCGCCTCACCTGGCCGCGGCGCGGATCGCGTCGTGCGCCTTCTTCAGCGCCGCGGGGTCGAACTTGAGCACCTTGCGGTCGTAGGTCATGATGCCGTTGATCTCGCCCTCGACGTCGGTCGTCTGGGTGTAGACCGCGCCGCCGAGCCCCTTCTTCGCAAGCCCGGCCACGTGGGCGGAGAGGTCGACGTACTTCTGCTGCAGCGCGACGCGGTTGGTGTCCCCGCCGGTATTGCCGTAGCCCCAGGCGTCTTCGGTCCAGAGGTGGCCGGCCACACGGCAGCCGATGCCGCCGTACTCGCCGAGGAAGCTGACGCGGCCAGGGTTCGTCGCGTGCATCGACGGACGGAAGTTGTAGTCGTGGCGATCGACCGAGTCACACGAGACCGGCTCGCCCTCGGCCGGGAACTTCGTCCACGCCCTGTCCTTCGCGTCGTGGCCCTTGTCGCCGCCCTCGAAGTCGCGCCAGCCGCTCGGACCGTTCACGAGCCGGTGCGACGGATCGTACTCCCGCGTCCATCTGAGCGTGTCAGCGGTGAGCACGTCGCACGGCTGCGTCCAGCTCTCGTTGTAGGGAATCCACATCACGATCGAGGGAACCGCCATCAGCTCGTCCATAACCCCCTTCCACTCGCGGCGCACCGAACCGTAGGCCACGTTCGCGTGGGCGAAGTTGAAGAGCTTGGTGCTGTCGCCGGAAGGCATGTCCTGGAGGACGAGGATGCCCAGCTTGTCGCAGAGCCAGTAGTACCTGAGCGGCTCGACCTTGATGTGCTTGCGCATCATGTTGTAGCCGCAGCGCTTGAGCGTCGCGATGTCGTGCTCCATCGCCTCGTCGGAAGGCGGGGTGAGCAGTCCGTCCGGCCACCAGCCCTGGTCGAGCGTGCCGATGATGAAGTACGGCTGGTTGTTGAGGAAGAACCTGAGCACGCCGTCCTTGTCCTTCGCCTTCCTGAAGCCCTTGGGCATCGCAATCTCGAAGCGGCGTCCTCCGCGCCCCTTGCCGCGGGCGACGACCTTGCCGTCCGAGTCCTTCACCTCAACCTCGACCTCGGCGCGCGGCTCCTCGCCGTTCACCTCGAAGCAGAAGGCAACCTTGCCCGCGTCGATGTCGGGGATGGCGTTGAAGCGCTCGATCCAGGTCTCGGGCACGGACTCCATCCACACGCTCTTCCAGATGCCCGAGACGCGCGTATAGAAGCAGCCCTTCGGCTCCAGCGCCTGCTTGCCGAGCGAATTGACGAAGCCCTCGGTCGGATCCCACACCCTGACGAGCAGGTCGTTCGACCCCTTCCGCACCAGCTCGGTGACATCGTAGGAGAAGCCGGTCTGCGCACCCTCGTGGGGAATGCCGGCCTCGACGCCGTTCACGAACACCTGCGCGCGGAAGTCAACGCCGTCGAAGCGGAGGATCAGCCGACGGCCGGCGACGGGCTCGGCGTCGAAAGTGCGGCGGTACTCGATCATCTCGCCGGCGGCGGTAAGCCGTCCAACGCCGGAAAGCGCGGACTCGATCGGGAACGGGACGAGGATCTTGCCCGCGGCGATCTTGCGCACGATGCCCTCGACGTCGTTCGAGACGATGGTGTAGTTCCAGGTGCCGTTCAGGCATGCCCAGCCATCGCGCACCATCTGCGGACGCGGGTATTCGCGCCAGGCGTTCTCAGCCGTCACCTTTTCACCAAACGCGGTCATCATCGCCGCCGCCAGCATTGCACTCAGCATGTTGTTTCCTTTCTGTTGGGTATGTTGGAGTGTATTATACCATATTCGTGGTTCAGGGGGCATAGCCGGGGATGTTGGCGCCCGGCTGCGACACGAAGCGGATGCGCTCGACGTCGAGGCACTTCACCTCGCCTTCGTTCCTGAGGAAGGTCATCGACCTGTCGGTGCGGTTGATCTGGGTCGAGTCGCGGATGACGAGGCTTTCCACCTTTGCGCCGCGGCCGATGCCGATGGTCGGCACCTCGGGAACCGCGCTCTCGTCCCGCACCAGTCCCGAAATCCTCACGCTGCCGACGTCGAGGCGGCCCTCGATCCTCACCACCTCCATCGGCGCGAGCTTCGCCACGCAGTTGGACGGCTGGAGGCACTTCGCGACCGTGCAGTTCTCGATGACGATATTGTCGAACCTGCCGCGCGGACGGTCGGTCCAGGCGAAGAAGTGGGTAAGCCCGACGGCGTAGCGATAGAAGGTGCCGTGGATGTTCCTGATGGTGATGTTCCGCACGTCGCCGCCGGTCGAGAGCAGACGCACGGCCGAGTGGCAGCCGACGGAGAAGACGCCGTCCACCACGATGTCGGAGATCGGCTCGCCCTCGGCGTCGGTATGGTCGGTGTCGTTGGAGTTGAAGGCAAGGAGGTCGTCCCAACACGCGCCCCTGAGATTGGTGATGCGGCCGTGATGGCTCCCGCCGTCGAAGTGGATGCCGTCCATGCACGCCCGCACCGGATTGAAGGTCTCGTAGTCGAAGGTTACGTCGTCGACGACGAAGTTGGACAGCCTTTCGCCGCGGAAACCGAAGGTGGTCGGGTTGCGCAGGGTGACGCCTCGGAGCGTGAAGCCGTCGACGCGGCGGAAGTCCATCAGGAAGCCGTCGTAGCCCTTGGGACGCTCGGCTGCCGGAGGCAGCTCCTTGACCGCGGAATACGGCTGGCCGACGTGCTTCTCGAGCCACAGCGCCGGATACTGGCGCAGGTTGTCGTTGTCCCACACGCCGCCGGTCACCGCCACGTTGCGGTTGCCGCGGACGGGGTCGCGGTTGGCTATCATGGTGCAGCTGGACTTCGGCGCGAGGCGGACTCGGGTAAAGCGGTCGAGCCGCAGCTCCTGTCCGGAACCGACGCGGAGCGTGCTGGATATGAGGTATTCCTTCGGCGGCGGCGGCAGGTAGACGCAGGCCGCGCCGGAGTCGAGACGACGCTGGATTGCCGCGGTGTCGTCGTGCACGCCGTCGCCGACGAGGTCGCCGTCCGCCGCCAGGACGGCGGCGGAAAGCACGGTAGCCGCGAGGGCGACGGGGAAAAGGCGATGTACAGGCGTATTCACGGGCGAACGGCGGGCGAGAGGTAGATCGGGCGCGGCTCGGGCGCGAGCGCGCCGGGATGCGCCTCGGCATAGGCGCGGAGCCCTTCCGCCGTCGGCTTCCGCTCGCCGAGATAGCGTTCGCCGAACGCAGCGGCGAGCGATTCGCCGATGCGCGCATGGTCGGGCGAGACCACTTTCGCCGCGGACGGCACCGCGTCCCTCAGCTCCGGCTCGGAAAGGAGCCGCACCTCCGGCGCGCCGCTTTCGCCACCGTCGAAGAGCGCGAGCCAGCGCATCCCCTTCCGCGCGTCGCCGACCACCGCGAGCGGAAACGAGTCCGCCGCGCCGGCGACAGCGCAGGGCGACGGCAGGCCAAGGACCTCGCAGCCGCTCCCGACCGACCAGCCGGTCGCGAAGGCGATTGCCGCGCGCACGCCGGCGAAGCTGCCGGGGCCGGTGCCGACCACGATGCGCCCGGCGCCGGCAAGGTCCAGTTCCGCAGTCCAGGCGCCGTCACGCGCCGGACCGCACGACTTCTCGATGTATATCGTCTTCATTTCGCCTTTTTGAGCCTGTAGTACTGCTCCACGCCATAGGGAAAGTCGGTCTGGACGAAGTTCCCGACCCTTGGCCCGACGAGCGTGAACGACTTGTTGTAGCCGGTGAAAATCCACGGACACTCCTCGCGCACGATCTCCTGGCAGCGGCGCCAGTCGTCGCGCTCGTACGCCGCGTCGAACTCGGCGTTCGAGAAGTTGGAGTGGTTGACGCCCGGCGAGGAGTTGGGGCCGTAGAAAAGCTGCAGGAAGTTCTGCGCGTCCGGGTAGTCGCCAACCCACGCCATCCGGTAAAGCTGCACGCGCCCTTCGTTGACGGCGTTCAGGAACGCGTCCCAGGTCATGAAGTCCAGCTCCAGCCTGATGCCGATGCGCTCGAAGAACGCCGCCATCAGCTCGCCGGCGGCGCGGCTCTCCTGGGAAGGACGCCCGATGGCGAGCGACAGCGTGAGCCGGCGGCCGGTCGCGGGGTCGATTCCGTTCGCGTAGCCGGACTCGGCCATCAGCCGCCGCGCGCGGTCGAGGTCGAAGGAATAGGCGAACGGCTCGTCCACGCGGTCGGCGACGCCCGGCGGCACCGGGCCGTTCGCCGGAGCCACCCTGCCGTTGCAGAACTTCGCCCACTCCTGGAAGTCGAAGGCGCAGTTGAGCGCCTGCCTCAGGGAGCGGTTCTGGCCGAGCACCCGGTCGCGCATGTTGACGCCGACGTAGGCGACCTCCAGCATCGGCATGGAGTGGAGCCTCACGCCCATCCGCTCCAGGGCTGGCGAGAGCCTGCCGTCCTTCCCCACCACCGCGTCGAAATTGTCGCGCGAGACGTCGCCGAGGAAGTCGAGTTCGCCGCGGAGGAACATGAGCCATTGGGTAGAGAGGTCGTCCACCACCAGGTATCTGACGGTCGAGAATCCGTCGCCGGAGTAAGGCGTGCCGTCCGGGCCGCGGCGGCGCTCGAAGACCATCTCGTGGTTCTTCCGCCACTTGACGAGCTCGTAGGGTCCGGTGCCGGAGCCGTCCGCCGCCTTTACCGCGGCGGCCGAGAGCGCCATCAGCCACGGGAAGTGGCGCACGCGGCGCTTGAGGCGGATCTCCACCGTCATGTCATCGACCGCGCGCACGGTGTCCACGTCCGCCATCACCCAGCCGTTCGGCGACACCACCTCCTTCGACCTGAGCCGCTCGAGCGCGCGCACGATGTCGCCGGCGAAGATCCGGCGCGGTGCGGGGCGCGGGGCGAGGCGGAAGACGTACCTGAGCCCGCCATCCGACACCTCCGGCATTTCACAGAGTCCGGGCGCGAGCCGGTACGGGCGCGCCGCGTAGTCGATCGAAAGCGGGGTCTCGTAGACGAGCTGGACCGCGCGCGCGTCGTAGGCGCTCTGCGCCATCGCCGGGTCCATGGTGGAGACGCGCTCGAGCGGACGCGTGAACGCCGCCGCGACGAGGACTGCCGCGGCCGCCGTCATCGCGAATGGATCTCCAGCCTGAGGTCCACGCGCTTCGGCGCGCCCGGGAGCGCGGCGAGGCGGCGCGCCATCGCGCGCAGCTTCGGCCGCAGCGAAAAGAGGATCGGCGCGCTGCGGACGTAGAGAAAGATGATGCCGCCGTCATAGCGGCCGGGAACGGCGGGGACGCCGGGGAAGAGCTCGGCCCAGCGGTCGGCAAGCGAGTCGAAGAAGTCGTTGCGCTCGGTCACCAGGTCCTTAAACGCGGCGTCGACCGCCGAGCCGAAGGACCTGTGCCTTCCGCGCTGGTCCAGGCCGACTGCCTTGCCGTATAGGTTCCTGTCTTCCACCTAACTACCCAACCATATAACCACTACTTCGCCGCCTTCATCTGGAGCCAGGCCTCGATGAAAGGCTGCAGGTTGCCGTCCATCACCCCGTCGACGTCGCTCGTCTCGTACTCGGTGCGGAGGTCCTTGACCATGGTGTAGGGGCAGAACACGTAGGAGCGGATCTGCGACCCCCAGCCGTTCTCGCTCTTTGCGCCGTAGAAGCGGTCCATCTCGGCCTTCTTCTGGTCCTCGTAGTACTCGTAGAGCTGGGCCTTGAGCATCGCCATGGCCTTCTCCTTGTTCATGTGCTGCGAGCGCTCCTTCTGGCAGGCGACGACGATGCCGGTCGGGAGGTGGGTAAGTCGCACGGCGGAGTCGGTCTTGTTGACGTGCTGGCCGCCGGCGCCGCCGGAGCGGTAGGTGTCGACCCTGAGGTCTTCGTCCTTGATCTCGACTTCGATGTCGTCGTTGATCTCGGCGACCGTCTCCATCGACGCAAAGCTCGTCTGGCGGCGCTTGTTCGCGTCGAACGGCGAGATGCGCACAAGGCGGTGGATGCCGCGCTCGGCCTTGAGCATGCCGAAGGCGTACGGACCTTCGACGCGGAAGTAGACGTCCTTGTAGCCGGCCTCTTCGCCGGGCTGGATGTCGTACTCCTCGACCTTCCAGCCCTGGCCCTCGGCGTAGCGCTGGTACATGCGGTAGAGCATCGCCACCCAGTCGCACGCCTCGGTGCCGCCCTGGCCGGCGTGGAGCTTCACGAACACGTTGCACTGGTCGAACTTGCCGCCGAGCAGCGACTGGAGGCGCAGCTTTGCGAAGAAGCCCTCGGCCTTGGCGCATTCGGCGAGCACGTCGCGGAGCGCGGCCTCGCGGGCCTCGCCCTCCTCGGCCTCGGCAAGCTCGAACATCACCTCGGCGTCCTCGACCGTCTTCGAGAGGCTGTCGAACGGCACCACGTAGGCGCGCTCCGCGTTGGTCGCGGCGATCGTCTCGCGCGCCTTGGCCTGGTTGCTCCAGAAGTCTGCCGACGCCTGCTCGGCCTCGAGCGCGGCGAGCTTGGAGCGGCGCTCTTCCACCTTGATGTAGCCGGACATCTCGCCGACGCGCGACTTGAGGTCCGCGACCTTCTGCCGGACCTCCTCTGCCTCAAGCAGCTTTTCCTTCTTCTCCTCCGCCATAGTGCGCGTATTATACCAAATTTCTCGGCACACGCGGCAGTCATCATCTGCCAACGCATCAAAAACCGAACATTCCCCTATGGGGTGCATGGATCATTTTGATGCGTTGGCCCTATCGGTCAGCGAACCTTGAGCAGCACCAGCAGCAGCACCGGCATCACCGCCAGCTGCAGCAGCACGAAGCGCATCAGCACCTGGGCGTTCGACCACTTGAGGTTCTTCTTGCAGTGGTCGTGCAGCGGGAAGCGGATGCGGCGGATGATGCTGCCCTCGCCGATGTCGAAGCCGAAGCGCTTGGCGAGCCTGAGGAGGACGAGCTTCCCGAGCCCGCCGCCGCCGTTCACCAGCACGATCGGCGCGAGCGCGAGGACGATGAGCGGATCGCCGGTCATCAGCGACGCGGTGGCGACGAGGATGCCCAGGAAACGGCTCCCCGCGTCGCCCATCAGCACCTTCGACGGCTCCGCGTTGTACCAGAGGTAGCCCGCGAACGCGCCAGCGACCGTCATCACCACGATTGCCCAGCGCGCCGCCTCGGCGTAGACCGGGATGAGGAAGTAGTGCGCGACCGGCCGGTAGCCGACCACCACGTAGAGGACGAACGCCAGCATCGCGAGCGCGATCACCGTGAGCGTCCCCGCAAGGCCGTCCACGCCGTCCGAGCAGTTCGTCGCGTTCATCGTGAACCAGAGGATCGCCGCCGCCGCCGGCACGTAGAGGTACCACGGCACGAGCCAGATGCCCTTCACAAACGGCAGCCAGGTGATCATCGCCGGCGACGAGCCCGCCACCGGCTCGGCGTGGCCGAGGAACACGAAGACCGCGATCGCCACCGACACCACCGCGTCCAGCAGCCCCTTCTTCAGCTCGCCCCACGGAACCGCCGCGCGGTCGTCGAGATAGCCGAAGAGCATCGCCGCGTAGAGCGAGAGCATCGCCGCCATGTCCCAGAGCTTAAGCGGCGCGAAGAGGACGATCGCCGGAAGCGCGATGAGCGAGACCCAGAAGCCAGCCCCGGTCGGCTTGCCCGCGCTGCGCATGCCACCCATGTCGCCGAGGATCGCCTTGCCGCGGTCGCGCGGCAGCCGGTCCCAAAGCCGCGGCAGCGCGAAGTAGACCGCGAGCGCGGCGGCGAAGGTGCCGCCCGCGAGGAGGAAGACGTGGGACTGCAGAAGCCGGAACGGCCCCCAGTACCCCTTGAGAACTTCGGCGATGTAGTAGAGCATAAGGCGTATTATACCACAACCTCGAGGAGGCCGGTGGTCCATTCGCCGATCGTCTTGCGCGAAACCTCGCGGAACGAGCGCGCCTCGTAGGCGGCCAGGACCTCGGGATAGAGCTCATTGAGGATGCCGGAGACGACCAGATGGCGCTTCACGCAGGGGACGATTTCGTCGGCGAAGCGGATGAGGAGCGGGCCGAGGATGTTGGCGACCACGAGGTCCGCCGACTCGAGCGGACCCTGGCCGCGCCCGCCGAGCGCATGGCGGAAGAACTCCGCCTCCACGCCGTTCTTTGCCGCGTTCTCGCGCGAGGCGGCGACGGCGTCGGGGTCGACGTCGAACCCGCGCACCGGCGCGTAGCCGAGCTTCGCCGCGGCGATGGAGAGGATGCCCGAGCCGCAGCCCATGTCCAGGAAGGATTGTCGTGGTTCGTGATTCGTGATTCGTGGTTCGTGGGGCGTGGTTCGTGGCTCGCGGTTCGTGGCAGGCGCGAGCTCGTCGACGTACTGCAGGCATGCCTTGGTGGTCTCGTGCCGACCGGTGCCGAAGGCAAGCCCGGGGTCGAACTTTATGACCGCGAGGCACTCCCACTCCGGCTGCACCAGGATGTGCGGGCTCACGAGCTCGGTCTTGAAGTGGCGGCGGTAGGAGAAACGCCAGTCCTCCTCGGCCACCTCTTCACTCTTGATCTCCGCCTCGCACCCGACGATCTCAAGCGCGCGCGCGAGCGCAGGCCGCGGATCGCCCTCCTCGAAGTAGATGCGCATCTCCGCGAGCGGCGACTCGACGTCCCGGTACGAGGTCAAAACGAAGTCCCCTCCGTCGAATACCTCGAAGAGGGGATTTACGCAGCGCTCGGGGACCGAGCAGTAGACCTTGGTCATCGCCGGCGGCCGGGTGAACCCGGAGGCGCTCAGGCCTTCTTGGCCTTGGCGACGAGCTTCTTGACCAGCGTAGGACGCTGCACGAGTACGCGGACTTCCTCCGCGCCCATGTGGCCGACGGTCTCGGCGTCCATGCCGAACTTGACCAGCCTTGCGCGCTGGGCCTTGGAACGGCGGGCCTTGCCGGCCGGCGTCTTGCACGGACGGACATGCGATTCTTTGCGTAGTGTGCGACCAGTACCCATTTTCTACCTCTCGTTTCTTCCTTTTGGGGTGAAATTAGTGGCGCGTATTATACCTAATCTGGCGGATAAACGCAAGTGCGAACAGCAGGCATCCGGCGAAGGAGCAGAACGAGGTGGACGCCGCCAGCCCCACGTGGCGCCACTCCTGCGGCAGGCAGACGACCGCGGCGACGTTGAGCGCGGCGTTGAGGACGATCGTCGCGAGCGTCACGTTGAGCGGCGTCTTCATGTCCTTCTGCGCCTGGAAGAACGGGATCATGCACTTCTGGATGGCGAAGAACGAAAGCCCCAGCCCGTAGACCGAAAGCGCCCGGGCGACGCGCACCGTGGCCGTCGCGTCGAACGCGTGCCCTTCGTAGATGAGCTCGACAATCCACGGCGCGCAGAAAAAGGTGACGACCGAGGCCGGCACCATCACCGCGAGCATCTGGAGGACCGAGACGCCGAGCGCGCGCCGCGCGCCGGCGTGGTCTTCGCGCGCGAAGAAGCCGGAGAAAGTCGGCAGGAGCACCGTGCCGAACGCCACCCCGACGACCCCGAGCGGCAGGTCCATAAGCCGCTCCGCGTAGCCGATCACCCCGGCCGCCCACGGCGCGGCGCACTGCGCCAGCACCTGGTCGAGCATGTAGTTGATCTGGATCGCCCCCGCCCCTACCGCGCCGATGAAGGTGTTCTTCCACACCAGGCGGAAGCGCGGGTTGGAGAAGTCCGGCAGCGCAAAGCGGAAGGCATACCCCCTTTTCGCCATGCAGCGCATGAGAAAGAGCATCTGGGCGAGTCCGCCGAGGAGGATCGCCCAGCAGACCACGGCGACGCGGGTGGTAATGGCAAGTCCCGGGAAGAAGCAGAGGAGCCCGAGCGCGGCAATCCACACCAGGTTGAGCATCGCCGGCATGAACGCGCCCTCGGCGAAGCGACCGAGCGAGTTCAAGACCCCCATCCCGAACGCCGCGCCGCAGATGAAAACCATGTAGGGCAGGAGGATCCGCACCAGCCTGAGCGTCAGCTCCGCGCGCGGCGAATGCGCGCCAAAACCCATCCAGGCGGTCACCGCCAGCACCGCGAGCGCCGTCGCCGCGCCGAGCACGGCGATGACCGTGGTCATCACCATCCGCGCAAGCCGCCGCGCCTCCTCCACGTCGCCGCGCTCGACCTCGCCCTTGAATACCGGCACGAACGCCGCGGTCAGCGCGCCTTCCCCGAAGAGCTTGCGCGCCATGTTGGGGATGGCGAACGCGAGCGTGAAGGCGCTCTGCTCCACTCCCGCCCCTATGAGCCGGGACTGGAGCATCTCGCGCACCAGCCCCAAAACACGGCTCACCGCGGTGAAGCCACCGACGGTGAACGTGTTTCTGAGAATTCGCTTCATCGTCCCCCTTCCGAGGGCCGGGAGCGCATTAGAAGTTGAAGGTCACGCCGATGCCGCCCCACGCGAAGTCCTTCGTCGCGCCGTAGGCGGCCGGGTCGAGCTCGTCGTCGATGTTGCGACGGAGGTCCGGGTCGATGATCGAGCAGTAGGCGATCTTGGCGAAAAGGCCGAAGTGCTCGGTGATCTGGTAGTTGGCGTCGAGCTGGATGCGCAGCGTGGCGATGCCGGAGTTGCAGTTCTGGCAGCTGCCGAAGCCGGTGGGGAAGCACCAGTTGTACTGCTGCTCGCGCCAGACGAAGTTGATGGACGGAGTGAGGGTGAGACCCTCGACGGCGTCGATCTCAGTCGGACGGCGGAGACCGAACTCAAGCAGGTTCGCGCCCTTGGAGTACTCGCGCACCCAGGTGATGTACGGGGTCACGTAGGGGTTGAGGAGCGCGAAGGAGTGGTCCCAGTCCCAGGTGGTGTGGGTGTGACCATAGCCGTCGTGCGGCGGATACCAGTACCACACGAACCAGGTGCGGTAGTCGAGGCCCCAGGTCTGGTCGTCGTTGAACCAGAAGGTCTTGCCCCAGTGGACGTTGAAGTCCCACTCGTTGAAGCCGCCGACGAGGTTCTTGCCGTCCGTGGGCGAGTTGATGAACACGCGGTTGCCGCGTCCGCGGCGCGGGGTGAGGTCGCAGTTCGACCAGACGCCGAGGCCGAGGTAGCCGAGGTTGGCGGGGATGTTGAAGTTCAGCTCGGCGTAGCCCTGGGCGACGGGCTCGGAGTTCACGAGCGAGCCGTAGAGGCAGTAGCCGGAGTAGAGACCGTAGTTGCCGAAGCCCCAGACGATCGGAACCGACTCGGTCTCAGCCTCGGGAGCGTCCTTGTTTTCCTCGGCGATGGCAGCCATCGCAGCCGCGGCGCACGCCGCAACCAGCAGTTTTTTCATGTCAATCCTTTCGGTTTTCATGTTTTGTGGTGGGTGGTGGGAAACTATGCGGTGTATTATACCATATTTTTTGTTTCTCCGCTGACTGCTGGTTATTGGCTGCTGGCTGCTGGCTGTTGTAGCACTTCCAACGGCTACTGGCCGATGGCGGGGCGCATGTCGTCCGGCAGCCTGGGCGCGGCAAGGTCGAGGATGCGGTCGAGCTTGGACTCTATGCGGTCGAGCTTCGCGTCCGCCGCCGCGGCCTTCGCCTCCAGCGCGGCGATCCTCGCCTCGATGGCGTCGGCTCGCTCGTCGACGCGCTCGCGGACCGATCCCGCCTCGGAGCGCACCGCCTCCACCACCTCGCGGTGCGAGACGCCGCCGCAGAACAGCCACCATATCCACGCCGCGAACGACAGCGCCAGCAGAGCCAGCAGCACGCAGGCCCGGAATCTCCACTTCCTCATGGCCGCAGCATCCTTCACAGCCTGTCCAGCATCGAGCGGATCGAGCGTTCGCGCGCCTCCACCGACTCGCAGAGGCGGAACTGCACGCGGGCGCGGTTGAGGTTCTGCCCCGGCGTCGAGGTCTTGAAGTAGACGTCGCCGGCGAGGAAGTCCTGGAAGAACCTGAGCCCCAGCTCGAACGGCAGCAGGCGGATCGAGTCGTAGAGGTAGGCGCGGTCGGCGTCGGTCATGAACGAGCCCGCCTCGCGCATGTAGCCCTTGCAGAACGCCGTCGCGAGGTCCTCGTCGAAGACCACCTGGGAAAGGTTCGTCGCCTCCTCGCCGGCTGGGTTGCAGATCGAGCGCAGGGCGTCGCCGAAGTCTACGTGGACGAGGCCCGGCGAGACGGTGTCGAGGTCGATCATCGCCGTGCCCTTGCCGGTCACGTCGTCGATCATGATGTTGTTCACCTTCGGGTCGCCGTGGAACATCCGCTTGACGAGCTCGCCCGACGCCTCCGCCTTCTCCAGACAGGCGGCGAGACCGCGGCGCTCCTCCACGAACTTCGCCATCCGCCGCGCCTCCATCGACGAGGATAGCAGTTCCTTCGCGCGGGGGGTGGCGAGCGTCTCGTCGTAGGCGCGCATGTAGCCGGCGGTGACGTGGAAACCGGGCAGCGGGTCGATGATGCACTTCGGATCGAGGTCCGAGATGAGATAGTGGAAGTGGCCGAGCGCGGAGCCGCACTCGAGCGCGTGTTCGGGACCCTGCGCGACGTCGAAGGCGTGGGCGGACATGATGCGGGTGATCACGCGCCATACGTCGCCCGACTCGTCGACCACGTAGTCCTTCGCCTCCTTCGACTTGACGATCCGCGGCATCTGCCAGACACGGTCGTCGCGTCCGGAGGCCGCATCGGCCTCGAGCTTCTCATGGCAGTGGCGCGTCACCTCGTGCATGTTCGCCATGATCGCCTCAGGCTGCGGGAACACCTTGCGGTTCACCCGCTGCAGGATGACCTGCGTCTCGGTGAAGGTGTTGCGGTAGATCGCGAGATACGTATCATTGATGTTGCCGCTCCCGAAAGGCTCGAGCGCCACCAGCCGTCCCTTGACGTTAAATTTGTTTACCAGCACCGTAAGATCCATGTCATACCCCTTTCCTGATTTCTGTTTACTATGTCTGCCAAATCCGCTTCAGATGCGCAAGCCCCGCGCGGAGCGAGTCCTCGGAGACCGAATGCGCCGGCTCCAGCACCAGATGCCGCGTCGAGTGCGCGAGCGCGGCGAACGCGGCGAAGTCGACGTCCCCTTCGCCCGGGGCGAGGTGGTCGTCTCCGCCCTTCGAGTCGTTGATGTGCATTCCGACGGGCGGAGGCGGGGCGTCCGCGCCGGGCGCCAAGTCCTTCCATCCCCGCAGCGCGCGGACGTGGTCGTGGCCGGTGTCGAGCCACGGGCGCACCCACTCGCCGCAGACCTGGGCGAGCTCCCACTCAGCAGGATAGCCCTCCAGGTACGGCAGGTTCTCGAGCCCGAGCGTGACGCCGTTCTTCTCGAGCGCCGGCGTTATCGCCTCCAGCTCGCGCCGGAAGACGTCGGTCAGGCGCCGGCCGCGGCGGACGCGGCGCTTCGTCTCCCGCCCCTTCAGCCAGCCGCCGCAGTCGACGCGGCCGGCGTGCAGCACCACCGCGTCGGCGCCCATGGACGCCGCGAACTCCACGTTGCGAACGACGTGGACGCGGGCGATGCGCCGCGCGTCCTCGTCAAGCGAGGCGAGCTGGTATAGCTCTGGATAGCCCTCCGGCGCGCTTACCGGCACCGGACAGAACGCATGGACGCTCCCCACCCTGATCCGGCCGAGCGCGCGGCGGAAGCCCTCCGCCTGCCCCGGCGTGGTGCGGAACCCGAGTTCGAGCGCGTCGAACCCGAGTTCCAGCGCCTTGTCGGCGATCGCCTCGCCGGACTCGAGGCGCTGGCTGCACCAGTTGGTGGAAAGCGCGAACTGCATCGTCCGGCCAGGCGACCTACTTCGCCTCGGTCGCCTTGATGCGGTCCCAGGCCTTGTTGTAGAGTGCCTGCACCTCGGGCTGGCCGTCGAAGCCGGTGATCACCTGCCCGATCGCGAGCTTCTCGGCCGGGAGCGTGATGAGCGCGCGGTAATCGTCGTCGAGGAGCTCGATGCCCGGCCTGACCGGGTTGGGACCGCAGATGTACTCCATGTTCGCGGCCGCGACCTTGCCCTCGTAGATGTAGTTGATGAAGGCGTAGGCGAGGCCGGCCTGCTTCGAGTTCTTCGCCACCACCATCTCGTCGAACGCGATCGAGAAGCCCTCCTTCGGCAGCGCGAAGCCAACGTCGTCGCGGGGCGGCGCGCCGGCCTCCTCGTCGCCGACGATCACCTGGGCGACGTCAGTCGAGTAGCCATGGCCGATCCAGGTCGAGCCGCCGGGAACCTCGGTCTTGTAGCTCTCGCCGTCGAACTTGCGGATGTTCGCGCGCCACTTGAGCACCTGGTCGACTGCCGCCGAGATCTCCTTCGCGTCGGTCGAGTTGACCGAGTAGCCGAGGTACATGAGCGCACAGCCGATCACCTCGCGGATGTCGTCCAGCAGCGTGACGCGGCCCTTGAACGCGGGGTTCCCGAGCACCGCCCAGCTCTCGACGTCGACGCCCTCGGGGATCTTGGTCTTGAGGTAGGCGAGGCCAGTGTAGGTGACGGCGTAGGGGATGCTCCAGGAGAAGGACGGGTCGATTACCTGGGACGCGAAGGACTGGTCGAAGTTCGCCTTGACGTTGGGGATCCTCGCCTGGTCGATCTTCTCGATCATCCCCTCGCGCGCCATCGTCGCGATCTGGTAGGAGCTCGGGGTGATGATGTCGTAGCCGGTGCCGCCGGCCTTGAGCTTGGCGTACATCGCCTCGTTGGAGTCGAAGGTGTCGATCACCACCTTCACCCCCAGCGCCTCCTCGAACGAGCGCTGCACGTCGGGAGAGATGTAGTCGCTCCAGGTGTAGACGTGAAGCTCCGCCCCCTTGACGGACTCCAGGTCGCAGCCGGCCAGCTTGGCGGCGGAAACCGCTTCGGCCGTGAGGTCGATCCTGTCGGCGTCGCCGCTCTCGGAGCAGCCCAGCGCAACCGCAGCGACCACCGCGGCCGCCGCATGCTTCACTTTCAGATGCATCATCTTTCTTTTCTCCTTCTGTGTTTCCTTTCCGTCCGCGCCACCTGGAGCGGGCGAATAAAGTGGATTATATCACAAATCGGGCAGCATGAGGCGGGCAAAATGCGGCGGGAGGAAAATTCCGTCCGCCTCGCGGCACTCGTCGGCGAAGTTGAAGTACGCCTTCGCGACGCGTCCGTCGGAAAGACGGCGTATCCCCACAACGACGCCGTCGCCACGATCCTCGAACTGCGGCGCGACGCACGGATAGTCGTTAAGCACCTCGAGCGCGCGCTCGTCGGAGATGACGTTGAGCGTGAAGTCGTCCAGCTCCGCCATCCGGCAGGAGAGGTGGATCGGATTGGACGAGAACGCCCAGTAGAGGAAGTGGAACGCAGTCTCGTTGTGCGTGAGGTTGCAGCCGATGCGCTTCACCACCCTCTTCTGACGTTCGTCGAACCACTGCCCGTGCTCGCCAAGGTACATCGGCCCGAGCCCCATCATGTCGAGGTCGTACCAGAAGCCTGGCCGGACGTAGCCAAGCCACGGACGCTGGTATGGGATCAAGTCGGCCACTCCGCGCGGCTTGTCGCCCCCGGTCTTCCACCGGTCCACGATGTCGCGGTTGCCGCGCACGATCTGCGCGTACTTCGCGTGCTCCTCGGCGTCCTCGACGAGGCAGTCGGTGCAGACCGAGAGGTACACGTCGCGGCCGGTGGCGTCGAGCGCCTCGCGCATCCGCTTCGCGAACTTGGGCCTGGTGTCGTTGCCCCAGTCGTACTTGATGTAGTCAACTCCCCACTTCGCCCACAGCGCCGCGTCGGCCCGCTCCTTGTGCGTCTTGCCGATGCCATAGTTGTGGCCGGGCTCGGAGTAGTCGACCGGGAAGGTGGTGCTGCCCTGGTAGAGCGCCGACTCCGCCGAGCCCCAGGTGAAGATCATCGGCGAGGAGTAGAGCCCGACCCTGAGCCCAAGACCGTGGATCTTGGCAAAGAGCCCCTTGATGTCCGGGAACTTGGCGTTGGCGAGGAGCGCGTGATCGCCCCACTGCTCGCGGTCGCCCTGCCAGCCGGCGTCGATGTTGATCGTCGCGTATCCGCGCGCGGCAAGTCCCCTCTCGACCATCGCCTGCGCCTCGTTGAGCGCGATCTCGCCGCTGATGTCGTTGGCGTATGCGTTCCACGAGTCCCAGCCGAGCTGCGGCGTGAGCATGAGCTTCCCCTCGCCGACGATCAGCCTGAAGTCGCGCTCGGCCGCGCCCTCGCGGTTCTCCGCGCGCACCGTGAAGTAGTATTCGCCGGCGGCGGCGCGCCCGGAGAGAAGCCCGCTTCCAGCGTCGAGCGCTACGCCATCAGGCAAAGCACCCTTGGCGACCGAAAACGCCAGCCCCTCGCGCGCGCCGCGCAACGGGAAGACGAAGCGGAAGAGCCGTCCGGGAGTAGCGCCAAACACCTTCGGTCCGTTGAAGTGCGGGCGGCCGCGGTTCCACGCCGGCTGCGCCGGGAGACCGTCCGCGCCCATGATCTCCAGCGTCCGGCGGTCGGCGGCGAGAGGACGGTCGGGGTCGACGTCCTTCGCCATGTCGCGCACGAACCCGTCGAACTCCACGCCGCGCCCCCTGAGGACGCCGTCGATCTTCACCAGCGGGAAGCCGTTCCTCGCCGTCGCCCAGCAGCGGACGTTCCTCACCAGCACATTCTCGAGCGCACCGGTCGAAGGCGGCAGCGAGCCCTCGGCGGTTCCGCCTGACGCGCCGCCGTGGGCGATCCACTTCCTCGCGTCGTCGCCGTTGACGGCGTTGTAGCGGCACCCCGCCTCGCAGTTCTCGATCGTCACGTCGCGGATGGGGTTGTAGGCGCGCAGCAGGCGGACGAGGCAGTGGCAGTCCTCGGCACGGACGTTCCTCACCACCACGTTGGTTATCGGGCCGTTCACGGTGCCGCGGTTTTCGTGGCGGGTCAGCGAGTCGTCGGCGTTGAGCGCGATGAGGTCGTCGTTGGTCTGGCCCTTGGTCACGGCTTCCACTCCGTCGACGACGCCGTTGAAGGTGAAGCCGCCGAAGTGGAGTCCGTCCTGGTTGTTCTTCACGACCGGAGAGACGATCTTGATGCGGCGGATGTCGAAGCCGTCCACTTCGCAGAAGCGCGCGTTGAAAGTGACGGAGTTCGCGAGCGTCATGTCGTGGAGACGCAGGTTCTTCACCTTCCTGAAGTTCAGGGTGACGCCGCTCCAGGCATCGGGATGGAACTTGCGCTCCTGCGGCTCCTTGAGGTTGAAGCCGACCTCCTTGTTTCCGTCCCAGACGCCGCCCTCGATGGCGATGTCCTCGTTGCCGCCCTTCTCGTCTGCGTTCGAGAGGAGGAAGTCCCCGGCCCGGCACCTGACGCCGCCGTTTAGCACCAGCCGCGCTTCGGGATGCGCCTTGATCGTGGTGTGCGAGCCGACGCGCAGGGTCGAGGTGACGTCGTAGACGCCCTTCGGGATAACCACCGTGAGCGGACGCGCCTTCATGTCCAGCGCGCGCTGGATCGCCGCTGAGTCGTTGCCGTCCACCACCACCGTCGTCCCGCGCCAGCGCGCGTCGGCGAAGTCGAGGTACCGCCGCCAGTCGACAAGCAGCAGTCCGTGACCGCCCTCGCGCACTCCGTACTGGGAGTTCTCCGGTGCGCCGTCGCGCCACCATGCCGCCTCGGCGGACTTTGCCGCGGCGCACTCTGCCTCGGGCCCGGCCCAGTCGTCCGCGGCTCCGGATCCCACGCAGAGGATGCGCGGCGAGACGAGGGCGAGCCAGTCGTCCTGGTCGTAGGGGGCGCTCCAGTCCGCGCCGCCGCCGAAGACGCGCTCGTATCCCGCCGCGAACCAGTAGCCCACCCCCCAGTATCGGAAGGCGTCCCACGGCTCGCTCAGCGGAAGTCTCATCTTGTTCAGCCGTGCGCCGCCGCGCCCTGAGTCGTTGGCGCACACCATCGCGAAGCGCTCGTCGACGATGCCGGCGACGAGCGCGCACTTGCCGCCGCGCGAATGGCCGACCACCATCACCTTCCTGGCGTCCAGCTCCGGCGTCCGTTCGATCCAGTCCATCACCCGGCTCGCCCCCCACGCCCAGGCGGAAAGGACGCCCCAGTCGGATGGCTTCCGCTCGGCGTACTTCGGCCCGAACACCTTGAAGACGCCGCTCGCGAGCGCGGTTTCCGGCCGGTACGTCTCGGCGGCGAGGTCGCTAAGATAGAACGCAATCGCCGCGTAGCCGCGGCCGACTATCTCGTCCCGAGGCCAGAAGCCGGTGGCCGCCTTGCCGTCGTCGTCGATCGGCATCACCCCCGGGCGGTTGCAGAGAAGAACCGCCGCCGGCACCGGCTTGTCCGACTTCGGGATGAACGCAAGAAAGCTGAACGAGCCGTCGCCGAGAGGACCGGAATACTCGACCTTCACCCTGCGGCGAATCGCCTTTCCGTCCTTCGTCTCGCGCGGCGGATCCAACTCGACGAACCTTGCCGCAACGTTCTCCGCCGCGGCTGGACGCCGGCCGTAGACATTGTCGAGGAACCAGTCCTTCGTCTTCGCCCGGTCGGACGGGACGGCAGCCTGCGCGGCCGCCAGCGCAAACATCGAAGCGGCCAGGACAATCGACTTCATCTTCATTGCTCCCTACTGGTGGTTGAAATTCAGTCAAGCGACCTGAGTACCGCTCCCTTGAGGTACGCGCCCTCGGGGAACGAAAGGAGAACCGGATGGTCGGCTCCGGCGCGGGTGCGCGCCGTCACCTGGAACGAACGGTGAGCGTCGGCCGCGGCCTCGGCGAGGACGGTGTCGAAGAACTCCGGCGAGACCGCCCCCGAGCAGGAGAAGGTGGCGAGGAGGCCGTAGGGCTTCAGGAGCTTCATCGCAAGGAGGTTGATGTCCTTGTACCCGCGCGCGGCCTTCATGAGCTGGCCCTTCGTCGCGGCGAACTTCGGCGGGTCGAGGACGATCAGGTCGAACTTGCGTCCTTCGTCGCGGCACTTGCGGAGGAACTGGAAGACGTCCGCCTCGACATATTCCATCGCCGTGCCGCAGAGATGGACGAGCCCCTCGTTCCTCCTTGCGAGCGCGAGCGCGTCCGCCGAGATGTCCACCTGCGTCACCTTCGCCGCGCCGCACGCACGCGCAAAGAGCCCGAACCCGCCGGTGTATGAGAAGCAGTTGAGGACGTCCGCCCCGTTTGCGAGCGCGCCAACCGCGGCACGCGCGTCGCGCTGGTCGAGGTAGAAGCCGGTCTTGTGCCCCTTCCTGACGTCGACGAGGAACCTGCACGGGCCTTCCGCGATCTCCACAAGCTCAGGCGGCTCCGCGCCGGCGAGGACGGAGAACGCCGGCTCCGTCGGCAGCCCCTCCTTCGTGCGCGAGTCGACGTCCAGGCGCTCCGAGACGCCGGCGCAGCCGGGCGCGAACTTCATCAGCGCATCGGCGATCTCGTTCTTGCGCGCGTCGGCGCCGGCCGAGGTGAACTGGCAGACTACGTGGCCGGCGTAGTAGTCGGCGACGACGCCGGGCAGCAGGTCGCTCTCGGCGTTCACAAGCCGCACCGCGTTGGTGTAGCAGTTGACGAAGAAGTCGCCGCGGCGCGCGACGGCCGCCGCTACAAGTTCCGCAATCGGCGCGTCGTGGACGATCCTCACCCGTATCTGCGATGCGGGAGAATACCATCCGCTCGCGATCTTCGCGCCGGAATGGTCGCAGACCTCGACGAGCTCGCCCGCCGCGGCATCGCCGCGCTCCACCGCGCCGGAGAACACCCAGGGATGGCCCTTTAAGACGCTACGCTCCCGCCCTTTCCTGAGGACAATCTGGTTCATCGCTCAGCGCACGCGCTTGATGGCGCCGAACTTGCAGACCTGGCTGCACTGGATGCAGCCGGCGCAGAGGTCGGGGTCGATCTTCATCTGGAACGCGCCGGGGCGGATCTCGGCGCCGCGCGTCATCGCGGGGCAGCCCATCCTGAAGCAAGCGCCGCACGCCCTGCACTCGGCCGGATCGACTTCGCAGAGCCCTTCCTTGGTGAGCTTGGCGGCGATCCGGCATGGCGCGTAGGCTACGACGAGCCACGGCTCGCCGGAGTCCATCGCCGTCGAAAGCGTCCGCTCGAGACCGGCAAGGTCGTCGGCCGAGACCTTCGCGACGTTCTTGTATCCGCACGCCTTGGCGATGTCGGCGATTTCGGTGACCGGCGCCGGGTCGCCGGCAAGCGTCTTGCCGGTGCCGGGGTTGTCCTGGTGGCCGGTCATCGCGGTGATGCGGTTGTCGAGGACCACCGTCGTCACCGGCGTGCCGTTGTAGATCGCGGAGAGGATGCCGGTGATGCCGGAGTGGAAGAAGGTAGAGTCGCCGAGGACGGCGCAGATGCGCCCATTCATCCCCGCCTTCTTCATGCCCGCCGCGTTGCCGATCGACGCGCCCATGCAGATCGTGGAGTCCATCGCGTTCAGGGGAGGGAACGCGCCGAGCGTGTAGCAGCCGATGTCGCCCATGACCGTCGCGCCGAGCTTGTGGAGGACGTGGAAGACGCCGCGGTGGCCGCAGCCGGCGCAGAGGACCGGCGGACGCGAAGGCAGCCCCTCCGGTACCTTCTTCGCCTTCGCCTTCGGGACGTCCCCGAGGACCTCGTGACGCAGGTTCTGGACACGGTCGGCGTTGAGCTCGAACATGTTGAGCTCGGTCTTGTGCTCCACGACCTTGATTCCCATCGCCCGGATCTGCTCCTCGAGAAACGGGTCCAGCTCCTCTACGACGAGCAGCTTCTTCACCGCCTTCGCGAACTTCGCGACCAGCGCCTTCGGGAGCGGGTTTGTCCAGCCGAGCTTGAGGATCTGGCAGTCGGGGAAGACCTCGCGCACGTACTGGTAGGCGACGGCCGAGGTGACGATTCCAAGCGACTTCGCCTTGGCGGAGACCTTGACGCCCTTCGCCGGCTTCACCACCCGGTTGAACTTCGAGCGGTTCGACTTCTTCTCCATCGCGGCGGTGCGCTTCTGCGCGTTCAGGCGCTGGGCTGGCGCGAACGCCGGCGCGGGAATGTTCCGCGCGATGTCCTTCTTGTAGGGGATGAGCGGGTGCGGCGCGGGCCTGAAGTCACCGAGGTCCACGAGCGAGGAGCTGTGGCTGGTGCGGGTGGTGAGCCTGATCACCACCGGCACGCGGAACTTCTCGGAGAGCCCGAACGACGCGACCGTCATGTCGTAGGCCTCCTGGGAGTCGGCGGGCTCCAGCAGCAGCGCTCGCGCGAACCTGGCGAGGTTGCGGTTGTCCTGCTCGTTCTGCGAGGAGTGGGTGCCGGGGTCGTCGGCGGAGACGAGCACGAAGCCGCCCAGCGGGCCGACGTAGGTAAAGGTCATGAACGGGTCCATCGCCACGTTCAGGCCCACGTGCTTCATCGCGGTCAGCGCGCGGGCGCCGGCCATCGACGCGCCGACCGCTGTCTCTACCGCGACCTTCTCGTTCACCGCCCACTCGCAGCGGACGGTGTCCTTGAACTTCGCGATGTTCTCCAGGATCTCCGTCGACGGGGTGCCGGGATACGCCGAGGCGACCACGCACCCGGCCTGCGCCGCTGCGTGGGCCACGGCTTCGTTTGCGCTAAGGAACTTCTTCATCTTCTTGCTTCTCCTTGGGAAATCAGTGGATGTTGCCGCGGCTCGGGTGGCTCTTCGCCTTCGGCTTCTCGAGCTTGAGGAAGGTGGCGAACCGCTCGATCGCCTCGGCCGGGACCTCCTCGCCGGTGGTATCGGGCATCTCGGAGAGGTCCGGCGCCTGGGCGTGGGTGTGGTGGAAGCGGGTCTCGGGGCGGACGACCTCGCGCAGCCTGGCCTTGAACTCGTCGAGACCATCGCCGGTGGTGCAGGACACCAGAATCGGCGTTACGCCGGTCTCGGCCACGAAGCGGTCGAGGTTGGCGCGCGCCTCGGGGAGGTCGACCTTGTTCGCGACCACGATCGTCGGACGCTCGGCAAGCTCCGCCGAATACGCGTCCACCTCGCGCCGCAGCACCTGGTAGTCGGTCCAAGGCTCGCGCGCGTCGACGCCGGCGAGGTCGATTACGTAGACGAGCGCCCGCGCGCGCTCGAGGTGGCGCAGGAAGGCGTGGCCGAGGCCGACGCCCTTCGAGGCGCCCTCGATGATGCCGGGCACGTCCGCCACCCTGACCTTGGCGAAATCATCGTAGACAACGGTGCCGACGATGGGGTTCAGGGTGGTGAAGGGATAGGATGCTATCTTGGGAGTGGCGGAGGAGAGCGACGAGAGGAGCGAGGACTTGCCGGCGTTCGGGAAGCCAACGAGCCCCGCGTCGGCGATGGTCTTGAGCTCCAGCCTGAGCCGACGCTCCTCGGCCGGTCCGCCGGGCGTGTGCTCGGTCGGCGCCTGGTTGACCGCGCTCTTGAAGTGGACGTTGCCGTAGCCGCCGGCGCCGCCCTTGGCGACGACCACTTTCTGCCCCGGCTCGACGATGTCGGCGACGAGCAGCCCGCTGTCCGCGTCGAAGACCTCGGTGCCGCAGGGGACGTCCACCACCAGGTCGCGCCCGCGCTTGCCGAACATCTTCTGGCCCTGGCCGGGCGCGCCGTCCTGGGCAAAGCACTTGGGGTCGTAGTAGAGCGAGAGGAGCGAGTTGACGTGCTGGGAGGCGCGGAAGACCACGTCGCCGCCGCGCCCGCCGTCGCCGCCGTCGGGACCGCCGAACGCGACGAGAGCCTCGCGGCGCATCGACATCGCGCCGTCGCCGCCCCTGCCGGAGCGGACGATCACCTCAACCTGGTCGATAAAGGACTTGGACTTCATTGCTGGCTACAGGACTATGTTCTCGAAGTCGAAGACGTGCTCGGCGAGCCAGGCGCGGCAGCGGTCGTAGATCTCGCGGGCAGTGACGTCATTCCCCATCTCCACCGGAATTCGCGCATAGGCGTCGAGGTCGGCGCGGGTCAGGCGCGAGAGGACGGCAGAGATGACGGGAATGTAAGTGGCGGACATGGAGAGGAGGTCCACCCCCATCGCCGCCCAAAGCACTCCGACCACCGGGTCGGAGGCCGACTCGCCGCACACGCCGACCTTGATGCCGCGGTGCCGCGCCGCGTCGATCACGTGGCGCATCAGCCAGAGGACGGCGGGGTTGGTGGGCTGGTAGAGCGAGGCGACCGACTCGTTGCCGCGGTCAGCCGCCATTACGTACTGAACGAGGTCGTTGGTGCCGATGGAGAAGAAGTCGACGCGCTTCGCGATTGCGTCCGCATTGATCGCCGCGCTCGGCACCTCGATCATCGCTCCGGCGGGCATCTCTCGGTCGTAGGCGACGCCGGCGGCGTCAAGCTCGCGCTTGACCTCGGCGAGCACCTCGGCGGACTCGTCCAGCTCCTCCACGCAGGAGATCATCGGGTACATCAGCCGCACGCGCCCGAACGCGGACGCCCTGAGGATCGCGCGGAGCTGGGTCTTGAACATATCGCGGTTGGCGAGCAGGTAGCGGATGGAGCGGTTGCCGAGGAACGGGTTCGCCTCCTTGTGAGAGATGCCGCGGACGATCTTGTCGCCGCCGATGTCGAGTGCGCGGATGGTGATCGACGCACCTTCGCCAAGCTGGGCGGTGAAGCGCGCGGCGTCGCGGTAGGCGCGGAACTGGTCCTCCTCGGTGGGCTCGTGTCCGCGGTTGAGCCAGAGGTATTCGCTGCGGTAGAGGCCGATGCCGCGCGCGCCGTGCTCGCGGAGGCCGCCGACCGGCACGCCGGGATGGAGATTCGCGAAGATCGGCACCTCGCCGCCGTCCTTGAGCGTGCCGTTGGTGCCGTCGATGAGCACCGTCTCGCCGGCTCGGACGCGAGAGGTGATGTCCCCGAGCCCCGTGACCGCAGGAATGCCCATTGCACGGGCGAGGAGCGCCACGTGGCTCGTGGTCGACCCGCCGTTGGTGGCGAAGCCGAGGACCAAGTCGCGCGGCAGCTGGACAGTCTCGGAAGGAGTCAGGTCGTCGGCGACGATGATCGACGGCACCTTGAGACCGCGGTGGACCGGCGCCGAGAAGCCGGTAAGCGCGGCGAGGAGCCGGCGCTCGAGGTCGTCGAG
>CACXRO010000012.1 GCA_902770045.1 uncultured bacterium
GGCTCGCCGTCGCCGGGGTGAGCTGGAGCCGGCAATCTACGTGGGACCGGAAGGGGACTTTTCGCCCGAGGAGCTGCAGGCGCTTCTGGAGATCGCGACCCCGGTATCGTTCGGCGCCACCATCCTTCGTGCCGAGACGGCCGCGATCTACGGGGTCTCCGCGCTCAAGTCGCAGCTGGACGAAATGCCATGAAGTCGTTTGCGCGGAAGTTCCTGCTGGTTTTGTTCGTCACCGAGCTGGTCTGGGCCGCGCTCCTTGCCTTCGCGCCGTCCTCGGGGCAGATGCGGTTGTTCTTTGTCGACGAACACGGCTGGTTCTGCGACTACCGGATGCCGCGCGGCTGTGCGGACTCTGAGCGAACCTACGTCCCGGACGAGACATTCCGGAGCGACGCCTGCTATCCGCTGGTCTTTCTTGTGACGGCGATGCTGGTGGCTCCGCTGCGCACCGACAACAGCCGCATCGAGGCGAAGCGCGCGCAGGAGATGGTGTCCAGGTGGCTCATAACCGGGAGGCCGAGGAAGGCGGCGGCCGGGAGCCCGGCGCAGATGCTCTTTCACCGGGATTTTGGCGTGTATCCGCGCCAAAATCAGTGAGCACCAGCGCGAAAACGCTCTCCGGCCCGCCGAAGCGGCGACGAAAGAAAAAAGTCCTTCCTTGTTTTCCGCCCTCCCGAAAATAAAAATCAGGCCGATTTTATTGGGGTTTCTGAAAAAGTGGGATAACCTATCCCAGAAAAAGTGGGATAAGGGTGGATTCGCCGCGCGGGGTTGACGCGATTTCGCCCTTTTTGATATACTACCCATCCAAGTAACAAGGCCAGGTTAGCACAGTTGGTAGTGCGGCTCATTCGTAATGAGCAGGTCGGGGGTTCGAGTCCCTTACCTGGCTCCAAAAAATGGCGGGAGTAGATCAATTGGTTAGATCAACAGATTGTGATTCTGTGGGTTGCGGGTTCGAGTCCCGTCTCCTGCCCCAGATGTGGAAAGGCAAAGGCTGTGACAATTGTTGAAGCGCTGATCGAACTGCAGGACGTCGACGGACGGATCCGCGAGCTGGAGATGGAGCTGAAGGACCTGCCGCGGAGGCGCGCGCTCGAGACCGCTCGGCTTTCCGGGGTCTCGGCTGACCTCAAGGCCGCCCAGGCGGGGCTGGAGTACGAGCAGGGCCGGGTCAGGGGCTTTGAGGACGACGCCAAGGCGCTCAAGGAGAAGGTCCAGAAGCTGAAGACCGCCCAGGCCTCGCTCAAGTCCAACAAGGAGTACCAGCAGTACTCGGTGCAGATCGACCTCGTCCAGCACGACCTTGAGGCGGCGGAGAACAACCAGCTTGCGGCGATGGACGAGATCCCCGGCGCCAAGGCGCGCATCGACGAGGCGCAGGCGCGGTACGACTCGGTCAAGGGCGGCATCGACTCCATCTGCGCCGAGATCGACGATCGCATGGCGTCGGTCAAGAAGGAGCTTGCAGAGGCCCAGGAGGAGCGCGCGGCGAAGGCCAGGCAGGTCGACGACCCGAAGTTCCTGCTCTACTACGAGCGCCTGCGCACCAAGCGCTGGCCGGTGGTGGTGCCGCTTACGCACGACGGAGTCTGCGACGGGTGCCACCTCGTGCAGCCGCCGAGCGTGGGCCAGCTGGCCGACGCCAACGCCAAGAACGGCGCTGAAGGCAAGAAGCAGTCGGTGGTGGCCTGCACGATGTGCGGGCGCATCCTCTACCGGCTGTAGGGTTCTTTGAAATCTCCCTTCTGAAGCGACGCGCGCGCGACCGGTCGCTGCCCTAACCGGCAGAGGAAAGTCCGGACTCCGCAGGGCGGAGGACCCGCCTGTCAAGGGCGGGGGGCGCCGGGAAAGCCGGCGCGACGGAAAGCGCCACAGAAATCAGACAGCGGGGTGTTCGCATCCCGTGATGGTGAAAAGGCGAGGCAAGAGCTCACCGGCCCGGCTGAAACGACGGGCGCACGGCAAGCCCTCCTCGGAGCAAGATCAAATAGGGAATCGACGGGCTGCCCGTCCGGCGCGCGCCGCAAGGCGCGCTAAGATTCCGGGTTGATCGCTGAGATGAATGATCGGACCCTCCTTCGCCCTGCGGGGCCCTGGAGGGGAACAGAATCCGGCTTATTCGCCGCGCGTCGCTTCAGAAGGGAGTGGGGGAAGTGTTCCAGTGACCAGCAGCCAGCAGCCAGTGTTCAGCGGCCAGTTAGTAGTGGACACGAATCACCTCTTCACTGGTTGTTGCACGGCTGGTTGCTGATTGCTGAAGCACTTCCAACGCGTGAAATGCGTTGGCCTAAGTGAACCATGAGCCCCGAAATTTGGTATAATACACGTTCAATTCCGGAAGGCGGCTTCCGGAACGACCGGAAATTTACAAGAAAGGAAGGTAGAAATGAAACTTGCTGACCTCAAGGGCAAGACCGTGGGCGTGTGCGTCTCCGGCGGACTCGACTCGAAGACCATCTGCTGCGTCCTCAAGGACGCCGGCGTCAAGGTGAAGGCGTTCTCGGCGAACGTCGGCCAGCCGGACGAGAAGGACATTAACGACATCAAGAAGAAGATGGCGCCGACCGGCGTGCAGACGACGATCGTCGACGTCACCAAGGAAATGGCCGACATCTGCTTCGAGACCGTGAAGTGCCAGGCGATGTACGACGGCGGCTACTGGAACTCGACCGGCATCGCGCGCGCGGTGACCGTGCAGAAGCTTCTCCCGGCGATGAAGAAGGCCGGCTGCGTCGCCCTCGTCCACGGTGCGACGGGCCGCGGCAACGACCAGATGCGCTTCGAGCGCTACACCAACGTCATGGACCCGAAGTTCGGCGTCTACGCCCCGTGGCGCGACGCGGACCTGCTCGCGAAGTTCCCCGGCCGCACCCAGATGGTCGAGTTCCTCGCCAAGCGCGGCATCGTGGCGTTCGTCGGCACGAAGAAGAAGTACTCGACCGACGCGAACCTCGCCGGCCTCTCGCACGAGGCGGAGGACCTCGAGTCGATGGAGACCTCGATGCGCATCGTGAAGCCCACGATGGGCGTGTGGCCCACCGAGGCGCCGAACAAGGTCGAGAAGATCGTCCTCAAGTTCGAGAAGGGCCGCTGCGTGGCGGTGAACGGCAAGAAGATGTCGCCCTACCAGGTGATGCTCGCCGCCAACAAGATCGGCGGCCGCAACGGCATCGGCATGAAGCACGCGCTCGAGAACCGCATCATCGGCACGAAGTCGCGCGGCGTCTACGAGGCGCCGGGAATGGAGGTTCTGTCGTGGGGCCTCAAGTACATCTACGAGGGCATCATGGACCGCCGCTCCACCAAGATGTTCCAGGAACTCTCGAAGTTCGTCGCCGACCAGATCTACGACGGCCGCTGGTTCGACCCCGCGACCAGAGCGGCGCGCGCGGCGATCCAGGTCTGGGCCGACAAGGCGACGGCCGAGGTCACGCTCGGGCTCTACAAGGGCAACATCTTCTTCGAGGCGCTGAAGGGGCTCAAGGCCACCATCTACAACGAGGCCGACAGCTCGATGGAGGCGTCGAACGGACTCAACCCGCACAGCTCGCAGGGCTTCGCGGAGATCCAGTCGGTCGAGGCGAAGATGCTCGCCAAGGCCGGGCAGATCGTGGTTCGTGGCTAGTGGTTCGTGATTCGCGATGGCAGAAGAAGAGAAGAAAGGGACGGAAGAGACAGGCGAGACGTCAGTCCCGCCGGTCCCGCCAGTCCCGCCAGCTGAAGCCGATGCCCAATCGGAAGCTGAAGCCCCGGCGGAGCCAGAGCAGCAGGCCGCGGAGGAAAGTGCCGCGGAGGACAAGCCCGCAGAACCGGACAAGCCTGCCGAGCCCGACTGGAAGGCTCTCTATGCACTGACTCTCGCCGACTTCGACAACTACAAGAAGCGCGCGGCGCGTGACCGCGAGGATACCTTCCGCTTCGCCGAGATGGACATCCTGAAGGACGTCCTTCCCGCCGTGGACAACCTCGAGCTCGCGCTCTCGAACGCGAAGGAGAAGGCGGAGGATCCGTTCGTGAAGGGCGTGCAGCTCGTCTACGACACGCTCCTGAAGTCGCTCAAGGACCACGGCGCGGAGCCGTTTGAGTCGGTGGGCAAGGACCTCGACACGGCGAAGATGGAGGCGATCGCAACGCTTCCCTCGCCCGACGTGCCCGAGGGCAAGGTCTCGATCGAGTCGAAGAAGGGCTGGATGCTGAAGGACAAGGTCCTCCGCGCGGCGCAGGTCGTGGTGAGCTCCGGCAAGCCTGAATAGGGAATCCGGCCAGAGGTAGAGGTTGGCTATGGCAGAGAAGCGTGACTATTACGAGGTGCTTGGCGTCGCGAAGACGGCGACGGCGGACGAGATCAAGTCCGCCTACCGCAAGCTCGCGATGAAGTATCATCCCGACCGCAATCCCGGCGACAAGTCGGCGGAGGAGAAGTTCAAGGAGGCGGCGGAGGCGTACGACGTCCTGCACGACCCCGACAAGCGCCAGCGCTACGACCAGTTCGGCCACCAGGCGTTTGCCAACGGCCAGGGCGGCTACGGCGCCGGCGGGATGAGCATGGACGACATCTTCTCGGCCTTCGGCGACCTCTTCGGCGGGCGCGGCGGCGGCTTCGGCGGCTTCGAGGATTTCTTCGGCGGCGGACGCCAGCAGCGTCGTCCCGACCCCAACGCGCCGCAGCGCGGCGACGACCTCACCTACCGGCTCGACATCGAGTTCGACGAGGCGGTGTTCGGCAGCCGACGCGAAATCGACCTGACGCTGCCAGCGGCCTGCCCCGACTGCGGCGGCACCGGCGCGGCGCCCGGCTCCAAGCGCGTCACCTGCCGCGCCTGCGGCGGACGCGGGGTGGTGATCGCCGGCGGCGGGTTCTTCCAGGTACGCCAGACCTGTCCCCACTGCGGCGGCGAGGGGATGGTGGTCGAGAAGCCGTGCCGTCGCTGCGGCGGCTCGGGCCAGGCGCCGACGCGGCGCAAGATCGAGGTGTCGATTCCCGCGGGCGTGTCCCACGGCTCGCGGATCCGCTGCTCCGGACAGGGCGGTGGCGGACTGCGCGGCGGTCCGAACGGCGACCTCTACGTGCAGCTTGCGGTCAAGCCGAGCGAGATCTTCGATCGCGACGGACAGAACCTCTATGTCGAGATCCCGGTCTCGCCGGTGACTGCGGCGTTGGGCGGGGTGGTGACGGTGCCGACGCCGGAGGGCGACGCGCAGCTCAAGATCCCGCCGGGCACGCCCAACGGCAAGGTTTTCCGCCTCCGCGGCAAGGGAGTTCCGTCGCTCCGCGGCGGAATGCCGGGCGACCTCGATGCGCGGATCGTGCTGGAGACGCCGGGCAACCTCGACCGCCGCCAGCGCGAGGCGCTGGAGTCGCTCAAGCTCGGGGCCTCGAACTTCCCGGAGTCGCAGCGCTTCGCGTCGAAGGCGGCTATCTTCAGCGCCCACCGCGAGAAGATGAAGCGGAAGTGATTGCGCCCGTGGTGGAATGGCAGACACGCGGGATTTAGGTTCCCGTGCCTCACGGCGTGTGGGTTCAAGTCCCACCGGGCGCACCAACGCCTATTCGGCGAAGACCGATTCGGCGTAGCGCACCAGTCCCATCGCGTCCTTGGAGTAGCTGTCGGCGCCGATCTTGGCGGCATAGTCCGCGGTGAGCACCGCGCCGCCGACCGCGACGCGGCAGTTCGGGAGCTCGGCGTGGACGAGCTTCACCGTCTCCTCCATCGCGCCGACGGTCGTCGTCATCAGCGCCGAGAGCCCGACGAGGAGCGCCTGCTCGCGCTTTGCCGCGGCGACGACCGCCTCCGGCGCCACGTCGCGCCCGAGGTCGATCACCTTGAAACCGTAGTTCTCGAGGAGAGCGCGGCAGATGTTCTTGCCGATGTCGTGGATGTCGCCCTTGACGGTGGCGACCACGATCGGCCCCTTGGCCGCGGCGGCGTCCGCCGGCATTGCGGCGCGCACGACCTCGAACGCCGCGCCCGCCGCCTCCGCTGCCATCAGGAGCTGCGGCAGGAACACCTTGCCGGACTCAAAACCCCTGCCGACCTCCTCCAGCGCCGGCACGATGCCGTCGCCAATCACGTCGAGCGGCGCGCGGCCTGACGCCAGCGCCGCCTTCGCCGCCGCGGCAGCGTCGGACTTGAGCCCGCGCCTGATGGCGGCGGCGATCCCGCCGGGGCTCTCGGCGGCGTTCTGTCCGGCGGCGGCGGTTTTCGTCGACGCGCTTTCGGCGGCAGTGCCAGGCGTCCAGTCCCGGTACTTCTCCACCCACTCGCCGCAGGCCGGGTCCTTGCCAGCGAGGGCGCGGTAGGCGCGGTAGGCGGTCATCATGTCGGCGGCGAGCGGGTTGACGATGCCGGCGGAGAGTCCGTTCGCGAGCGCCATGGTGTAGAATGCCGCGTTGAGGAGCGGCCGCGCGGGAAGGCCGAAGGAGATGTTGGAGACGCCGAGGCAGGTGCGGCAGCCGAGCTCCGACCTGACGCGGCGCATCGCCTCGAGGATCACGTTGGCGCTCGAGGAGTCGGCGCTGACGGCGAGGCAGAGGACGTCGACGACGAAGTCGGAGGGTTTGAGCCCGTATTCCGCGCCGCGGGCGACGATCTTCTTCGCGATGGCGACGCGGCCGTCCGCAGTGGGCGGGATGCCGTCCTCGTCGAGCGTCAGCGCCACCACCGCGCCGCCGTACTTCGCGACGAGCGGCAGCACCGTCGCCATCGACTCGTCCTTGCCGTTCACGGAGTTCACCAGCGCCTTGCCGTTGTAGTGGCGGAGCGCGCGCTCGAGCGCCGCGGGGTCGGAGGTGTCGATCTGGAGCGGCAGGTCGGTGACGCTCTGCACGGCCTGGACCGTCGCGTCGAGCACGGCCGGCTCGTCGAGCCCGGGGACGCCGACGTTGACGTCGAGGACGTGTGCGCCGGCCTCGGCTTGCGACACCGCCTCGCGGAGGACGTAGGCGACGTCGCCCTCGGTCAGCGCGGCCCTGAGCTTCTTCTTGCCGGTGGGGTTGATGCGCTCGCCGATGAGGATGGTGTCGTCGAAGGGGATCTCGACGGCGCGCGAGCCGGAGCAGACGACGGTGAACGGCGGCACTGGCGGCCGGGAGCAGGTATTATCCCGCAAAAGCGCGTGAACTGCCGCGATGTGCGCCGGCGTGGTGCCGCAGCAGCCGCCGACCACCGAGGCGCCGGCCTCGACGAGCGCGGCGACGTCGCGCGCGAACTCCTCCGGCCCGACGGTGAAGACGGTGCGTCCGTCGACGACCTTGGGGAGCCCGGCGTTGGGCTTGACGACGATCGGGAGCGAGGTGCGGGCGGCGAGGCGGCGGACGAACTCGAGCATGCGGTCGGGACCGAAGCCGCAGTTGAGGCCGATTGCGTCGGCGTGGAGGCCTTCGAGGAGCGCGGCGACGCAGTCGACGTCCGCGCCGGTGAGGAGCTTGCCGTCTTCGCCGAGCGCGACGGTGGCGAGGACGGGGAGATTTGAGTTCTCCTTGGCGGCGAGGACAGCGGCCTTGAGCTCGTAGAGGTCGCCCATCGTCTCGACTGCCACGAGGTCCGCGCCGGCCGCCGCACCGAGGCGCACCTGTTCCGCGAAGGCGTCGTAGGCGGCGTCGAACTCGAAGTCGCCGGCGGGCTTGAGGAGCCGTCCCGTGGGGCCGACGTCGAGCGCGACAAATCGCCGTCCGCCGGCGCGCGCGGCGGCCTCCTTGGCGACGGCGACCGCGGCGGATACCACGTCGGCGAGCGGCGCGTCGCCGTGGTACTTGGCGGAGTTGGCGCCGAAGGTGTTGGCGTAGACGATGTCCGCCCCGGCGGCGAAGTAGGCTTCGTGCACGGCGCGCACGTCGTCCGGCCGCGTGAGGTTCCAGAGTTCGGGCACCTCGCCCGGCTTCAGTCCCCTCGCCTGGAGCTGCGTCCCCATCGCCCCGTCGAGGAACAGTATGCCGTTCTGTCGTATGTTGATCATCCCAGTGTCTCTTCCGTTGCCGTTTCTCGCCAATGTCATTTGCAACGTATTATACCATAACTTCCGGTGTCAGAGCCGTCGATTTTGGTATAATACACACTATGAAAGGCTCTGTCTGACATGACGCTTGAAACTTATGGATAAACCAGACAACACGACCTGCCGTCTCTGTCAGATTTTGACGAATGGGAGACGGGAGATGACTGGAGGGACCGGAGGGACTGACGTCGGCCCCGCTGGTTCCGCAAGTTCCATCAGTCCCTCAATCTCCTGTCTCTCCAGTCACGCCAGTCCCTCCAGTCCAGCTCCTAGGAAGACCAACCCATGATCTCAATCGTCGCGAAACATGGCGGATATCGCCACACATTGACATTCGGCTACGTGTGCCTCGTCTATCACGCGACCGAGGTTTTCTGCGAGCGCAACTATTCCTACAGGAACGATCCGCTTGGCAAGACATCAGGGCAGATGTTGGGTGCGGCGCGTTCGGCGCGGCAGAACATCGTCGAGGGGTCGTCCAGGGCCGGCACGTCGAAGGAGACGGAACTTCGGCTGTACGATGTGGCGAAGGGTTCGCTTGAGGAACTTGCCGGAGACTACGAGGCGTTCCTCGTCGGACGCGGCGTCGCGCCGTGGCCGGCGGACGACGAACGCGCCGTTCGCCTCAAGGCGATGAAGATCGACTCCTATCAAGGCGACATGGGCGAGAACGCGAGGCACGACTACGGCGAATATGTGCTTGCGATGCGCAGACGGTTCGCGGAGTTTCTTGAATCGGAGGATCCGCTGGTTGCGGCGAATTCCGCGCTTGTGGTCATCGACCGAGCTTCTGGACTCCTTGCGCGGCAGATTGTCGCCGCCGGCGAGGAGTTCCGCGAGGCGGGCGGGTTCACTGAGCGTCTTTCGGCGGCTCGGCTCGAACACCGCGACGCCGCAATCGTGGCAGAGGGCGCGCCGAAATGTCCGAAGTGCGGCAAGCCAATGCGCAAGATGGTCGCGCGCAAGGGGCGCAACGCCGGGAACCCTTTCTGGAGCTGCACGGGATACCCTGATTGCAACGGGACAAGGAGCTGGACTGGAGGGACTGGGGGGACGGGAGGGACGGGAGCCGGCCCCACATGAGCGCGGAGGTTTCTTGCTAAAACCAGGCTTGGCTTCCAGTGGGAACCCCTCACGCGGTTGCGGGCTTTACGCCGATGACGGCGCTGACGGACTTGGAGGGGACCATTAGGAGCGAGTCGGTGAGCGAGACGCCGACCTTGCGCGGGGCGTCGAGAAGCGCGAGCAGCTCGCGCTGGGCGGCGAGCGGGAAGTCGGCGTAGCCGGGCGAGTAGCGCGCGACGAGCGACTCGCCGGGGGCGAGCTCGGCGCGGATGTCGTCCTCAATGGAGTCCATCACCTTCTCGATCGCCGCGGCGCCGATGGCCTGGACGACGAGCGCGTCCGCGGCGGACTTGACCGAGACCTGGCGGTGCCAGGCGTCGAAGGGCGCGCCGAGGGTGCCGCAGGCGAGGTAGGCGTCGCGGCAGCCGGCGAGGCGGAGGGAGAGCGCCTTCGACGTCTCCAGCCAGCCGCCCGGGACCGCGATGCGCCGCCAGGTCCGCGCCGGGCGCGCCGCCGCGAGCGCCTCCTCCGTCAGCGCGGCGATGCGCGCGGCGAGGGCGGCGCCGGGCTCGCGGCCGCCGCCCATGCGCAGGTAGGGCAGGACGTCTGCTGGCGCGACGGTCATTGCGCCTCGCCGCCGCCGACGATTCCCCGCAGGTTGGCCATTATCCGCTCGGCGACCTCGGGCCGGTTCATGGTGTAGACGTGGACGGCATTGACGCCGTTCGCGAAGAGGTCGACGATCTGCTCGGTGGCGTAGGCGACGCCGGCGTCGAGCATGGCGCGGGGGCTGTCGCCGAACCGGTCGACGATCGCCTTGAAGCGGCTGGGGAGGTAGGTGCCGGAGAGCCGGCAGATGCGGGCGATCTGCCGGCCGTTGGCGACCGGCATGATGCCGGCGATGACCGGCACGGTGACGCCGCGGTCGCGGAGCTTCGAGAGGTAGCGGTAGAAGATGTTGTTGTCGAAGAACATCTGGGTGGTCACGAAGTCGAGCCCGGCCTCGACCTTCTCGCGCAGGCGGCGGATGTCGTCCTCGATGTGCTCGCACTCGGGATGGCATTCGGGGTAGCAGGCGCCGCCGAGGCAGAAGCCGGAGCCGGCGAGTGCCCGCACCAGGTCGACGGCGTGGAGGAAGTCGCCGGACGGCGCGGCGTCCTTCGGCGCGTCGCCGCGCAGGCAGAGTACGTTCTCGATCCCGGCGTCCCGGAGCGCCGCGGCCTCCTTCGCGATGCCCTCGCGCGTCGCCGAGATGCAGGTGAGGTGGGCGAGGGCGGTGACGCCGCAAGACTGCACGTGCGAGGCGATCGCGGTGGTGTTGGCCTGCGCGTTGCCGGACGCCCCGTAGGTGACGGACATGAACGCCGGCCGCTGTTTGGCAAGGCGCTCGATCGCCTCCTTGACCGGTGCGAACGGCGCGTCCTTCTTGGGCGGGAACACCTCGAACGAGACCGACGGCCGGCCGGCGGCGAGAATCTCTTTGATCTTCATGGCCGTATTATACCAAAAATTATGGTATAATTTGCGCCAACAAAGGCGACGGCCGGAAAGCCCTGTGGAAACCAGGCACTGTCGCGCAGCCGTCAAAGCCGGAATGCGGCCGCCGCCCCACGACATGAACCCGAGTACCCTCGCATGAGGGGGAAAGAGGAGAAGATGAGAAAAACAGCGTTGGCCGCCGTGCTGGCGGGGACGGGGCTGGCGGCGTGCGCCGAGGCGGTCCCGGGGACAAACGAAGTGGCGGTGCTGCCGCCGGTGGTCGTCTACGCCTCGCGCGTGGAGTCGACGGCGGAGTCGATGCCTGCCGCGGTGCAGGTCTTCGGTGCTGACGACATCGCCGCGAGCGGCGCGCGCGACCTCGCGGAGCTGCTGCAGCGGAAGGCCGGCGTGGACGTCCACTCGATGAACGGCAACCCGGTCCTGACCTCGATCGCCATGCGCGGATTCGGCGACAACGCCTTCGGGCGCACGAAGGTGGTGCTGGACGGCGAGGAGCTGAACAACGTGGACATGAACGCGCCCAACCTGACGCGCATCCCGCTCGGCGCCGTCGAGCGCGTCGAGGTGATCCACGGTCCGAGCCCGGTCCTCTACGGCGACGGCGCAGTCGCCGGGGTGGTGAACGTTTCCACCGACTCGCGCGACTACTCTCGCCGGACGAAGCTCTACGCGAAGGCGGGCTCGCAGGACACCTACGGCGCCGGTGCGCAGACCCGCGGCGGATTCGAGGACGAGGGGTGGCTCTACAACGCCTCCTACGACTACCTGCGGTCGGGCGGCTACCGCGACCGCAGCGCCTACGAGCTGCACACCGCCAACGCGGGGCTGCGCAAGGTCTTCGAAAACGGCTCCACCGTGGGCTTCCGGGCCAACTACCAGAACGCGTTCTACGAGCTGCCCGGCTCGCTGACGCGCGAGCAGTGGGCGTGCACGCGCCGGTGGGCGAACAACGACCACGACTGGACGCGCCAGTGGAGCTACGGCTTCGCCCTGGACTCGAAGCTGCTCCTCGCCGACGGCCAGTGGCTCTACCTCGACGGCAGCTTCTCGCACCAGCACCGTCGGGCGAAGATGACCGCCTGGGGAACCGACACCGAGTACGACTACTACAGCTACGCGCTTTCGCCGCGCTACGTGAACGAGAACGAGGTGCTGGGCTTCGGCAACAAGTTCACCGCCGGGTTCGACTTCCGCTTCGACGGCTACCGGGAGAAGCCGAAGGACGGAGACAGCCGCCGCTTCCGCCGCGACCGCTACGCGTTCTTCCTGCATGACGAGTTCGCCGTCACGGAGACGCTGTCGCTGACGGCGGGCGGGCGGCTGGAGCGCATCGGCAACCGCTGGAAGGGCTATTCTGGCCTTGCGGAGGACCACAGCCGCGACGTGATGGGCGACTACGAGCTCGGGGTCGTCTTCCGTCCCGTCGAGGGGCTCAAGACCTACTTGAAGGGCACCCGCTTCCACCGCTCGGCGTTCTGCGACGAGCTGAGCTACACCAAGGACGGCGACTTCCTGCGTCCCGAGACCGGCTGGTCGCTCGACGTCGGCGCGGAATGGGAGTTCGCGGAGGAGTTCCGCCTCGACGTGAACGGCTACGGCATGCTGATGGAGGACGAGATCTTCTTCGACCCGGCGCTGGCGCCGTACGGCTACAACTGCAACAGCCCGGCGAAGACGCGGCGCCTCGGCGTGGACGCGGGGATTTCCTGGCGGCGCGACAAGGTGGCGGAGGCGTCGCTGCGCTACGGTTTCGTCGACGCCGAGTTCTCCGGCGGCGAGTACGGCGGGTGCGAGGTGCCGTTCGTCCCCGCGCACCGGGCGCGCGCGGAGGCGGGGGTCTGGCTCTTCGCCGACCTGGAGGTCAAGGGCGGCTGCACGTTCACGGGGCGGCAGTACGTGTCCGGCGACTTCGCCAACGACTGCGACAAGCTGGCCTCGTACACGCTCTTCGACGTCGGCGTCTACTATTCGCCGTCGTGGGCGGATGGCTGGAAGGCGGCGTTCACGGTGGACAACCTCCTCGACCGCGACTACTGCGACTACGCCGGCGTCGGCTACTACTATCCCGCCTGCGGCCGCAGCTTCCTCTTCACGCTCAGCTGCGAGTTCTAAACGCGGCCGGAGGCCGGTTGCGCGGGGCGGCGCGGTTTTGGTATAATACGGACATCTGCGGCGGCGGTGTCGCCGCTGCAGCCAACCCCCGTCACAAAACATAGGGAGAAAAGCCAAATGAAGAAATACATCTGCAAGGTGTGCGGCCACGTGTACGACCCGGCGAACAACAACAACGTCGCCTTCGAGGACCTTCCCGACGACTGGACCTGCCCCGTGTGCGGGGTCGGCAAGGACCAGTTCGAGGAAATGTGATTTGATTTCCGTAAAACCATAAAGGCAAGGAGAAAAGACAATGGCTAAATGGGTATGCCCGGTCTGCGGGTTTGTGTACGAGGGCGACACGCCCCCCGAGAAGTGCCCCCAGTGCAAGGCTGACGGGTCGAAGTTCATCAAGCAGGGCGAGGGCCTCAACTTCGTGGCCGAGCACCACGTCGGCGACGGCATCGTCGAGGACGCCGAGGTGACGCAGGGCCTCAAGGACCACTTCACCGGCGAGTGCTGCGAGGTCGGCATGTACCTCGCTATGTCCCGCCAGGCCGACCGCGAGGGCTATCCCGAGGTCGCCGAGGCCTACAAGCGCATCGCGTTCGAGGAGGCCGAGCACGCCGCCAAGTTCGCGGAGCTCCTGGGCAAGACGATCGACATCGTGACCGACTCGACCAAGGAGAACCTCCGCCGCCGCATGGAGGCGGAGTGCGGCGCGACCGCCGGCAAGATGGCGATCGCCACCCGCGCGAAGCAGCTCGGCTACGACGCCATCCACGACACCGTCCACGAGATGGCGAAGGACGAGGCGCGTCACGGCAAGGCCTTCCAGGGCCTCTACAACCGCTACTTCAAGTAGTATGGCGGCCGCGAGGCCGCGATTCGGCCCCGAGCCTGGCAAAGGCCGGGGCCGTCGTTTTGTCAACTGCTCTCCAGGGAGGGACATCATGGCACAGGTCGATGGATCTGCTTTCTTCAAGATCGGCTACGGGCTATACGTCGTCACCACGCACGACGGCAGGCGGGACAACGGCATGATCTGCAACACCGTCGTCCAGGTCACCGGCTCGCCGGCGCGCCTGGCGGTGACGATCTCCAAGTCCAACTACACCCACGACACCGTCCGCAGGACCGGCAAGATGAACGTCTGCACCATCGCCGAGACCGCCGCGTTTCCGCTCTTCGAGCTCTACGGGTTCCGCAGCGGGCGCGACGCGGACAAGCTCACCGGCGTGGAGGTGACGCGCTCGGAGAACGGGCTCGCGGTGATCGCCCACGACTGCAACTCGTTCTTCTCGCTGGAGGTGGAGAGCTACGTCGACCTCGATACCCACGGCATGTTCGTCTGCCGCGTCGTCGAGGCGAAGACGCTTTCCGACGCGCCGACGATGACCTACGCGTACTACCACGCGAACGTCAAGCCGAAGCCGAAGCCCGCGGCGGGGAAGAAGAAGGGGTTCGTCTGCGTGGTCTGCGGCTACGTCTACGAGGGGGACGAGCTGCCGCCGGACTTCGTCTGCCCGATCTGCAAGCACCCGGCGTCGGACTTCCGTCCGCTGGAATGACCCTGTCTCCTGCGCCCCTGCGGGCGCCCTGATCCTGACGAACCCGTGTACTGCGGGCCGGGATTTTTGGTATAATACGCAAACTAAACCAAAAACAAGGAGACAACCATGTTTGACTGGACCGTCCTCGGGTCGTTCGTCGGCTATCTATTCGTCATGCTCTGGATCGGCTTCTTCTTCTCGAAGAAGCAGTCCAACCTCGGCGACTACTACCTCGGCGGCAGAAAGATGAACAAGTGGGTCGTTGCGCTCTCGGCGCAGGCCTCCGACATGTCGGGGTGGCTTCTCATGGGCCTCCCGGGCGCAATCTACCTCGGCGGGTTCTCCGAGGCGTGGATCGGGATCGGGCTGCTGATCGGCACCTACCTCAACTGGAAGATCGTGGCCCAGCGCCTGCGCCGCTACTCCCAGGTCTGCGGCGACTCGATCACCATTCCGGACTTCATCTGCAACCGCTTCCGCGACAAGACCGGCGCGTCGCGCGTCATCGCGGCGGTGATCATCCTCGTCTTCTTCACCTTCTACACCGCCTCCGGCTTCGTGGGCGCGGCCAAGCTCTTCTCCACGATATTCCCGATCAGCTACTCGACCGCGCTCTGGATCGGCGCGGCGGTCGTCGTCTCGTACACGCTCCTCGGCGGCTACATGGCGGTGTGCTGGACGGACTTCATCCAGGGCTCGCTCATGTTCGTCGCCATCGTGCTCGTCCCGGCCATCGTGATCTGCGACGCCGGCGGCTTCGCCGCGACGGTCGACTCGCTCAACGAGATCAACCCGTTCCTGCAGTCGCTCTTCACCAACGCCTCCACCGGCAAGGCGGTCGGCTTCATCGGCCTCGTCTCGTGCATGGCGTGGGGCCTCGGCTACTTCGGCATGCCGCACATCCTCGTCCGGTTCATGTCCATCAACAACCCGGCCGAGGTGAAGGGCTCGCGCCGCATCGCGATGACCTGGGTCGCGATCTCCCTCGGCGCGGCGACCGTGATCGGACTCGTCTTCCACCTCTTCCTGAAGCAGCGCGGCCTTACCCTCGCTGACGTCGGCAACGACCCCGAGAAGTGCTTCATGGTCATGATCAACTCCATCTTCAGCAACGGCTTTGCGGCGCGAGTGTTCGCCGGCGTGCTCCTCTCGGCGATCCTCGCCGCGATCATGTCGACGGCCGACAGCCAGCTGCTCGTCTCGGCGTCGTCCTTCACCAACGACATCTACCGGCGCGTGAAGAAGAGCGCCTCCAACCACGAGCTGGTGATGATCTCCCGCCTCGCCGTCGCCGCGGTCGCGCTCGTAGCCGCGTTCATGTCGATGAACCAGGAGAGCGACTTCTTCAAGGCCGTGATGAAGATGGTGTCGTTCGCGTGGGGCGGCTTCGGCGCGGCGTTCGGCCCGCTGATCCTCTTGGCGCTCTTCTGGCGGCGCGTCAACCTCGCCGGCGCGGTCTCGGGCATGGTCGTCGGCACCGTGACCTGCTTCGTGTGGAAGTTCGTCCTCTCCGGCTACGCCGCCGACTACCCGATCTTCGGGCTCTACGAGCTCGCGCCGGGCTTTGTCCTTTCGTTCGCGGTGACGGTCGTGGTCTCGCTCCTGACCGCCCGTCCGTCCGCCGAGATGCTTGCCGAGTTCGACCGCGTGGATGCGGAGGCGGACAGGAAGCAGGCCTGATGGGGAGGTAAAGATGGCAAAGCTGACATTCAGGGAGGACCTCTGCAAGGGCTGCGGACTCTGCGTCGCGGCGTGCCCGAAGAAGATCCTCGCGATTTCCAAAACCAAGCTCAACCACAAGGGCCACGCCCCGGTCGAGCTGACGAAGCCGGAGGAGTGCGTCGGCTGCGCGAGCTGCGCGCTGATGTGCCCCGACTGCGTGATAACGGTGGAGAGGTAAGATGAGCGAAAAGGTACTGATGAAGGGCAACGAGGCGATAGCCGAGGCGGCGATCCGCTGCGGCTGCCGCCACTACTTCGGCTATCCCATCACGCCGCAGACCGAGATCGCGGCGTACATGTCGAAGCGCATGCCGAAGATTGGCGGCACGTTCCTCCAGGCGGAGAGCGAGATCGCCGCGATCAACATGGTCTACGGCTGCGCCGCCGCCGGCCGCCGCGCGATGACCTCGAGCTCGAGCCCGGGCATCTCGCTCAAGGCCGAGGGCATGAGCTACCTCGCCGGCGCGGACCTTCCCGCGCTCATCGTCAACGTCCAGCGCGGCGGCCCCGGCCTCGGCGGCATCCAGCCGTCGCAGTCCGACTACTTCTTCATGACCCGCGGCCCCGGCCACGGCGACTTCCACATCATCGTCCTCGCGCCGGCTACGGTGCAGGAGATGGCCGACATGACCCGCCTCGCGTTCGAGCTCGGCGAGAAGTACCGCATGCCCGCGATGCTGCTCGCGGACGGCACGATGGGCCAGATGATGGAGCCGGTCGTCCTGCCCGGCGACACCGTCGACCCCGAGACGATCCCGGCGACCAAGCCCTGGGCCACCACCGGCACCCAGATGAAGCGCCCGCACAACATCGTCAACTCCCTCTACCTCAAGCCGGACGAGCTCGAGAAGACGAACTTCGAGCGCTTCGAGCGCTACGCGAGGCTGGAGAAGGAGGAGTGCCGCTGGGAGGAGTACCTCATGGACGACGCGGAGGTCTGCGTCGTCTCGGTCGGCATCACCGCGCGCGTCGCCAAGAACGCGATCGTCGCGGCGCGCAAGGAGGGCATCAAGGTCGGCATGATCCGCCCGATCACCCTCTACCCGTTCCCGAAGGCGGCGCTCGCCGCCGCCGCGAAGAAGGTGAAGGCGTTCCTCACCGTCGAGCTCAACATGGGCCAGATGAACGAGGATGTCCGGCTCGCGGTCGAATGCTCGCGGAAGGTCGCGATGTGCAACCGCGTCGGCGGCATGATCCCGAGCGCCGACGAGGTGCTCGAGGCGATTCGGAAGGAGGCGAAGTAAGATGGCGGTTGTTTTCCAGAAGCCGAAGGCGCTCACCGACGCCGTTCTCCACTACTGCCCGGGCTGCACCCACGGCATCGTCCACCGCCTCGTCGCGGAGGCGATCGACGAGCTCGGCATCGAGGGCCGCACCATCGGCATCGCGCCGGTCGGATGCTCCGTGATGGCGTACGACTACTTCCGCTGCGACATGATCGAGGCGTCGCACGGCCGCGCCCCCGCGGTCGCGACCGGCGTCAAGCGCGCGATGCCCGACAGCGTCGTCTTCACCTACCAGGGCGACGGCGACCTTGCGTCGATCGGGCTCTGCGAGACGGTCTCCACCGCCTGCCGCGGCGAGAACGTCACCATCATCTTCATCAACAACGCGATCTACGGCATGACCGGCGGCCAGATGGCTCCGACCTCGCTGATCGGCCAGGTCACCCAGACCTCGCCCTACGGCCGCGACCCGAAGACCCAGGGCATGCCCATCCGCATCTGCGAGCTCCTCGCCTCGCTCGACGCGCCGGCCTACCTCGAGCGCGTCGCCGTGAACTCGGTCGCGCACGTCCGCCAGGCGAAGAAGGCGATCCTCAAGGCGTTCCGGAACCAGGTCGAGGGCAAGGGCTTCTCGCTCGTCGAGGTGCTCTCCACCTGCCCGACCAACTGGGGCCTCACGCCAGAGAAGGCGTGCCAGTTCGTCGAGGAGAAGATGATACCGTTCTATCCGCTGGGGAACTTCAAGGACCGGGGATGATCTAGAGGCCCTAGATTCTCTAGATGCCTAGAAAGGGGATTTCAAGATGACATACGAAACGATAATGGCGGGCTTCGGCGGACAGGGGCTGCTCTTCTCCGGCAAGGTGCTGGCGCACGCGGCGCTCATCGAGGGCAGGGAGCTCTCGTGGCTGCCGTCCTACGGCCCCGAGATGCGCGGCGGCACCTGCAACTGCTCGGTGATCGTCTCCGACGAGCCGGTCGGCTCGCCGATCATCGCCCACCCGAACGTTCTCATGGTCATGAACGAGCCGTCGATCGACAAGTTCGAGCCGGCCGTGGCCGCCGGCGGCACGGTTTTCGTCGACTCCTCGCTCATCTCGCGCAAGGTCGCGCGCGACGACGTCGAGGCCGTCTACATCCCCGCCACCGAGATGGCCAAGGACATGGGCGCGGCCGGCCTCGCCAACATGATCCTCCTCGGCGCGATCGTGCGCCGGACCGGCTGCGTCAAGTCCGAGACGGTGACCCAGGCCCTCAAGGAGGTCATCTCCGCGCGCAAGGCGGACCTCCTCGGCCTCAACCTCAAGGCGGTGGAGCTTGGCGAGAAGTACATCGAGGAGCACGGACAATGAGCGACGAACCCCAGAACCCGGTGGACCTGAGCGCACTCGGCAGCTTCGACTTCACCCCCGACTGGGCGAAGGGCGAGAAGAAGGTGACCGTCGACGCCAGGGGCGGCGGCAGGCCGTTCGACGCCAAGCCCGCTGACCGCAAGCCCTCCGACCGCGGCAAGCCGTTTGAGCGCAAGCCCTTCGAGCGCCGCGGCGACCGCGGCCCCGGCCCGCGCCGCCAGGACGGCGACCGCAGGCCGTTCGACCGCCGCCCGCCGCGCGAGGAGCGCCCGCAGCCCCTCGACGCCGAGGTCAAGGTGCTGCCCGAGCCCAAGGCGCTCGGCACCATCTTCCGCAAGCTGCAGCAGGACTACCACGCCTACAAGCTCAAGGACCTCGCCAACTTCCTCCTGGACAACCCCGAGTCGGTGCAGCTCAAGATCACCCCGCGCGCCGAGTCCGCGGCGTTCTGCCAGTGCAAGGCCTGCTCGTTCGCCTCGCTGCGCGAGGAGGACGTGGTTGAGCACGCCGTCCGCGCGCACCTCGCCGACTACTACGACTCGAAGGAGATCGAGGTCGAGCCGCCGACCGGCAACTTCAGCTGCGTCGCCAAGTGCGGGCTCTCCGGCGTCCTCCTCGGGCCGCCGAACATCCACGAGTTCAACGCCGTCGTGCGCGAGATGGTGCGCACCCGCTACCCCGAGATGAGCGAGGAGCAGTACCGCGCCCACATCGAGATGGTGCGCGACCCCGAGGCGATCGAGGAGTGGCGCAAGGGCGCGGTCAAGCGCACCGTGTTCTTCCCGAAGGGGCACGGCGAAGACGCGGAGCCGCTCTCGCGCGAGGCCGCCGAGCTCGAGTTCCGGACCTCGGTGTTGCCATCGCTCCTGTCGCGCCCGAAGAACCTCATGATCACCCTCGCCGCGGCGCTTTCGTCGCCCGCGAAGCCGCTCCAGTGGGCGGCCAGGGACGCGGTGGAGGCCGAGCGCCGCTCGCCCTACGCGATGTGCTTCGCGCTCCGCGGCGCCTTCCACCACCGCAAGATGAACTTCTTCCGGGTGAACGACGCGCACGGACAGGAGTTTGTGACCGGCATCGAGCACAAGGAGTTCGACGCCGCCCACGCCATCCCCGAGCTCGCGGCGGCCTGGGAGTTCGTGGTCGAGAACCCCTGCTGCGACAAGTCGGAGTTCCCGGCCGTCCCCGACTTCGAGAAGCACGTCCAGTGGCTCGCCTCCACCGGCCACGTCGTCGCGTTCACCAACGGCGTCTACTCCGCGGTCGAGAAGTTCCCGAAGTACGGCCCGCAGTGGAAGAAGCGTGCCAAGAAGCCCGCTCCCGCCCCGGAACCTGCGCCAGTCCCGGAAGCCCCAGTTGCCACCGAAGTCCCAGCCGTCCCAGAAAAGGACCCTACCCAAGATGAAAATCCCGCTCAGCTGGCTTAACGACTACGTCAAGGTCGACGACCTCGACCCGAACGAACTTGCCGAGAAGCTCACCCGCGCCGGCCTCCAGGTCGAGACTGTCGAGACGGTCGGCGGCGACCCGCTCTCCGACCTCATCGTCGTCGCCGAGGTGCTCGAGTGCGAGCCGCATCCGAACTCCGACCACCTGCACGTCTGCAAGGTGACAGACGGCAAGGAGACCTTCCAGGTCGTCTGCGGCGCGCCGAACATGCGCCAGGGCATCAAGACCGCCTTTGCCAAGATCGGCGCCCCGATCCCCGAGTTCCTCGACAAGAACGGCAAGCCCGAGAAGATCAAGAAGGGCAAGCTCCGCGGCGTGGAGAGCTTCGGCATGTGCTGCTCCGAGAAGGAGCTCCACATCGGCGAGGGCAACGCCGGCATCATCGAGTACCCGGCCGAGACGCCCACCGGCGCCCTGGTGCGCGACGTCGCCAAGCTCGAGAAGCCCGAGGTCGTCTTCGACATCGAGGTCACCTGGAACCGCCCCGACGCGCTTTCCGTGGTCGGCATCGCGCGCGAGTTCAGCGCCATCCTCGGCCGCCCCATGACGCTTCCGCCGGTCGACTTCGAGGAATGCGGCGTGGACGTCAACGACGAGGTCAAGGTGGTCGTCGAGGACCCCGAGAAGTGCCTCCGCTACACCGCGCGCGTCGTCGTCGAGATGACCCCTGACGCGCCGAGCCCGGCGTGGATGGCGAAGCGGCTCGAGCTCTGCGGCGTCCGCTCGCTCGGGCTTGCCGTCGACGTCACCAACTACGTGATGCTCGAGCTCGGCCAGCCGATGCACGCCTTCGACCACCGCCGGCTCAAGGACCGCACCATCGTCGTGCGCGACGCCCGCGAGGGCGAGACGATCAAGACCCTCGACGGCGTCGAGCGGAAGCTCGACCCCTCGATGCTGATGATCTGCGACTCCGAGCGCCCCAACGCCGTCGCCGGCATCATGGGCGGCGAGGACTCCGGCATCGCGCCGGGCACGACCTCCGTCCTCCTCGAAAGCGCGCTCTTCGAGCCCGCCTCCACCAAGTTCACCGCCTCGAAGCTCGGCCTCGCGAGCGAGTCCAGCTACCGCTACATCCGCGGCGTCGACAAGGACCTCGCGGACTTCGCCTCGCGCCGCGCCGCGCACCTCCTGCAGCAGCACGGCGGCGCGAAGGTCGCCAAGGGCCTCGTCGACGTCGACAGCCGCCAGCAGCCGCTCAACCCCGACGTCTCGCTCGACTTCGAGCGCGCGCGCCGCCTCATCGGCATCCCCGTCGGCAACGACGCGATGGTCTTCATCCTCAGGCGCCTCGGGTTCGTCCCGCGCGCCAAGGAGGACCGCTTCGCGGCCGACAAGGCCGTCTCGTTCGGCGTCCCGTCCTGGCGCTGGGACATCTCCGCCGAGGCCGACCTCGTGGAGGAGATCGCCCGCGTCTACGGGCTCGACAACATCCCGGACACCATGCCCTCCGCCCCCTCGGTCTCGCCGCTCTCCGACGCGCCTTTCCGCGCCGTCTGCCGCGTCCACGAGGTCTGCGAGGCGCTGGGCTTCTCCGAGGCCCTCCACTACTCCTTCCTCTCCGCGCGCGAGCTCGACGACTTCGACCCGCGCCCCGAGGCCAGGGCGCGCCGCCTCGCCATCCCCGACCCGGTCTCCGCCGAGTACGGCGTCATGCGCGACTCGCTGCTGCCCCAGCTCTACGCCGCGCTCGGCCGCAACGCCTCCCACGAGGAGACGGCGATGCTCTTCGAGACCGGCAAGGTCTTCCATTCCGTGGACGGCAAGCCCGCCGAGAAGGCGATGCTCGCGCTCGGGTTCTGCGGACCAGCCGGACGCGAGGCGCTCCGCCGCCGCGCGCCGCTCGGCGAGGAGGAGGCCGCGCTCTGGATGAAGGGCGCGGTCGAGGAGCTCGTCTCCCGCCTCCACGCCGGCAAGCTCGAGTTCGCCCCCGCCTCGCACCCGGCCTTTTCCGCCGCGCTCGAGGTAAAGGTCAACGGCCGCGCCGTCGGCGTCCTCGGCGCCGTCTCGGCGAAGATGCGCCATCCCTTCCGCCTCACCACCCAGATGGCCCTCTGCGAAGTCGAGCTCGGCCCGCTCATGAAGCGCGTCGACGCCGCCGGCCGCGTCTCGCCCGTGCCGCAGTTCCCGGCCGTCCGGCGCGACATCGCCGTCGCCGTGGCCCCGGGCGTGACCGACGAGGCGATCGTCGCGGCAATCCGCCGCAACGGCGGCCGCGAGCTCGTCAAGGTCGACCTCTTCGACGTCTTCAAGAATTCCCGCGCCTACTCGCTCGAGTTCCGCTCCGACGAACGCACCCTCACCGACGACGAGGTCGGCGCCGCGTTCGCCCGGGTGGTCGCGGCGCTCAAGGCCCTGGAAGGGGTGGAGGTGCGCGAGGGGTGATGCGGGGAAACGACGTAGGTCCTGGGTTGCACGCGGATTCAGCCGACATTTCTTCGACCGACGCGAAATCAAGGGGGCAACCCCTACTTGGAACGACGGGTTCCGGAGGTTCGGTGCTACGGCAACGCGGGATCTTTTAGATTTGGAAAGGCAACGATGAACAGACAGGCGACAGAACTCAACCGCACTCTCGGCGACGCCGCGAAGTTTCTTTCGCGGCGAGGACTGAGGATGTACTTCCCCTACGGCGGAATCCTCGGCCAGAGCGCCGAGGCGAAGAAGTGCGAGGTAAACGCCACCATCGGCATGGCGTTCGAGGAGGATGGCTCCCCGCTGCTCCTAGACTCCTTCCGCCGCCGCATCGGCCTCGACCCCAAGGCCTTCCTCTACGCCGGCTCCTTCGGCCTCCCGGCCCTGCGCGAGGCCTGGCGGAAGATGGAGTTGAAGAAGAACCCTTCGCTGAAGGGCGTCAGGTTCTCCCTGCCCGTCGTCACCGGCGCGCTCACCCACGGCCTCCGGATCGCCGCCGAGCTCTTCGCCGACCCTTCCGACGAACTGGTCGTCCCCGACCTCTTCTGGGACAACTACGAACTCATCTTCACCGAGGCGGTCGGCTGCCGCATGCGCCGCTTCAACACCTTCCGCCGCGGCGCCTTCGACGCCGACGCGATGAAGGCCGCGCTGCTCGCGCCCGGCGCGCGCAAGCTCCTCGTCCTCAACTTCCCCAACAACCCCACCGGCTACACCGCCACGGTCGAGGACGCGAAGCGGATTGTCGCCGCGGTCAGGTCCGCCGCCCGCGCCGGCAAGCGCGTGGTGGTGATCCTCGACGACGCCTACTTCGGCCTCGTCTACGAGAAGGGCATTCACGGCGAGTCGCTCTTCGCCGAGTTCGCCGGCCTCGACCGCAACGTCCTCGCCGTCAAGCTCGACGGCACCACCAAGGAGGACTACGTCTGGGGACTGCGCGTCGGCTTCATCACCTTCGCCTTCAAGGGTGCCAGCGAGGCCCAACTCAAGGCGCTGGAGGCCAAGGCCGCGGGCGACGTTAGGAGCGGCGTCTCCAACATCTCCTCAATCGGACAGCACCTCGCCGTCGCCGCCTACGCCGACGCGGACTACGCCGCGCAGAAGAAGGCCAAGTACGCCGTGCTGCGCGCCCGCTACCGCGAGATCCGCCGCATCCTCAGGGCGAACAAGGCCTACGCCGAGACCTTCGAGGCGATGCCGTTCAACTCCGGCTACTTTATGTGCGTGAAGCCGATCGGCGTGGACGCCGAGGACGTCCGCCGCCGGCTGATCGAGAAGTACTCCGTCGGCACCATCGTCCTCTCCGGGCTCATCCGCATCGCCTTCTCCACCGTGCCGACCGCGCGCCTCGCCAGGCTCTTCGCCGCGGTCGACTCCGCGATCCGCGACCTGAGGGGAATGGCGCGTTGACGGTCGAGGCCTACGCCAAGGTCAACCTGACGCTGGAGGTGCTCGGCCTGCGGTCGGACGGCTACCATGACCTCCGGTCCGTGGTGCTGCCGGTTTCGCTTGCCGACACCATCGAGGTCGAGCGGGCGGACGGCGTCTCCTCCGATTCTGGCATCCCCGGCGACCTCTGCGTCAAGGCGGCCGAGGCTCTGGGTGTCGGCGCGCGTATCCGCGTGGTCAAGCGCATTCCGGCCGGCGGCGGGCTCGGCGGCGGCAGCGCGGACGCGGCGGCGGTGCTGGTGGCGCTCAACTCCCTCTACGGACTCGGCCATTCGCCAGCGCGTCTGGCCGAGATCGGCGCTGAAGTCGGCTCGGACGTCCCTGCGCTCGTCCTCGCCCACTGCCTGCGCGCGCCGGTGCTGATGGAAGGGCGGGGCGAGCGCGTCTCCCCGCTTCCCGCGATGCCGCTCGACCTGGTGCTTGCGTTCCCCGGCGTCCACTCCTCCACCCGCGAAGTGTTTTCCCGTTGGCGCCCTGCGCCGCCGCGCGACCGCGCCCCGACCACGCTGGCGGCCGACGCCATCCGCCGCGGCGACCTCGCCGCACTAGCCGCCGCGCTCGCCAACGACCTCGAACCTGCCGCGGCCGCGCTCCATCCCGAAATCGCCGCGGCGCTTGCGGCCCTGCGCGCGGAAAACCCGCTCGCCGCCGCGATGACCGGCTCCGGCTCCTCCGTCTTTGCGCTTGTCCGCTCGCCGGACGAAGCCGCCGCCGTCGCCGCCCGCCTCCGCGCCCGCGGCATTTCCTCATCTCCGGTCTGCGCGGTGGCAATCGGACACATCGACATGGATGCAAAGGGTAAAGAAGGATAGGTCGAAGCAACTACAAGATGAGAACACTTACCATACTTTGGCTGCATAAGCCGGACGCTGGCGACGGCGACATGCTTTCGGTCGCCGAACACGGCTTGTCGGACGCCTTCCGCGATTTCTGCGCCGAGGCATTCAACGTCCGCGTACCGCTTGAATACCCTCCCCTCAAGCTGAAGACTGTGTCTTCGCCCGAGGCGATCCCGGATGCGCTTTTCATCGACGGCGACCCGTCGCACGGCATGACCGAGGGCGGCGACGACGTCTGTCTGTTCATGGTGGACGACTGCTTCTATTCCGAGAACATCCGCGGCGTGCCGCTGAAGGACTGGCTCAAGACCTACATCCCCGCGCTTCCGAAGGTCGCCGTCGTCTATCCGGGACGTCCGCCGATCGTCGTGCCGCAGCGACGCTGGGCGAAGAAGGGGATAGAGGTCCTGTCCCGCCCCGACTTCTACCGCGAGCGCATCGTCCATCTCTTCAAGGCGTTCTGGCTGCCGCGCTTCGCAAGCGCCATGCGGCAGTACGTGCAGGTCAAGGCCGGGACGAACTGGCACACTCCTGGGCACAACGGCGGCAAGGCGTTCTCCGACTCCCCGTTCCTGCGGGGGCTCTACGAGGCGTTCGGCTCGATGATATTCCGCTCCGACCTTTCGGTGTCGGTGGAGTCGCTCGGCGACCTTTCGAGCCCGGAGGCGCAGACGCCGCTGTCGGAGGCGCAGAAGCTGTCGTCGGAGATATTCGGCAGCGCCTTGAGCCGCTATGTGACGAACGGCACCTCGACCTCGAACAAGGCCATGCTCATGACGCTGCTGAAGCCGGGCGAGGTGGTGCTGGTCGACCGCAACTGCCACAAGTCGGTGCATCATGCGATCGTGACGTCCGGCGCGGTGCCGCGCTACCTGCCGTCGCGCTGGAATTCGCGACTCGGCGTCTGGGGGCCGGTTTCCCTCCGCGACATCCAGCGCGCGCTGGAGGCGGCGGAATCGCCGCGTCCGCGGCTGCTTGTCCTGACGACATGCACCTACGAGGGCGTGCTGTATCCGGTGTGGGAGGTGTCGCGGCTCTGCGAACGGGCTGGGGTGCTGTTCTACGCGGACGAGGCATGGGCCGGATACACTGCGTTTCATCCATTCTATACGCGCCCTGACTGTGCGGCCGGGCGGGCGATGCGGTACAACGCCGTCAACGAGACGAGCGGAGCGCACTTTGCCGTGCAGTCAACCCACAAGACGATGGCCGCGTTCTCCCAGTCCTCGATGATCCACGTCTCCCTGAGGTTCAAGGCGCTTCTGGAGGAGGACGCGTCGCCTCAGTTCCGCTGGCTCAGGCGCCGCTTCTCGCTCAATGGGCACGGCTCGTTCGAGAAGTTCACCCACGACCTGCACGAGTTCCTGCGCTACTGGCATTCGACCTCGCCGCACTATCCGTTCCTGGCGACTCTCGACGTCGCCGGCGTGCAGATGCGGATGGAGGGGATGAAACTCATCGACGAGCGCCTGAAGTGGGCGGCGGACTTCCGCGCGCGCGTTGCCGCGGAGTGCGGGCTGCCTGAAGGCGAGTGCTTTGCGGACCTTGCCGACATTGCCGGTACGGACGACGGCTGGTCTAAAGCCGGCTACCTGAAGGATCCGCTGAAGATCGTGCTGATGCTGCGCAGCCCGGAGGCGTGTGCCGCGTTCAAGAAGGCCTTGCTGAAGTCGCATATCCAGTGGGAGAAAGCGACTTCGACAACAATCCTCTTTCTGGTGACTGTCGGCACGGTCGAGGAGCATTTCGAGTGTCTGTTCCGCGTCTGCCGCCTCAACCGCATGCTCATCGGGCGTCCGGCGTCCGGCGTCGACGACGACGAATCGGTTTCCCGCGCGGTCGAGGGGCAGCCGGTGGTGCTGCCGCGGGACGCGGCGCTCTGCGACGGAGAGTTCGTGACGCTTGATGCGTCCGTCGGCCGTATCGCCTCCCAGTTCGTCGTGCCGTATCCTCCGGGCATCCCGGTCTTCGTGCCAGGGCTCAGGATAACGGCCGAGATGGTCGAGCTGGTAAAGGGCGTCATGGCATCGGAGGGAATTGCGGCGGTACACGGACTTTTCTGCCGCGGAGGCCACCCGCCCTGCTATATCGAGGTCCTCAACCGTGACGAGGAGTCTCGCCTTCTGCATGGTCAGTGACGGGTTCATTGGATGAATATTCAATATGATGTGAAGACGGAAGGGGGATAGACAATGGGCGATACGTTTGGAGAGTACTCTTGGGCGGTCAGGACATACGAGTGCGGTCCTGATGGCGCAGCGACGATGGCCTCGGTCTGCAACTGGCTGCAGGAGGCGGCGAGCCTGAACGCCGAGGCGCTGGCATTCTCGAAATCGGACTTCGAGTCCGCCGGCGAGAACATCTCATGGGTGCTTACGCACCTGAAGGTGAAGATGCTACGTTTCCCGAAGTGGGGCGAAACCGTCTCGATACTCACGTTTCCGCGCGGCGGACGTCGGATCGTCGCGTGGCGCGATTTCGTCTTGACGGGCGTGGATGGCGAGGAGCTTGGACATGCCTCCAGCGAATGGATGATCATCGACCTCGCGTCCCGCAAGGTCGTTGCCATCCCCGAAGGCGTGTTTGCCGCGGCGAATACGGTCCGGAAGCCTGTTTTCGGGGACGAGCCGTTTCCGAAGCTGCGCTGGGAATGCAGCGTTGAGTCCGCCGATGCGCTTGTCTTCCGCGCGCGGCGCGGCGACATCGACCTGAACGGACACGTCAACAACGTCCATTACGTCGAATGGCTGCTGGAGAGCCGTCCGGACGAAGCAGGCCCGTGCCGCGAGCTCGACATCGTCTTCAAGTCGGAGACGCTAGCAGGAGAGGAGGTCCGTGTCGAATCCGTCGAGACGGAACCAGGGGTGTTCATCCACCGCGTATACGCTCCCGACGGCCGCGACCATGTCCTGGCAAGGAGTAAATAACAGTTGGCGTGTGTTATGGAAGCTGAAATCGCAAGCAAGGAGGTAGTTGCATGAAGAAGAACCTTGGAGTGAAGAACTGGATGTTCCCGATGCCAGTCTTGATGATCGGCACGTACAACGAGGATGGAACACCCGACGTCATGAACGCCGCCTGGGGTGGAATCACGCTGGAGGACCAGATAACGATCTGCATCGACACCTCGCACAAGACATGGGCGAACATCGCTGCGCGTAAGGCGTTCACTGTCGCCTTCGGCACGGCGGGCACCGTCAAGTCCTGCGACTACCTCGGCATTGTTAGCGGTAACAAGACGCCTGACAAGGTGGCGAAGAGCGGCTTCACCGTCACGAAAAGCGAGTTTGTGGACGCGCCAGTCGTCAATGAACTGCCGCTCGTCCTCGAATGCGAACTCGTTTCGATGAACGAGGAGAACTGCAACGTTGTCGGGAAGATCGTCAACTGCGGCGTCGAGGAATCAGCGCTCACAGACGGCAAGCCCGATGCAGACAAGATGAAGCCAATCTGCTTCGACACCTGCCAGCACGTCTATCGTCTTATGGGCGAGGTCGTAGCACAGGCGTTCTCCTGCGGCAAGGAATTGATGTAATAAGGAAACAAGAAACAGGAAAATAAGCAATATGAAAAAACGAGTTGCACTTACCGCTAATGGCCGTAGCGTCCAAATAATAAAGGTGGACGGGGAGGATTATATCTGCCTGACCGATATAGCACGCCAAAAGAATCCGGAATTTCCTGCTGATGTTGTGCGGAACTGGATGCGTTCGAAGATGACGGTTGCATTCCTCGGACTATGGGAACAGTTGCACAACCCCAATTTTAAACTGGTCGAATTCGACCAGTTTAAAAACGAGGCTGGATTGAATTCCTTTGTATTGCCCCCGCAAGTATGGATTGCGAAAACAAACGCCATTGGCATAATCTCCAAGTCTGGTCGCTACGGCGGCGGCACGTTTGCCCACCATGACATTGCTTTCGAGTTTGCCTCATGGGTTTCTGTCGAGTTTAAGCTATATCTAATAACAGACTACCAGCGACTTAAGGCTGAAGAGCAAAAACTGCTCGGCTGGTCGGCGAAGCGTGAACTTGCGAAGATCAACTACCGTATCCACACGGACGCAATACAGCAGAATCTCATTCCCGCCACCGTCACGCGCTCGCAGATGAACATCATCTACGCAAGCGAGGCGGACGTTCTCAATGTCGCGCTTTTCGGCATGACGCACCAGCAATGGCAGGCTGCGAACCCGACGCTCAAAGGCAACCAGCGTGACTACGCCACTATCAACCAGCTGATTTGCATCTCCAACATGGAGAACATTAACGCAGTAATGATAAACGACGGCATCCCTCAGCCGCAGCGGTTGAAGAAGCTGAACGAAATCGCCATCCAGCAAATGCGCATTTTGTCAGAAGTAGAAGATCGAAAATATCTTAAATGAGGCTGCTGTTTGCCATGAAACGCACTCGCCTTATTAAGATTGTCGATTGCATTTGTGCCATCCTCCTAATTGGATGCACAGTCTGGGTTGCTTGCCAGTACGGCTCGTTGCCTGATCGGATCCCAACCCATTATAACGCGAACGGCATTATCGATGGATATGGCAGCAAGAGCATGATTTGGACAGTGATTGCCATTATGTGGGTACTGGTTGGTCTCATGTCTGCGGGAGAGCAAATTCCAAGACTTTGGAATACTTGGTTTAAGCTTATAAAAGAGAACCATTCTCGACTGTTGGCCTTGACTTGGCTTTTTAGCACTACCAAATTAGTCGTCTCTGTCATGTTTGCGTATATCGTGGTCATGTGCGTAATAGGCGAGAACCTCTCGCCGCTATTTCTTCCGCTCGTATTAACGGTATTGTGTGCTAATTCTTTATATTGGATAATCAAACTAGTTATCAACCGTTAAAGCCATGACATACAAGCAAATCCAACACACGATTGAAATGTATCACCGCAAGGCCATGCGCGAGCCGACAAAACGGTTGCGTGCGGCCATCGAACAGGCCTCGAAGAAGCGATGCTGGCACAATGGGTGGAAGCATGAAGGACAGCTTGCGGATTACGGAGTTCTTTACAAGCCGATGCGGGAGTTCATTTCCGAAGCTCAATTTAGCGACATTTGCGCGATGTGCGAATTCCTCATGGCGAAGGCAAATGCGCAAATCGAGAAGTCTGATGATGACGGCGACTGCGCCAATCAGGCGCGTTTTTGGATGGAAAAGCTGTTGAAGGCGCTTATGAAATCCGAGGTTGATATCGTCGAGAAAACGGCATGGCTGGAAGACTTCCAAAAGCATGACAACTATTCTCTCGCCGATTTCGCAAGAAAGATGTTGAACAAGCGCAATACGCTGTCGCAGGAGGATTGGTCTCGGTTGGCTGACATGAAGATCGCGAGGTTTAAGAATTCGCCCAAGGTGGAGAACGATGGCAGGGGCGATGAGGACATCCTCGGCTGGTTTGACGACGAGGCGGCAGTCGAGGAGATTGAGGCCGCGTTGCGAAATGCCGGTCGCACGGACGAGATAACGGATTTCAGAAAAGCCATTTTGGGGCGGTTCGGCACGGCTGAGGATGTTGCGGAAGCTCTTCTCGCCGATGGGCGGGTTCAAGAGGCCGAGGCGTGGTTTGCAAAAGGCCTGAAGCAATCTCCGGCATCTCTGAGAGCGAGGGCGCGGTTGCGCGAATTTGCTCTTGCTCATGGTGATCCGCTGACTGCGGCGGCGTATGACGCAGAGTCCTTTTTTGACAAGCCTACCATCGGGGCATATGATCAGTTAATGGCTATATGTGCTGTTGAAGGTCTCGCGGACGCTGTTCGCGCTGTGGTTTTTCGTTCATTGGAAAGCGGAATTCGTCCAGATTTCAACGAAACCAGGGCAGACGACTGGCCGTTGCCGATTGTGGCTTTACGTCGCATTTTGGTTGAAGATCCAGTTCCGAACTTCGGGTTGCTGTCTGAATTGTCATGGCGCGAACATCGCCCTAACGAGGCACTCTTGTTTTACAAACGTGGGATTGAACAACACAAGAATGGCGGCGGCAAACAGGTTTGGGATTCTGATTGGGTGATGGCAGATCGCATTGCGCCGATATGGCCAGAGGAGGCAATTGCCATTTGGGATCGCATTATCCAAAATAGCACTGATGCCTGGCAAGGCGACTACGACAACATAGTCCGTGCGCTAAAGAGCATGAAATCAATTCTTTTCATCTTGGGGAGGGCAAAAGAGTTCCGGGCAAGAGTTCGGAGCATTATCGAAAGCAACAAGCGCCGAAGGAATCTGGTCGATGCACTTGAAGAACTATAAAATATGAATGATGGGAGAACACGACATGAAAACATACACTACACAAGGAACATGCTCGCGAGCAATTGAATACGAAGTGACTAACGGCGTTCTGACCACCTGCCGTTTCATTGGCGGATGTCCTGGCAACACGGTCGGCGTCGCCAAACTCGCCGTCGGCCGCAAGGTCGAGGAAGTCATCTCGCTGCTCAAGGGCATACCATGCCGCAACGGGACTTCCTGCCCCGACCAGTTGGCGCGCGCCCTGGAGGCGGAAAACGCAAGCAAGGCGATACTCTCATGATGCGGATTGTAAAGGGCGACATTACGAAACTCGCGGTTGACGCCATTGTCAACGCCGCTAATCAGTTGATGCTGGGCGGAGGTGGAGTCGACGGCGCAATCCACCGCGCGGCTGGCAAGGAATTGTTCAATGCCTGCCTCAAAGTGCCAGAGGCACGGCCGGGCGTGAGGTGTCCGACGGGCGAGGCGCGGATAACTCCGGGCTTCAAACTTCCCGCGAAGTTTGTGATACACACAGTCGGGCCGGTGTACAGGGACGGGCAGCACGGCGAGCCGGAGAAGCTGGCGAACTGCTACCGTAACTCGCTTGCCCTCGCCGCCGAGAACGGATGCAAGTCCATCGCTTTCCCCTGCATCTCTACCGGAGTGTACGGCTATCCCATCGAGGATGCTGCCAAGATAGCCGTACGCGAGACCGAGGCGTTTCTCAAAACACACGACATCGATGTCGTGTTCTGCTGCTTCTTGGAATACGATGCAAGAATTTTCGAAAAACTATTGCAGGGCGTAAAATAATGATCATTCAAGTCCTCGGGCAGCAATTCTCCGTCTGTAAGGTCGCCGACTATGGCGAGGTGGATTGCTGTCAGCCGTTCGTGTTCACCGGTTCGACGGACGCGGAGAAGTCCCTTGTATGTCCAACGGAATGTATTCCCGCGGCAACGATCGAGCGTGTTGACGGCTGGCGTGCATTCCGCATCGAAGGGCAACTGGATTTCTCGCTCGTAGGCATACTCGCCCACATCTCATCGGTCCTCGCCGCCGAGAAAATCGGCCTCTTCGCCGTCTCGACCTTTGATACGGACTACATCCTGGTCAAGGAAGTCGATCTTGACCGCGCACTTGCCGCGCTCGCCAAAGCCGGCGATGAAATTTTATTCGCTTAACTTAGTTATGAACGCGCTTTTTGTCTTTCTTGGTGGTGGTGCCGGCAGCGTCCTGCGATATCTCGTGGGGCTGTGGATAGGCTCGACAGCGTTTCCATGGGCAACGTTCGCCGTGAACGCCGTCGGCAGCCTTGCCATCGGGCTCTTTGGCGGCTGGGCGTCGCGCTTTGGCTGGAGCGAAGCATTGCGCCTCTCGCTGACCGTCGGACTGTGCGGCGGCTTCACGACTTTTTCCACCTTTTCGAAGGACTCGCTTGCGTTGATAGATAGTGGCAGCTACGGACTGTTCGCGCTCTACGCGGCAGGCAGCGTTGCGCTCGGCATCGCCGCCACCGCGCTTGGGCTCTGGTTGGCAAAATGAAACACAAGGAGAAAACTCATGATCGACAACAAGCCATTCGCGATGATTTTCAACGCGAGCCCGCGCAAGATGCGCCCGCGCCCTCGGCAAACGGCTCGTCGAAAAGGCCATGACTCACATTTGACGGCCTGACGACAGGACGCGGACTGCTTCGACAAGTGCGCGGGCGGCGGGGGAAAGAGCGGCGTTCTTGCGCCAGGCGATATATACGTCGCTCGTGAGCGCGGGAGAGAACGGACGGAACGCGACGCGCTCTGCGAACTCCTGCGGGATCATCCCGTCGATGCATACCGCCGCGCCAAGGCCCGCCTCGACGAAAACGGCCGCGTTGTAGATGAGGTTGTAGTTGGCGAGGACATCCAGCTTCCCGAACGGGCAGCCGAACCATCCGGCGAGAAACTCCTTCACCATCGCCTGGCGCGAACAGATGAGCGGAACCCCTCTCGCATCCTTCGGCGAGAGGCGCTTTTTCGCGGCGAGCGGTGAATCCTTTCGGACGGCAAGTCCCCAGTGGTGCGTGTAGGGAAGCGTCAGGTAGTCGAAGCCGCCATAGCGTCCGGGGCCGATCAGGACGCCAAGATCGAAGGTTCCCTCGCGCAGGTGGGCGACGATGTCCTCGCCGTTGCCCGATGAGACGGAGAAACAGAGTCTCGGATTGCTGCGGTGGAGCTCTTCCGCCGCACGGGCCACAAAGCGGAACGCCGGCGTCTCGCCGGCTCCGATGGAGACCGTGCCGACGATTTCGTCCGTATCTGATGCCTTGATCTCGTCCTCCACCCGCTCGGCGAGCTCCACTAGGTCGTCGGCGCGTCGCTTGAGGGCGATGCCTTTCTCGGTCAGCACGATTCCGCGCGCGCTGCGTTCGAGGAGCTTGTGCCCGAGCTCGTCCTCGAGCGCGGCGAGCTGCGTGGAAAGCGCGGGCTGCGAAATGTGAAGCCGTTCGGCGGCGCGGGTGATGTTCCCCTCCTCCGCCACGGCGAGAAAATACCTGAGTATCCTTAAGTCCATGGTGCATAGTATACCATATTCAGGAATAAGTGTAAATTATGTCAGTTGATAAGAAATCGGTATTTGTTATTTCAGCCGGAACAGGTTATACTATCAGTGTTTTCTTTTTTGACACAATAGGTCAACTGCAAGGAGAAACTAAATGATGAAAGAACTGGCGATGGCGACTCTGGTCGCGGGCGGTGTCTGCGCGTCTAACGCGGAGACGTGGGACAAGACATTTCCGAAATCAGACAAGGTGGAACACGCTAAGGTGATATTTAAGAATCGCTTCGGCATCACGCTTGCCGCGGATGTGTACAAGCCGAAGGCGGGGAACGGGGAATGGGGAACGGGGAACGGGAAATTCGCGGCAATCGCCGTCAGCGGTCCGTTTGGTGCGGTCAAGGAGCAGTCGAGCGGACTATATGCGCAGACGCTAGCGGAGCGGGGCTTTCTGGCCATTGCCTTCGATCCTTCCTTCACGGGTGAGTCGGACGGGACACCGCGCTACGTAGCTTCGCCGGACATCAACACGGAAGACTTCCAGGCGGCGGTGGACTATTTGATCTCGCGCGATGACGTGGACGCCGGCAAGATCGGCATCCTCGGCATCTGTGGATGGGGCGGTCTCGCCATCAACGCGGCGGCGGTCGATACGCGCGTCAAGGCGACGGTGGCCTCGACCATGTACGACATGACCCGCGTGACTGCGAATGGATATTTCGACAAGGAGGACAGCTCTGCGGCACGCAAGGCGAAAAAGGAGGCGATGAACGCCCAGCGGATCAAGGACTTCAAATCCGGAACATACGAGCTTGGCGGCGGCGTTCCAGACAAGCTGCCGGATGACGCTCCTCAGTTCGTGAAGGACTACTACGCCTACTACAAGACCCCGCGCGGATATCACCAGCGTTCGCTCAATTCGAACGGCGGCTGGAACAAGACATCCTTCCTCTCGTTCATCAACGCAAAGCTGCTTGCCTACGCGGGCGAGATCGAAAGCGCGGTGATGGTGCTGCATGGCGAAAAGGCGCATAGCCGCTATTTCGGCGAAGATGCCTTCAGGATGCTCAAGGGCGACAACAAGGAACTCGTCATCGTTCCCGGGGCGTCGCACTGCGATCTATATGACGGCGGCTGGAAGGGGGCGATTCCCTTCGACCGCATCGAGGCGTTCTACAAGAAGCACCTAAACCTGAATAACACTACTGGGATTGTGTCGTATTGAATTTTTGCATGTAGAGCAGGAGAAAAGGAGAAGATGGTAAGTTCTCCTGCTTCTCCTGTTCTCCATGCTAAAAAATAGGACAAACTTTTATAAGTTCAAGGGCTATCTTATGACCGTTGATGAATTCAGAAAGCGCATTCTCGCAGGAAGCGCTGAAAATCACGGCGGAATTGAACGGCGCGTACCATGCGCCGGAGCAAGTGTGTGCGCTCATGTCGCAGTTGACGGCGAGCGAGATCGACGAGTCGTTTGGCCTGTTCCCGCCGTTCCACACCGACTGCGGCAAGAACACGAAGATCGGCAAGCGCGTCTTCATCAACGCCGGCTGCCAGTTCCAGGACCAAGGTGGGATCACGATCGGCGACGATGTACTGGTCGGCCCGCAGACGATCATCGCGACGCTGAACCACGATCCCGATCCCGACAGGCGCGGCGGGATGTTCGCCAAGCCGGTTGTCATCGGCGACAAGGTGTGGCTCGGCGCACGGGTGACGATATGCCCCGGCGTGACGATCGGCGAAGGTGCGATCGTCGGTGCGGGCGCGGTCGTGACGAAGGACGTGCCGCCCCGCACCGTCGTCGCCGGCGTTCCTGCGAAGGTCATCAAGCAATGTTGATCCTTTGCGTTCTTTGCGGCGAAAAAACAATCACAAACATGAAATGACAAGAAAGGAAAAGAAAATGAACAGAAGGGAATTCGCCAAGTGCATAGGTGCCGTCGCGGGCGTGGCGGCAATCCACGGTTTTTCATTCGCAAACGAAGGAGAAAAGAAAATGAAATGCGCAGTCGTATATTTCTCATGGAGCGGAAACACGCGCTTCGCCGCCGAGACGATCTCGAAGAAGGCCGGCGCCGACCTCTTCGAGATCAAGGCCGAGACGCCCTACAACTCAAACTACGGCAAATGCTGCGACGAGGCGCAGCCGGAGTGCTACGGAAAGACGCTCCGACAGATCAAGCCGATTGAAGGACTCGACCTCGCGAAGTATGACCTCGTCTTCGTCGGCTCGCCGAACTGGTGGGGCACGATGGCGCCGCCTGTGCGCACGTGGGTGACGCAGAACAAGGGCGCGCTCACGGGCAAGTCGGTGTGCCTCTTTCAGACGCACGGCGGCGGCGGAATGCAGCGCGTGGGCAAGGAGTTCGCGGAGATCTTCGGCGACACTGCGAAGGTGCTGTCCCCCAAGGCGTTCAGCGGCTCGTCCATCAAGTCCAGCGTCGCCGCGCTGGAGGCGTTTGCCAGCGAGAGGATATCTGGCAAGTAAAACTCATCATCCTGAAACACCTCTGCGCTCTCGGCCTCTCAGCGCCTCTGCGTGAGTCATCACACCAAGAAAGAAACAATATGAAAGTGCTGCTCATCAATGGAAGTCCGCGCGCGAACGGCAACACAGCCCGTGCGCTGAAGGAAGTCGCCGACACGCTTGCGGCGGAAGGCGTCGACGTCGAGACTGTCTGGACCGGCAACAAGCCTGTCCGCGGATGCGTTGCCTGCTATCAGTGCAAGGCAAAGAACCTTGGCAAGTGCGTATTCAATGACGATGCGGCCAACGGCATCATAGAGAAGCTGAAGGAGGCGGACGGAATCGTCGTCGGCTCGCCGGTCTACTACGGGCAGCCGGCGGGCGCGTTCCTTGCGCTTTGGCAGCGCATCTGCTTCGCGGGCACGGAGTTCGTCAAGGCGAAGCCCGCCGCGTCCGTCGCGGTTTGCCGCCGCGGGGGCTCGACGGCGGCCTACCAGTGCATGAACATGCCGTTCGAGATGCTGAGCTGTCCCGTCGTCACGTCGCAGTACTGGAACGTGACTTTCGGACGCGAGGAGGGCGAGTGCGAA
>CACXRO010000013.1 GCA_902770045.1 uncultured bacterium
GGGTCGAGTATGGCGTTTGCGTTGTTGTCGAAGACGAGCTGCCCGCCGCCGCCGGTGTTGGACCAGGCGGTGAGTCCGATTCCGCGCCATTTGCTGCCAGCTACGGCGCTCGAGCCCATGAGCCGGGTGCCGGAGGAGCCGACGGTGCCGAGGTAGGTGAAGTCGAGGAAGAAGCCGAAGCTGCCCGAGGTCGGCGTGTAGCCGGTGTCGACGTAGGCGGAGTTGACGCTGCCGCCGGCAGACTGGATGTATTCGACGCTGGTGTAGCCGGCGGGCAGCTCCACTGCGCCGGCGAGGGACGCCAGCGCGGCGGCGGCGGCGAGGGCGATTGGCTTGTTCGTCATTGGATGCCTCCTTGGATCTGGTGGATGATGGTATTCTACCATAATGCGCACGCGGTTCCGTTGCGCTTCCCGCAATGGTTATGTTGCGTAACGCGAAATATGGTATAATTCACCCCGCCATGAAGAACGTACTGGTAGTAACGCACACGACGCTGCCCCACGCGGTGGAGAAGTTCACCGGCATCTTCACCTGCGCCGACGCGCTCGGGTGGAGGTGCAGCATCCTCGAGACGGCGCCGATCGGGAAGGCGTCGCTCGTCGACGCGATCCTCGCGTTTCGTCCGGACGGAATCATCCATGAGGGTCCGGTAGTCGACGGCGGGGTGCCGGCGGAGATCCGGCGGCGGCTGCCGGTGGTGTGGCTGGATCCCGACGGCGGAGGTCGGAGCAAGGAGTGCCGCGTCGCGGCAGACAATGGTCGCATTGCGGAACTTGCCCTCGAGGAGCTGAAGTTGGCGGGTGCGCGTAGCTACCTCTTCGTCAGCCTCTTTGCGGGCGCGCGCTGGTCGCAGGAGCGCGAGCGCCGGTTTCTGCAGCTCGCGGAGGGGGCGCCGTCGGGCAGGGTGGCAATGGCCGGCGGCGGCATGGTGAAGGCATTCGAGCGCCGCCTCGGAAGCGCACTCGGGCGGCTCAAGGCTCCGGTCGGCGTCTTTGCCGTCAACGACAGGACGGCAGTCATGGCCCTTGACTGCGCGCGGCGAGCCGGGCGCGTCTGTGGGCGCGACTACCTGCTGGTGTCAGTCGACAACGACCGGCACCTGTGCGAGAACGCCGCGCCGCCGCTGACGAGCGTCGCCCAGGACTTCCTGCAGGTCGGGAGAATCGCAGCGCGGATGCTCGACCGGCTGATGCGCGGCGCCCTGGTCGGCGGAGGCGAGGAGCTCTCGCCGCCGCTCGGGGTTGTTAGGCGGGCGAGCAGCGTTCCGTCGTCCGACAAGGGCGTCTCGCCGCTTTCGCACAAGGTATACACGGAGATCTGCCTCAATGCGCTGTCCGGCGGCAGCGTCGGGAGCGTCTGCGCGGCGGCCGGGGCGTCGCGGCGGCTGTGCGAGATGCGGTTCAAGTCGGAATACGGCAAGACCATCCGCAGCGCGATCCTCGACCAGCGCTTTGCGGAGGTGGAGCGGCTCCTCGGCAATCCCAGCCAGCTCCTTGAGCCGATTGCCAACCTCTGCGGCTGGTCGTCGTCCGCGCACCTCAAGCGGATGTTCAAGGCCCGCTACGGCATGACGATGTCCGCCTGGCGCGCCAAGCGCCTTGGGTAGACCGCATTTACTCATATCCCGATGCTCGTCTGCCGCGCCAGCTGCCTTGACCTATTTGACAGATTCGGCCGAAATTTGGTATACTTCACACTTAACGCATCCCCAGGGCGATTAGCTCAGTTGGTTAGAGCACTACCTTCACACGGTAGGGGTCACTGGTCCGAGTCCAGTATCGCCCACCAGACGTACAGTTAACAAAGTGGCCGCTTACCACACTTCAGGCGCCTGTTCGGGGTGGAGAACAGCTTCAGAAACACAGCAACAACAAAACAAGGTAAGCTACATGAGCGCAGAACGCAAAGTGTTCGGCCGGCTCCACGGCATGGAGTCGCCGATGCCCGATCCCCTCGACATCCAGCTCGAGTCGTACCGCAAGTTCCTGCAGGCGGACGTGCCGCCGCAGAAGCGCCGCGACGAGGGCCTCCAGGCGATCTTCAAGGAGATCTTCCCGGTGGTTTCCTTCGACGGCCGCTACAAGCTCGACTTCGTGTCGTACAACCTGGAGCCGGAGAAGAAGAGCTATCTCCAGGCGCTTTCCGACGGCGAGTCCTACGTCCGCCCGCTCAAGGTGTCGTTCCGCCTGATGGAGGGCGAGGACGTGCGCGAGGAGGAGGTGTTCCTCGGCGACATGCCGATCATGACGCCCGACGGCGCGTTCGTGATCAACGGCGCCGAGCGCGTGGTGGTCTCGCAGCTCCACCGCAGCCCCGGCATCTCGTCCGAGAAGCAGGTCCACGCGAACGGCCAGACGCTCCTGTCGGTGCGCATCATCCCTGACCGCGGCAACTGGATCGAGATCATGTTCGACACCAACGACGTGATGTGGTGCTTCATGGACCAGCGCCGCCGCCGCCGGAAGTTCTACGCGACGACGCTCCTGAGGGCGTTCGGCTACGGCAGCGACACCCAGCTGATGGAGCTGTTCTACGAGTTCAAGCGCCTGCCCTCGAGCCGCCGCTACACCGAGGGCGACCTGCGGATGATGGTGATGAAGGACGACCTCGTCGACGCCGAGTCGCAGGCGGTGATCGCCCGCCGGTACGACCCGGTCACCCCGGCGATGATGGAGCAGGTCGCGGCCGCGGGCATCGCCTCGGTCGAGGTCGTCGACGTCTCGGTCGACGGCGGCACGCTCATCAAGACCCTGCGCGAGGACGCGAAGGCCGGCATCCACAACGAGGAGGACGCGCTCCGCGAGGTCTACAAGAAGATGCGCCCCGGCGACCCGCCCACGGCGAGCAACTCCAAGCAGATGCTCCACCGCATGTTCCTCGAGCTCGCCCACTACGACCTCGGCTACGTCGGGCGCCACAAGATCAACAAGCGCCTCGGCCTCACCGGCAAGATCGACGAGAACCTGCGGACGCTCCACGAGTCCGGCATCGACATCATCGAGGCGATCCGCCTGCTGCTCCGCATCCACTCTGGCAAGGACGTGGTGGACGACATCGACCACCTCGGCAACCGCCGCATCCGCACGACCGGCGAGCTCCTCGAGAACCAGTGCCGGGTCGGCCTGGCGCGCACCGAGCGCAACATCCGCGAGCGGATGACGGTGCACGACCCGAACCAGGGCCCGCTCACCCCGCAGCGCCTGGTGAACGCCAAGACCTTCAGCGTGGTGGTGCAGGACTTCTTCGCGCGGAGCCAGCTCTCGCAGTTCATGGACCAGACGAACCCGCTCTCGGCCCTCGCCCACAAGCGCCGCCTCTCGGCGCTCGGCCCCGGCGGCCTCAGCCGCGAGCGCGCCGGCTTCGAGGTGCGCGACGTGCACCCCTCGCACTACGGCCGCATCTGCCCGATCGAGACGCCCGAAGGCCCGAACATCGGCCTCATCTCCTCGCTCGGCATCTACGCCAAGGTCAACCGCTTCGGCTTCATCGAGACGCCGTACCGCAAGGTCGTGGCCGGCAAGGTGACCGACGAGATCGAGTACCTGCCCGCCGACGAGGAGGAGCAGTACGTGATCGCGCAGGCGAACGCGCCGCTCAAGCCCAACCGCGCCTTCGCGGAGGACCGCGTGACCTGCCGCTTCCGGACCGAGTTCTGCGACCGCCCCGCGCGCGAGGTGCAGTACATGGACGTCGCGCCGATGCAGGTGATCTCGATCGCCGCCGGCCTCATCCCGTTCCTCGAGCACGACGACGCGAACCGCGCTTTGATGGGCGCGAACATGATGCGCCAGGGCGTGCCGCTGATGACGACGGAGCGCCCGTACGTGGGCACCGGCCTCGAGGAGGTCTCGGCCCGCGACTCCAAGGTGACGGTGACCGCGCTCGCCGACGGCGTCGTCGCCTACGTCTCGGCCGACTTCCTGATGGTGACGAAGGACGGCAAGCTGCCCTCGGGCAAGGCGATGTTCGTCCACGCGCCTGAGAAGGGGGTGTGGCGGTACGACCTCCAGAAGTTCCGCCGCTGCAACTCGGGGACCTGCTTCAACCAGCGCCCGATCGTGAAGAAGGGCCAGAAGGTCAAGGCGGGCGACTGCCTTGCCGACGGCCCCGCGACCGACCAGGGCGAGCTCGCGCTCGGCAAGAACCTGCTCGTGGCGTTCATGAGCTGGCGCGGCTACAACTTCGAGGACGCGATCCTGGTGAACGAGAAGCTGGTCCGCGAGGACGCGCTCACCTCGCTCCACATCTCGCCCTTCGAGTGCACCGCCCGCGACACCAAGCTCGGCCCCGAGGAGATCACGCGCGACATCCCGAACGTCTCCGAGGACGCGCTCAAGAACCTCGGGCCGGACGGCATTGTGCGCATCGGCGCCGAGGTCAGGCCCGGCGACATCCTCGTCGGCAAGGTCACGCCGAAGGGCGAGACCGAGCTCTCGCCGGAGGAGCGCCTCCTGAGGGCGATCTTCGGCGAGAAGGCGGCTGACGTCAGGGACACCTCGCTCATGGTCCCGCCCGGCACGACCGGCGTGGTCATGGACGTGCAGGTGCAGTCCACCAAGCGCAGCGAGCTGGGCGACGAGAAGCGCAACAAGAAGGCGAAGAGGGACGCCGAGAAGAAGCGCAAGAACCAGCTCGCCCGCATCGAGAAGGACCTCCTCGCGAAGCTCGCCGCCGAGCTGATGAACGAGAAGATCAACTGCAGCATCACCGACTCCGAGTCCGGCGACGTGATCGTCGAGCCCGGCAAGAAGATCAAGAAGAGCCAGCTCGTGAAGCTCGCCCACGCCCACGCGCACTGGGACATGGACGAGGGCCCGTACAAGGACCGCGTCCGCGCGATCATGGACCCGTTCGAGATGGAGTTCGCCGCGATCGAGGACGCCGCGGAGGGCGGCGACGGCGGGCTCTTCGGCGACTTCGCCGGCGACGGCGAGGTGGTCAAGCAGGTCAGGGTGTTCCTCGTCGACAAGAAGAACCTCTCGGTCGGCGACAAGATGGCCGGCCGCCACGGCAACAAGGGCGTCGTCTCGCGCATCCTGCCGACCTGCGACATGCCGTTCCTGCCGGACGGCCGCGCGGTGGACATCGTCCTCAACCCGCTCGGCGTGCCTTCGCGCATGAACCTCGGGCAGCTGTTCGAGACCTACCTCGGCCTCGCCTGCCGCACCCTCGGGTTCCACGCGGCGACGCCGGTGTTCGACGGCGTGCAGGAGTCGGAGATCGACGAGCTGCTCGCCGAGGCGCGCAAGGTGCAGGAGAAGGAGGAGGGCGCGCAGAGCTGGATCTGCCCGGAGGGCAAGACCGTGCTCTACGACGGCCTCACCGGCGAGCCATTCCGCCAGAAGGTGGTGGTGGGCGTCATCTACATGCTGAAGCTGCACCACCTCGTCACCGACAAGATCCACGCCCGCGCGGTCGGCCCCTACTCGCTCGTCACCCAGCAGCCGCTGGGCGGCAAGGCGCAGCTCGGCGGCCAGCGCATGGGCGAAATGGAGGTGTGGGCGCTCGAGGCCTACGGCGTCGCCTACGCGCTCCAGGAGCTCCTGACCGTCAAGTCCGACGACGTCCAGGGCCGCACCCGCATCTACGAGTCGATCGTCAAGGGCCAGAACATCCTCGACTCCGGCATGCCCGAGTCGTTCTCGGTGCTCATCCACGAGCTCCGGGGCCTCTGCCTCGACACCCAGCTCCTCGGCGGCAACGTCGAGGGGCGCGGCTCCCGCTCGCGTTCCCAGGCGCGCGCGGCCGAGGCGGCGCCGAGCGCCGCGCCGGCCGACGACCTGCTCTCGGGCGCGCTCAACCTGTAAGGAGGACCGCAAGCACGGTACCGCAAAACAACAACCTTCAAAAGAAAGACGGCTATGAATCCTTACAACACCTCTGACATCTTCGGCGGCTCCTTCAACGCCTCCGCCCACTACGACGCGGTCAAGGTCACGCTTGCCTCCCCGGAGACGATCCGCTCCTGGTCCCACGGCGAGGTCAAGAACCCCGAGACCATCAACTACCGCACCTACCGGCCCGAGAAGGACGGACTCTTCTGCGAGAAGATCTTCGGCCCGACCAAGGACTGGGAGTGCGCCTGCGGCAAGTACAAGCGCATCAAGAACAAGGGCATGGTCTGCGACCGCTGCTCCTCGACAAGACCACCGCCGAGCTCGACCGCGTCCTCTACTACCAGGACTGGATGGTCACCGAGCCTGGCGACACCCCGCTCGCGAAGGGCCAGATCCTCACCGAGCAGGAGTACCTCGACGCGCAGGAGAAGTACCAGGACATGTTCAAGGCCGACATGGGCGCCGAGGCGGTCAGGAAGCTCCTTCGCGGCCTCGACCTCGACGAGCTCATGCGCACGCTCGAGGAGCAGATGGAGAACACCCGCTCCAAGCAGAACCGCAAGAAGATCGCCAAGCGGATGAAGGTGGTCGAGGGCTTCCGCACCTCGCAGTCCAAGCCCGAGTGGATGGTGCTGGACGTGCTGCCGGTCATCCCGCCGGAGCTCCGTCCGCTCGTCCCGCTCGAGGGCGGCCGCTTCGCGACGAGCGACCTCAACGACCTCTACCGCCGCGTCATCAACCGCAACAACCGCCTCCGTAACCTGCTGGCGCTCAAGACGCCGGACGTCATCATCCGCAACGAGAAGCGCATGCTGCAGGAGGCGGTCGACGCCGTCCTCGACAACGGCCGCCACGGCCGCGCGGTGACCGGCCCCGGCAGCCGCACGCTCAAGTCGCTCTCCGAGATCCTCAAGGGCAAGACCGGCCGCTTCCGCCAGAACCTGCTCGGCAAGCGCGTCGACTACTCCGGCCGCTCGGTGATCGTCGTCGGCCCGGAGCTCAAGTTCCCGCAGTGCGGCCTCCCGAAGGAGATGGCGCTGAGGCTCTTCGAGCCGTTCATCATCCGCGTCATGAAGGACCGCGGCATGGTGCACACCGTGCGCACGGCGAGGAAGATGATCGAGCGCCACGACGACAAGGTCTGGGCGATCCTCGACGAGGTGATCAAGGACAAGACCGTCTTCCTCAACCGCGCCCCGACGCTCCACCGCCTGTCGATCCAGGCGTTCGAGCCGGTGCTCGTCGAGGGCAAGGCGATCCGCCTCCACCCGATGGTCTGCACCCCGTTCAACGCCGACTTCGACGGCGACCAGATGGCCGTGCACGTGCCGCTCTCGGTCGAGGCCCAGATGGAGTCGAAGCTGATGATGCTGGCGACGACCTCGATCTTCTCGCCGGCGTCCGGCAAGTCGATCGTGACGCCGACCCAGGACGTCTGCCTCGGGCTCTACTTCCTCACCGTGCCGTCCCAGCAGGACAAGCTCGCCGGCAAGATCGCCGGCAAGACCGACATGTCGGGCGAGCACCTGCCGCTCTTCAACGACATCGCCGAGGTTGAGTTCGGCATCGCCGAGGGCGTGATCGACTACCACTCTCGCATCCGCTTCCGCAACCCCGACTACGGCACGACCGGGCGTCCGCACGGCAACCCCGAGCTGCGCACGCTCGAGACCACCGCCGGCCGCGTCATCTTCAACGACGTCTGGCCGAAGGAGATGGGCTTCTGGAACGACAAGTGCTCCAAGTCCACGATCGGCAAGCTGATCCTCGACTGCCACAAGGTCGCCGGCCACGACGTCACCGTCGCCGCGGTCGACAACCTCAAGTCGCTCGGCTACCGCTTCGCGACCATCTCCGGCGCGTCGATGGGCCTCAAGGACATGATCCGCCCGGCCGAGAAGGACGCCGAGATCGCCAAGGCCCGCAAGGAGGCCGACAAGGTCCAGGCGCAGTTCCAGCAGGGCATCATCACCGAGGGCGAGCGCCACAACAAGATCGTCGACATCTGGGCAGGCACCACCGAGCGCATTGGCGAGCTCCTCTACAAGACGATCGACCGCAACGTGCGGCCGGACAACAAGAACCCGACCGAGCTGAACCCGGTCTACATGTTCGCCGACTCGAAGGCCCGCGGCTCCAAGCTGCAGATCCGCCAGCTCGCGGGCATGCGCGGCCTCATGTCCAACCCGTCCGGCGACATCATCGAGCGCCCGATCACCGCGTCGTTCCGCGAGGGCCTCTCGGTGCTCGAGTACTTCATCTCGTCCCACGGCGCCCGCAAGGGCCTCGCCGACACCGCGCTCAAGACGGCCGACGCCGGCTACCTCACCCGCAAGCTCGTGGACGTCTCGCAGGACGTCATCATCACGCAGGAGGACTGCAACACGGTGAACGGCATCGAGGTCGAGGCGATCGTCGAGGGCGACGAGGTCAAGGTGACGCTCGGCGAGCGCATCCTCGGCCGCACCGCGCTCTACGAGATCCGCAACCCGAAGACCGGCGACGTCATCGTCCCGGCCAACGAGATCGTCGACGAGGAGGCCGCCGCCAAGATCAACGCCGCCGGCATCGAGCGCGTCTGGATCCGCTCCGGCCTCACCTGCGACGCCGAGCACGGCATGTGCGCCAAGTGCTACGGCCGCGACCTCTCCACCGGCAAGCAGGTCGAGATCGGCACCGCCGTCGGCATCATCGCCGCGCAGTCGATCGGCGAGCCCGGCACCCAGCTCACGATGCGTACGTTCCACATCGGCGGCACGGCGTCCGCTACCGCGGCCAAGCCGGAGATCGTCCTCAAGAACGACGGCGTCGCGAAGTTCGTCGACGTGCGCAAGGTGCGCAACGACGAGGGCCGCGAGGTCGTCCTCAACAAGAACGGCTCGCTCGAGATCTACTCGAAGTCCGGCGCCAGGCTCGACGTCTACCAGCTCCAGATGGGCACGGTGCTCCTCATCGAGGACGGCGCCGAGGTCAAGAAGGGCCAGAAGGCCGCCGAGTGGGACCCCCACTCCGTCCCGGTCCTCTCCGAGGCCGCCGGCCGCGTCCAGTTCGTCGACTTCGAGGAGGACGTCTCCGTCAAGACCGAGACCGACCGCGCCACCGGCGCGAAGACGCTCGTCGTGCTGCCGACCTCCGAGTCGAACCTGCACCCGCGCATCGAGATCCGCGCCGCCGACGGCGCGATGCTCGACTCCCACGACGTCCCGACCGGCGCCATCGTCATGGTGCGCGACGGCATGAAGGCCACCGCCGGCATGCTGCTCGCCAAGACGCCGCGCGAGGCCGCGAAGACCCGCGACATCACCGGCGGCCTGCCGCGCGTCGCCGAGCTCTTCGAGGCCCGCCAGCCCAAGGACGCCGCGGAGATCGCCAAGATCGACGGCGTCATCGAGATGCCGCCGGAGAACGTCCGCGGCAAGCGCTGCGTGAAGGTGGTCGACAAGGTCACCGGCCTCGTCGAGGAGCACCTCATCCCGATGGGCAAGCAGATCGTCGTGTTCAAGGGCGACCACGTCAAGAAGGGCCAGCCGCTCACCGAAGGCCCGGTCATCCCGCAGGAGATCCTCGAGGTGTCCGGTCCGCAGGAGCTCGAGAAGTACCTCGTCAACGAGGTGCAGCAGGTCTACCGCCGGGCGACACCGAGTTCCTCTGGGGCGAGCAGGTCACCCGCCAGTCGTTCCTGCGCGTGAACGAGGAGATGATGAACGAAGGCCGCCGCCCGGCGGAGGCCCAGCCCGCGCTCCTCGGCATCACCAAGGCCGCGCTCGAGACCGACTCGTTCATCTCCGCCGCGTCCTTCCAGGACACGACGCGCGTCCTCACCGAGGCCGCGACGATGGGGCAGCGCAAGCGCAACGAGGAGGTCTACGGCATCCCGTCGTCCGGCATCCCCGGCGAAGAGGACAGCGAGGACGAGTCCGACCTCGTGCCGCAGCTGGTGGCCGACAACGGCGACACCTCGGCGGACGGCAACGACATCGTCAACTCCGACGAGATCGTGAGCGGCGGCGACGACCTGCTGAACTGATCCGCGGCAAATCGAAGGGAATGAGATGGAAATCGTAATCCTGCTCGGCGCGCCCGGATCCGGAAAGGGGACCATCGCCTCGCGTCTCGCGGGCGAGGACCCCGCCGTCCGCCACGTCTCCTCCGGCGACCTCCTCCGCGGCGCCATCGCCGCCGGCACGCCCGCCGGCGTCGAGGCCAAGGCGTACATGGACAAGGGCCAGCTCGTCCCCGACGCGCTCGTCGTCGCGATGATCGGCGACGTGATCGCCGCCGAGAAGACCGCCGAGACGATGCTGCTCGACGGCTTCCCGCGCAACGTCGCCCAGGCCGAGGCGCTCGAGCGCTCCGGCGCGAAGGTGCGTTCCGCCGTGCTGGTGGACGTCCCCGACGAGATCATCGCCGACCGCATCGCCGGCCGCCGTACCTGCCCGAAGTGCAAGGCCGGCTACCATGTCAAGGCGCTCCCTCCGAAGGTGGAGGGCATCTGCGACAAGTGCGGCGCGGCGCTCACGGTGCGCAAGGACGACAACCCCGAGACCGTCAGGGACCGGCTCGTCGTCTACCACCGCGAGACCGAGCCGCTCGTCGCCTACTACGAGGCGAAGGGTCTCCTCCGCCGCATCGACGGCGACCAGGGCCCGGTGCGCAACGCCGCGGCGTTCAAGGCCGCGATGTAGCGAGATGAAGGTCGACGTCAAGTCGCGGGCGGAAATCGACCGGATGCGCGAGGCGTGCCGGATGAGCGCGGAGATCCGCGACATCTGCGCCGCCGCCGTCGCGCCCGGCGTCACCACCGGCGAGATCGACGCGCTCGTCGTCGACTACTGCGAGAAGCACCACGTCAGGGCCGGCTTCTACGACTACCACGGCTACCCCGGCCACCTCTGCGTCTCGATCAACGACGAGGTGATCCACGGCATCCCCTCGCCGCACCGCGTCATCGTGCCCGGCGACCTCGTCAAGACCGACGTCGGCATCTTCAAGAACGGCTTCAACGGCGACACCTCGCGCACCGTCGCGGTCGGCGTCACCGACCCCGAGGTGCTGCGCCTCGTCGAGACCACCAAGGCCTGCCTCAAGGCCGGCATCGCCGCCTGCGGACCCGGCGTCCACCTCGGCGACGTCGGCTACGCCATCGAGCAGGTCGCCGTGGCAGCAGGCTTCGGCGTCGTCCGCAACTGGATCGGCCACGGCGTCGGCCGCACCATCCACGAGGACCCGGAAGTGCCCAACTACGGCAAGCCCGGCACCAAGCTCGTCCTCCGCCCCGGCATGACCATCGCCATCGAGCCGATGATCACCATGACCAAGGCCGGCGAGGCGACCGACGTCCTCTCCGACGGCTGGACCGTCGTCACCCGCGACCGCTCGCTTTCCGCCCATTTCGAGCATACCGTGGCCATCACCGACGACGGCTGCGAAATCCTTACTTTGCCGGCGGACTATCCCTGAAGTCCCTAGGCCCGAAGGCGCCCTGGTCGAATGGCGGCTGATTGCCTGGGGGCGGATGGTCCGCCGGCTTCTAACCGGCCAACGAGCCACGAACCGCGAACCGCGAACCGCGAAATATGCTATAATACGCGCCATGAAGACCTCACTCCTCTCGCTTGCGGCCGCGGCCGCGCTCGTGTTCGGCGCTTTCGCCGACGGTTCCAGCACCGTGTCGGTGGTCGTCGATGACTCCACCAACACGTACAACCTCGCCGCGCTTGCCGACGACGGAGACGTGAAGGGCGCCAAGTCCTACGTCGACGCCTACGCCGACAATGTCCGCTACGACGCGGACTTCAAGGCCAACGAGTCCGCGGCGCTCGCGACGATCAGGTCCGACAAGGAGAGCGGCGTCTCCTTCTACGGCACCTGGTGGGCGATCTTCCCGCCGATCCTCGCGATCCTCCTCGCGCTGGTGACCAAGGAGGTCTACTCCTCGCTCTTCGTCGGCATCGTCGCCGGCGGTGTCCTCTACTCCGGCTTCTCCTTCGAGGGGACGCTCGTCCACGTGGCCCAGAAGGGCTTCATCGGCTCGGTGGCCGACCCGTACAACGTGGGCATCCTCCTCTTCCTCGTCCTCCTCGGCGCGCTCGTCGCGATGATGAACAAGACCGGCGCCTCGGCGGCGTTCGGCCGCTGGGCCCAGACCCACATCAAGAGCCGCGTCGGCGCCCAGGTCGCGACGATCGTGCTCGGCATGCTCATCTTCGTCGACGACTACTTCAACTGCCTTACCGTCGGCAGCGTGATGCGCCCGGTGACCGACGCCAAGAAGGTGTCGCGCGCCAAGCTCTCCTACCTCATCGACGCCACCGCCGCGCCGATCTGCATCATCGCGCCGATCTCCAGCTGGGCCGCCGCGGTCGCCGGCTTCGCCAAGGGCGCTGGCGCCGAAAGCGGCTTCTCGCTCTTCATCAACGCCATTCCCTACAACTACTACGCCATCCTCACCATCCTGGCGATGTTCTTCTTCGCGCTCACCAAGTTCGACTTCGGCCCCATGAAGCGCCACGAGGCCGCGGTCTCGGAGGGGCTTCCCGACCTCGGGGCGATCGAGGACATGACCGAGCAGCTCGCCAGGAACGACCGCGGCAGGGTGATCGACCTGGTCGTGCCGGTCGTGGTGCTCATCGCCTCCTGCATGGTCGGGATGATCTACTCGGGCGGCTACTTCGGCGACGGCAACCCCGGCTTCGTCCAGGCGTTCTCCGACTCCGACGCGTCCGTCGGCCTCGTCTTCGGCTCCATCGTCGCGATCGTCTTCTCGGTCTTCTTCTTCCTCTGCCGCCGCGTCATTTCGTTCCGCGACTGCATGGAGGCCTTCCCCGAGGGCTTCAAGGCGATGGTTCCGGCGATCATGATCCTCTGCTGCGCCTGGGCGCTCAAGACCATGACCGATTCGCTCGGCGCCAAGATCTTCATCTCCGACCTCATCAACGGGCCGGCCGCCGGGCTCTGGAACTTCCTGCCCGCGATCATCTTCGTGATCGCCATCGTGCTCGCGTTCTCGACCGGCACCAGCTGGGGCACCTTCGGCATCCTCATCCCGATCGTGCTCGCCGCCGTCCCCGGCTCCTCGATGACGATCGTCGCCGTATCCGCCTGCATGGCCGGCGCGGTCTGCGGCGACCACTGCTCGCCGATCTCCGACACGACCATCATGGCCTCCGCCGGCGCCCAGTGCAACCACATCGTGCACGTCGGCACCCAGCTCCCGTACGCGCTCGCCGTCGCGGCGGTTTCGTTCGTCGCCTACGTGCTCGCGCCGTTCATCGGCAACGTCTGGCTGTCGCTTGGCGTCGCCGTGGCGCTGCTCTTCGCGGCGCTCTTCGCGATGAAGGCCGTCCTGCGCGGCCGCGCCGACCTCGGTCCGGTCATGCGCGCCCTCGTCTCCGGCGCGTCGGAGAAGGCGTTTGCCAAGGTCATGCGCACGATGGGCAAGGAGATCCTCGCCGACGGCAAGGTCGACTTCGAGGATACCGGCACGCTGCTCTCCTTCTTCAAGGGCATCGACGGCGCGGCGGCGGCGGAGTTCCGCTCCGCGCTCCTCAAGGTCCGCGAGGACGGCGAGATCTCCGCCGAGGAGTCCGCCAAGCTTGAGGAGATGATCCGCAAGTTCGTGAAGTAGGTCGCCGCCGATGCCAGCGCATCCATGCACGAAGCGGCTGGCGGCGATGGCCGCCGGCGCGCTTCTGGTGGCATCTGCCGCGGCCGCCCAGTACGACGTCGCCGCCTACGTCTGGCCCGCCTACCAGCCCGAGCCCAGGTGGGCGGAGCTGGACATCTTCCCGGAGGGCATCGGCGAGTGGCAGAACGTGAAGGAGGCGGTGCCGAAGTGGAAGGGCCACGTCCAGCCGCTCAAGCCGCGCTGGGGCTACGAGAACGAGGCCGACCCGGCGGTGGTGGCGAGGAAGATCGACGCCGCGGTCGCCCACGGCGTCAACGTCTTCATCTACGACTGGTACTGGTACGGCCACCGTCCGTTCCTTGAAAGCGCCCTCGACGACGGCTTCCTCGGCGCGCCGAACAACGGCCGGATGCGCTTCTTCCTCATGTGGGCAAACCACCACGTCAACAAGCTCTGGGACAACCGCGTCGCCGACAAGCACTGGTCGTCGCCGACCTGGCGCGGCTGGGTGTCGCAGGAGGAGTTCAAGGAGCTCGCTTGGCGCTGGATCGAGAAGTACTTCCGCCGCGGCAACTACTACCGCATCGGCGGCCGGCCGGTGCTGATGATCTACGAGCTCAAGACCTTCGTCGACGGCGTGGGCGGGCTCGCCAACGCGATGGAGTCCGTCGCCTACCTGCGCGACGCCTGCCGCGCCGCCGGCCTCGGGGGCGTCCACCTGATGACCTGCGACTTCGGCGTCAAGCAGGAGTGGGTGCGGGCGCTGGGGGTGGAGTCCGCCTCGATCTACAACTTCGTCCACTGGTCCAGCCCGTACGGCAACCCCGACTACTCGGTCTGGGCCGAGCGCGGCGCCCAGCGCTTCGTCCACGCCAAGGCGCAGCTCGGGGTGCAGTGCTACTTCTCCCACGCCTCGGTCGGGTGGGACACCAACCCGCGCTACCCCGCCGGCTCGGTGCAGCCGACTGTCCTCGGATCCTCCCCGGAGAAGTTCGAGGTCGCCCTCCGCCGCGCCAAGGACTGGTGCGACCGCAACACCCCGCCCGGCTGGCCGCACCTTGTCACCATAAACGCCTGGAACGAGTGGACCGAGGGCTCCTACCTCGAGCCCGACGAGCAGTTCGGCTACGGCTACCTGGAGGCCGTGCGTCGCGTCTTCGGCCCCGGCTCGCCGCCCGCCGCCGTGCCCGGCATCGTGACGGTGGAGTCGCTGATCGACGAGACCCTCGACCGCGAGGCGGTGACGCGCATGCCGGTGCCCGCGTACGCGCGCAGCCACTGGGGCGGCGCCGCGGGCGCGTCCGGCGCAAGGCGCGCGCTCACCAACTCCGCCGGCAGGGTGGAGTACATCGTCGCCGAGGCGAGCGGACCCGGCGCCGTGGTCGGCGGCTGGTGCGATGGCACCGGCTTCGAGAAGGCGAGGCTGTACGTTGACGGCTCAGAGCGTCCCGTAGTCGAGGGCTGGGCGTCGAGCGTCCTCTGCGGCCGCCCGCCGTCCGCGCCGCGGCGCGACGAGGCGCTCTTCGTCCCCATCCCGTTCGCCCGGAGCTTCCGCGCCACCGTCGAGGCGTCCGACATCGGCGAGTTCAAGTACGGGATCGAGGCGCGGGTGTACGCGTGTGGGACGAAGGTGGAGAGCGCGTCCAGGACGGTGCTTGACCGAGCCGCGCGCGCCGTCGCCTACGCGAAGTCGGTCCTGCCGGCGCGTCCCGGCGGCCACATCGAGAAGTCGCTCGTCTTCGACGGCCGCCTCGAGCCCCAGGCGTCGCGGACGCTGCGGTTCGACGGACCCGGGGCGGTCAAGAACATCTCGGCCAAGGCGGTGTTCGCGGGGGGCGCCGCCGGACCGGAGACTGCCGCCGGCGCGTTCGACGCCGTCGAGGCGACGATCAGGTTCGACGGCCACGAGACCGTGCGCGCGCCGCTCTCCGCGCTCTTCGCGCCGGCCGGGCTGCCGTCGGAGCGGTTCCGCTCCTGGTATGCGCTTTCGGGCGGCGACGGCTACATGGAGTCGTTCTGGGTGATGCCGTTCTCCAACTCCTGCGAAGTCGTCCTCGCCAACCGCTCGTCGGTCCCGGTCGACGTCTCCCGCTCGCAGATAGCCGTCGACCGCTACGCCTTCGAGCCCGGGAGGAGCATGTACTTCGCGGTCTCGTCGTCGCCGGTCGCGTCGGGTCCGGTCAGGGTGGCGGGGGTGGCGTCGGCCGGAGGCCCCGCCGGCGCGCCGGTCTTCTGCGGACGCAACCTCGACGCCGCGCTCTTCACTTCGTTTGCGGCGTCCGACCTCGGCGAGTTCAGCCAGTTCGTGCCCCGCCGCGTCGGCACCACCGTCTTCAACTACTTCCTGCCATAGCCGGCGAACCGCGAAATTTGGTATAATACGCGGCATGAGGACCGGTCTAACCATGCTTGCAGCCCTGGCTTTTGCCGCGCAGAATCTCTTCGCGGCGGACCAGCACGTTGAAATCGACGCGGCGGCGTTCAAGGAAATCATGCCGCTTGCCGTCGAGGCTTTCGCCATCCAGCAGCGCGCCGCCGCGCGCGAGGCCGAGCACACTGCGAAGCTGCGCGCGAAGGGCATCGCCGAGGAACCGGCGAGCTTCGGCGACCGGCACGTCATCGACGTGGACATCACCGGCGTCGCCGCGCAGTTCGGCCTCGGGCAGATCGAGTTCAACGACTTCGGCCAGCTCTATGTCGACCGCCGCTTCGTCACCGACGAGGAGATGAAGGTAATCTACGCGATCGAGGACTGGATCCGCCGCCACTTCGCCAAGGAGGTCCGTCCGCGCCAGCAGAAGATCAAGACCTCATTGGTGCCGGTCTTCCGCGGCTTCGAGGCATCGCGCTACCAGGTGCACGACGAGCTGATCGTCCGCCTGGTGGAAGAGTTCAACGCCGACAAGGCGAAGGCATGCGGCGGCACGGCGGAGCAGGCGGCGAAGATCGAGGACTTGACCCCGGCGATCGTCAAGGCGCACATGATCGAGGAGTCGGGCGGCAACGGCCCGCGCTCCAAGGCGGCGTGGGCGGTCGACCCGCTCCAGGTCAACGTGCCCGGCGACTGGGGCGAGGAGAAGACCCTGGTGGGGCTTAAGAAGCCGTCGAAGCGCAACGAGGGGACGCCCGAGGAGAACGTGCGTGCCGCGATCAGATACCTTTCGCGCAAGGGCTTCTCTTCCTCCGCCAAGCCAGCCTCGGCGCGCCCCAAGGGCTTCTTCGACGGTTGGCTCAAGGCGCTGCAGCGCTACAACGGCCGCCGCGACCGCACCGACACCGACCGCTACTATTCCGACGAGTACGCCGACAAGATCGTGCGCCGCGCGAAGAACCCCGACCTTTTCGTGCCCATCGAGATCAAGCTGAAGTAAGGCGGATGCAGCCAGCCATGACGAGCAGAAGGGAATTCATCGTCGCCGGGACGTCCGCGGCGGCGGCCGCCGCCATCCCGCGCGCCGCTGCGGCCGCGGCGGACGACGCCGCGCTCGACCGCTGGCAGCGCGAGACCGACCTGGTGACGGCGGAGGCCTACCGCGCCTACCTCGCTGACGGCGACACGCGCGGCCTTGCCGCGCTCGAGCGGCTGGAGCGCGCCTTCGACCAGGTCAAGGCCGAGGCCGCCGCCGCGAAGGTCGGCGCGGAGCCGGCCGTCTGGTGCGTCTACAACATGGGCTTCGTCGTCAAGACCGCGAAGTCGCTCTTCTCGATCGACCTCGTCCACCGCCGCGCCGCCGAGCTCGCCCCGATGCTCGACTTCGCGCTCGTCACCCACAACCACGGCGACCACTGGCGGCAGGACTTCTACAACGCGATGAACGGCGCCGGCAAGACCGTCGTCTCCAACTTCCTCGACAACTACGGCGCGGCGGACTGGCGCAAGGGCGGGCCCGACTGGGCGAAGAGAGGCGGCTATGCGCGCGGCGAGAGGGAGCTCGGACTCGGGGACGTGGAGATCAGGACCTCGCTCACCGACCACAACGGCTACCTCGTCGACTTCACCACCGCCTTCGAGATCAGGATCGGCGGCTTCGTCCTCTACCATACCGGCGACAGCGGCTGGGGCACGGAGCCGAAGCTCGCGACGAAGTGGGGTCGCCCCGACCTCTGGCTGTTTTTCCCCGGCTGCGGAGTGGACGTCGCCAAGGCCGTCGCGCGCGTGAAGCCGCGCCGCATCGCCTTCGGCCACCTCTGGGAGCTCGGGCACTCGGTGGGACGCCTCAACGCCAGGATGGTGCGCGCCGCGCGCACGAGCGCCGCCGCCGCCGGCTGCGCCGACGTCTCGGTTCCGCTCTGGGGCGAGCGGGTCTGAAATCTGAAAGGAGAACGCAAATGGAAACCAAGATACTCCAGTTCGGGGAAGGCAACTTCCTCCGGTGCTTCATCGACTGGATGGTCCAGAAGATGAACGACAAGGCCGGCTTCAACGGCCAGGTGCAGATCATCCAGCCGATCGGCGAGGAGCTCTCGCCGCCGTCGAGGATCCTCAACGAGCGCGGCGGCAGGTACCACACCTGCCTCAGGGGCGTCATCGGCGGCAAGACCGTCGAGGAGATCGAGGAGATCTCGTCCGTGAAGGGCGTGGACCTCGCCGCCAACCTCGAGCAGTACGCCGCGGTTCCGTCGCTCCGGTTCGTCGTCTCGAACACGACCGAGGCGGGCATCCAGTACGTAAAGGGCGCGGACACCTTCCCGGCCAAGGTGCTGCGGCTCATGCGTTCGCGCTTCGCCGCGAAGCTTCCCGGCCTCGTCTTCATCCCCTGCGAGCTCATCGAGCACAACGGCGACAACCTCAAGAAGTGCGTCCTCCGTCATCTCGCCGACGCCCCTGACGCCGCGCTCCAGAAGTACATCGAGAACGAGTGCGTATTCTGCTCGACTCTGGTCGACCGCATCGTCGCCGGCCGGCCCGACCCCGAGTCCGCCGCGCGCTACGCCGAGCGTCTGGGCGAGAAGGACGAGGTGCTCGTCTGCGGCGAGCCGTTCCACTTCTTCGTCGTCGAGACCCCGGCCGGCTTCGACCTCGAGAGGGAGCTGCCGCTCAAGGCGGCCGGCGTCAACGTCGTCTACACGCCGGACATGCAGCCCTACCGCACCCGCAAGGTGCGCTTTCTCAACGCGACGCACACCACGATGGTCTACCGTGGGCTCGAGAAGGGCTTCACCGAGGTCGCCCAGTGCATCGCCGACCCGGAGTTCAACCGGTTCGTCCGCAAGGTAGTCTTCGACGAGATCTACCCGACCGTGAACCTGCCCGACGCCGAGAAGAAGGAATACGCCGAGAGCGTCCTCGAGCGCTTCGCCAATCCCTTTGCCCACCACCAGCTCAAGTCGATCGCGCTCAACACGATCGCCAAGTGGAAGACGCGGTGCCTCCCGGTCGTCTGCGACTACTACAAGCTCTACGGCAAGCTCCCGCCGGCGATGATCGAGGGCTACGAGGCCATCGCCCGCCACTACGACGCCGCGAAATAGCGAAGCGGTTTTTGGTATAATACGGCCATGAGCGAAAATACTATCGTGTGGGCGGCGTGGATCCTCGGCGCGTATCTCGTAGGCGGGATTCCGTTCGGGTACCTCATCGGCAGGATGCGCGGCGTGGACGTGCGCACCGTCGGCTCGAAGAACATCGGGGCGACGAACGTGTTCCGCACCGTCGGCAAGAAGTGGGGGCTCGTTGCCTTCGCGTGCGACGTCCTCAAGGGTTTCCTCCCGACCCTGGCGGCGCGGCGCTTCCTGCCCGAGGCGGCGCTCTGGGTCGGCGTCGCCTGCGTGGTCGGCCACATGCTCACGCCCTACATGAAGTTCAAGGGCGGCAAGGGCGTGGCGACGGCTTTCGGCATGCTGCTCGGCCTCGCGCCCGCGCTCGTCGGCTGCGCGTTCGCTGTCTTCTCGCTCGTCTTCGCGCTTACCCACTACATCTCGCTTGGCAGCTGTCTCGCGGCGGCATTCCTCGCGGTCATGGTCTGGTTCCCTGTCCTGGGCGTGCGCGGCGCGGCGGACCTGCCGCAGTGCGTGCTCGTCACCCTGGTCGCGCTCTTCGTCATCTGGAAGCACCGGTCGAACATCAAGCGCCTCGCCACCGGGTGCGAAAGCAAGATATACCTCTTCGGCCGGCGCAAGGACGGCTGAGCAGTGGGCTGGAAGGGGTTCGTCATCGGATCGATCGCGGGCGGCGCCCGCGGGAGCTGGGTCGGCGCCATCATCGGAGCCCTCGCCGGCGACTGGGTGGAGCGCCGGTGGTTCTCCGCCCGCCGCGGGCCTGCGCCCCGCCGCGCATCTCCGTTTCCGGCCGACGACGACACGCTCCTCAGGGCTTACGCCGAGCTTGGCGTCGCCCCGGAGGCCGAGAACGAGGTGGTGCGCGCCGCCTACCGGGAGCTCGCGAAGAAGCACCATCCGGACGCGATACGCGCCGCGGGTGGCGACGACGCGGCGGTTGCCGCGGCAGACGCGAAGATGGTGCGGGTCAACGCCGCCTGGAGGGAGATCCGCGACGCAAGGGGGCTCAGATGAGCGCGGCGCGCATGAGACTGGTGGTGACGGCTGGCCCCACCCGAGAATATCTCGACCCGGTGAGGTTCCTCTCCAACCCCTCCACCGGCAAGATGGGCTTCGCCGTCGCCGCCGAGGCCGCGCGGCGCGGGCACGAGGTGGTGCTGGTGGCGGGGCCCGTCGCGCTGAAGACGCCGCGCGGAGTCAAGCGCGTGGACGTTGTCTCCGCCCGCGAGATGCTCGCCGCGGCCGCCGCGGCGGTCGATTCCGCGCCGCGCTCCGCTCCGCTTGCGTTCGTGGGTGTCGCCGCAGTGGCCGACTGGCGTCCGCGCCGCCGCGCCGCGAAGAAGCTCAAGAAGCGCGAGATGTCCGGCACGCTGGAGCTCGTGCGCAACCCGGACGTCCTCAAGTCCGTCGGCGCACGGCTGCGGCGGGCGGGGCGGAAGGACGCGGTGCTGGTGGGCTTTGCCGCCGAGACCGGCTCGCCGATTGCCGAGGCGGCGCGCAAGTGCCGCGAGAAGCGTCTTGCCTTCACGGTGGCGAACGACGTCGCCGAGAAGGGCAGCGGCTTCGGCTCGGACTCGAACCGGGTCGCGTTCGTCCGCGCCGACGGATCCTCTGTCCGCCTGCCGCTGATGTCGAAGCAGGCGGTTGCCGTCCGGATTGTAAAGGAGCTAGAAAATCTTGCTGGGGTTTGAGTGTTTAACACACGGATTTGTTCGCGACTACGTCGCTCACAGACGGCGAAGGTCGTAGACCTGAGCAAATCCGTGTGTTATCACGAACCACGAACCACGAAATTATGGTATAATACGCACCAATTTTCCAACCACAAGAGGAATGAAATGAACAGAGCAATCAAGAAAATCGTCGCGCGGGAGATCATCGACTCCCGCGGCAACCCCACCGTCGAAGTCGACGTCGTCCTCGAGGACGGCTCGCTTGGCCGCGCCGCTGTGCCCTCCGGGGCGTCGACCGGCGTCAACGAGGCGCTCGAGCTGCGCGACGGCGACCCGAAGCGCTACCTCGGCAAGGGCGTCTCCAAGGCGGTCGCCAACGTCAACAAGGTGATCGCGCCCAAGCTCGTCGGCCACTGCGCCTGCGACCAGCGCGGCATCGACCAGCTCATGCTCAAGCTCGACGGCACGCCCACCAAGTCGAAGCTCGGCGCCAACGCCATCCTCGGCGTCTCGCTCGCCGTCGCCAAGGCCGCGGCCGCGTCCTTCGGCCTGCCGCTCTACCGCTACATCGGCGGCACCAACACCTACACCCTGCCGGTCCCGATGATGAACATCATCAACGGCGGCGCCCACTCCGACGCCCCGATCGCGTTCCAGGAGTTCATGATCCGCCCGGTCGGCGCGAAGAGCTTCAAGGAAGGCCTCCGCTGCGGCGCCGAGGTGTTCCACAACCTGAAGAAGGTGCTGAAGGCCCGCGGCCTCTCCACCGCCGTCGGCGACGAGGGCGGCTTCGCTCCGGCGCTCGACTCGATCGAGGACGCGCTCGAGTGCATCATCAAGGCCATCAAGCAGGCCGGCTACAAGCCGGGCAAGGACGTCACCATCGCCCTTGACTGCGCTTCGTCCGAGTTCTACAAGAACGGACGCTACGACTACACCTGGAAGGAAGGCAAGAAGGGCGCCAAGCGCACCTCCGCCGAGCAGGTGAAGTACCTCGAGGGCCTCGTCGCCAAGTACCCGATCGACTCGATCGAGGACGGCATGGCCGAGGGCGACTGGGACGGCTGGGTTGCGCTCACCAAGGCGATCGGCGACAAGTGCCAGCTCGTCGGCGACGACCTGTTCGTCACCAACGTGAAGTACCTCGAGAAGGGCATCAAGCTCGGCGCGGCCAACTCGATCCTGATCAAGGTCAACCAGATCGGCTCGCTCTCCGAGACGCTCGACGCCATCGAGATGGCGCACCGCGCCGGCTATACGTCCGTCACCTCGCACCGCTCGGGCGAGACCGAGGACGCGACGATCGCCGACATCGCGGTTGCCACCAACTCCGGCCAGATCAAGACCGGCTCCATGAGCCGCACCGACCGCATCGCGAAGTACAACCAGCTTCTCCGCATCGAGGAGCAGCTGGGCGCGAAGGCCGTCTACGGCTACAAGAAGGTCCGCTAAGGGCCAGCCACGGCATTACGCCAACAACGAGCCGCGCGGTCATCCGTCCGCGCGGCTCGCTTGTACCGTCCACGAACTCCGAACCACGAACCACGAATATGGTATAATACGCCTCAACTATGAGCGAAGAATGCAACCACGACTGCGCTAACTGCGCGAAGAAGAAGGACGGCGGCTGCTCCGACCCGAAGAGCTTCCAGGTAGCCGCCAACTCGAAGAGCCGCATCGGCAAGGTCATCGCCGTCATGAGCGGCAAGGGCGGCGTCGGCAAGTCGCTTGTCACCGAGCTGCTGGCGGTGGCGGCGTCCCAACGCGGACTCAAAACCGCCATCCTCGACGCCGACGTCACCGGACCGTCCATCCCGACCGCCTTCGGCCTCGCCGAGCGTGCCGTCGCCGACGGCGAGGGCGGCATCCTGCCCTGCCGTACCCAGGGCGGAATCGGGGTGATGTCGCTGAACCTGCTCGTCGACGACCCGAAGTCGCCCGTGGTCTGGCGCGGACCGGTGATCGCCGGCGCGGTGAAGCAGTTCTGGAGCGAGGTCGTCTGGGGCGACGTCGACGTGATGTTCGTGGACATGCCGCCTGGCACCGGCGACGTGCCGCTCACGGTGTTCCAGTCGCTGCCGGTCGCCGGCGCGGTGGTGGTCACCTCGCCGCAGGACCTGGTGCAGCTCGTGGTCGAGAAGGCGGTGCGGATGGCGGACATGATGAAGGTGCCGGTCCTCGGGCTTGTCGAGAACATGAGCTCCTTCAAGTGCCCCGACTGCGGCAAGGTGCACGAGGTGTTCGGTCCCTCCAAGGCCACGGAAATGGCGGCCGCACACGGCATCAAGGCCGTCGCGTCGGTGCCGATCGACCCCGCGCTCGCCGCGGCGGTTGACGCAGGGACGGTCGAACTTGCCGACGTCTCGTTCATGAAGCCGATCCTCGATGCGCTCGTCTGAACGCCAGACCTCGGGCGAGGAGGTCGCCAACGCCGTCACCCACGTCGTCGGCTCCCACCTCGGCGCGGCGATGCTGGCGCTGCTCGTCTGGCAGGGCGCGGTGAGCGGCGTGGACGTGGCGTGGAAGGCGACTTCCGGCGCCATCTTCGGCGTGTCGGCGATCTTCCTCTACGCGATTTCGTCCGCCTACCACGCCGTCTCCTACGAGCCGGCGAAGCAGGTGCTGCACAAGATGGACCACATGGCGATCTTCTTCCTCATCGCCGGCAGCTACACCCCGTTCTGCCTGGTGACGCTGCGCCAGACGCATCCCGCCCTCGCCTGGACGATCTTCGGGGTGGAATGGGGCGCGGCGGTGGTGGGCACGGTCTTCAAGGCCTTCACCACCGGACGCTTCCGCTACATCTCCACCTCGGCCTACGTGGTGATGGGCTGGGCGGCGCTCGCGGCAATTGCGCCGCTGATAAGGTCGCTCACCGGCCTCGGCGCGATGTGGCTCGTGCTCGGCGGTGCGCTCTACACCGCCGGCTGCGGCTTCTACCTCTGGAAGCGGCTTCCCTACTCGCACATGGTGTGGCACCTCTTCGTGCTCGCCGGCACGGTCTGCCACTTCTTCTGCATCCTCTGGTACGTGATGGCGTGAGGAGCCTTGCCATGTCCTTCGAGAAGCGAGCGTACCTGATCGACATCACCCGCCGCGCGCCGACGACGCGGGCGATGCGGTTCGTCGTCGACCTCCTCGCCGGCTGCGGCTACAACGAGCTCTTCGTCCACCGCGGCGAATTCAGCTCCGGCTTCGAGGACGACCCTCCCGCGCTCGAGGATCCGCGGCGGCTGGCGGCCTACTGCGAGATGCAGGGGATCAAGCTCGTCGAGATCGATCCCGACGGCTACGACCGCCTCCTGCTCGCCGGCGACACGGTGGCGGTCTCCACCGAGTCGCCGCGCTCGCTCGCTGGCCGCGTGGAGGAAATGCGCGAGCGCATGGGCCGCGCCGAGGAGGCTGCCCGTCTCCGCAAGGCGCGGCGGTTCCTCGTCACTGACTTCGCCGACGAGTGCGCCTGGCAGCCGCTCGCCGCCTCGCTCCCCGGGATCATCCTCGGCGGCAACTTCGCGAGCGACGGACGCAAGGCGGCGAAGATGGACCTCGAGCGCGAGCTCGACCGGGTGCTGGACGCGCCGCTCGGAGGACTCCTCCTCAAGCTCGGCACCCTGTATCTGCGCGGCGGCGCGGTGCGGGACGACTCCTCCGAGTTCTTCAACATCCTCGCGAACGAAATCGGCTACTCGCGCCATCCCGGCATCACCGAGACGGTGCTCGAGGACGTAGGCGGAGTCGCGCGCGGCGTGCGCGTCGCAGCGGAGCGCTGGACCGACCGCAGCGACTGGGCCAAGGAGATCGTCCACATGGCGAACCTCCTCGACGCTGCCTGCCACCGCCGCGACGAGCGGCGACTCCGCGCGCTCCGCGACGAGCACGGCCGCGTCTGGGCGCTCAGGTTTCGGCCCGAAGGCCGCGTCGAGTCGCTCTCCCGCCTCCCCCGCTTCTAGGCACAGACCGCGGCCGTCAGTTCACTTTGTAGAAACTCCGATGGTTTGGGCTCCCGCTACCGCTCCGCAGCTTCGCACCTGCCAACCATGAACCAGTTCCAGGCAGTTTTTGCTCACACAGAGGCGCAGAGACGCAGAGGTTTCTTAACTGGGGCTACGCCCCAGACCCCGTTTCATCCCTGCGGCGAAGCCGCAGATACAACCCATAGTCAACATGGCTGTGGTAGATGAATGAATTTTGCGAAGCATATATCATTCTGCGGAGCGGTAGCGAGAGCCCCACAGATCGGAGTTAATACCTCGCCCCCAACCAACTAACATAGAATATGATATAATTAACACCAATTAGTCGTATGCGTGAAATGAAGAGAATCGGCAATGGCCTCGATGAGCTGGCGGGCGGAAGCCTCGGGCGGCTGCTCGCGAAGTACTCGTGGCCGGCGCTGGTCTCGATGAGCCTCAACGCGCTCTACGCCGTGGTCGACCGCATCTTCATCGGCCAGGGCTGCGGCGTGGACGCGATGGCCGGGCTCCAGCTCGCGATGCCGGTGATGATGTTGCTGACGGCTTTCGGTCCGCTGATCGGCGTCGGCCACGGCTCGGTGCTTTCGATCAAGCTTGGCGCGCGCGACCGCGTCGCCTGCGAGAAGCTCGTCGGCGAGACGGTGGCGCTCAAGCTCCTATTCTACGCGGTGCTCATTCCGCTCATGTATCTCTTTCTGGACGAAATCCTCGTCTGCTGCGGCGCCGACCGCATGACCCCCGGCGCATACGCCGCGGCGAAAGGATACCTTGAGATCGTCCTCTGCTCGCATCTCTTCTCGCACCTCGCCTTCGGGCTTTCCGCGCTCCAGCGCGCCGAGGGCGGCGCCATCCGCTCGATGATGTGCATGATCGTCGGCTTCGGTGCCAACCTGGTCCTCGACCCGCTCCTCATCTTCGGCGTCAGAATGCCGTTCGCCGCGGACGGGTGGCTCGTAGCTCCGATGGGTGTCGCCGGCGCGGCATGGGCGACGAACATCGCGATGCTCGCCTCCTGCCTCTGGGCTTTTGGCTACTACTGGCGCGGACGGACCGTGGTGCGCCTCCGCCTCAGGCGCGTGTGGATATATCCCTCGCTCCTGCGCCGCACCCTTGCGATCGGGCTTGCGCCGTTCCTGCAGCAGCTGATGGGCTCGGTAATCGTCGCCTCGCTCCAGTACGCCTTCGCCCGCTGGATGCCGGACGAGGCCTCGCGCACCGCCGAAGTCGCCTCGCTCGGCGTCTTCAACGGCGCGCTTATCCTCGTGTTCATGCCCATGCTCGGCTGCCAGCAGGGCTTGCAGCCGATCTTCGGCTTCAACTGGGGCGCGCGCAACTACCGCCGGGTGCTGGACACGCTCAAGCTCGGGTTCTGGGCGACGACTGCACTCACGGTGCTCGCCTTCGTCGTCCAGGTGGTGCCGCCGTTCCCCGGGCTCATTGCGCGGATGTTCGTCTCCGCCGACAACCCGGAGATCATCGCCCTCTCCGCCCACGACCTGATGGTCTCCAACTCGATGATCTGGTGCATTTCCGTCAATGTCCTCGCCACCACCTATTTCCAGTCCATCGGCCACCCCGGCGTCGCCATCGCGCTCTCGATGCTGCGCCAGGGGGTGATCCTGCTGCCGATCGTGTGGCTGCTGCCGCATTTCATGGCGGACAAGGCGCTGGCGATATGGCTCTCGATGCCGGTTTCGGACGTCCTCTGCAACGCGGTGACGCTCGTCCCGCTCTTCCTTCATGTCCGTTTCCTCGCCCGCGTCCGCTCCCGCGACGCTGTGGTGAACCAATCCGCCCCCGGAGGCGTTTAAATTATTATGAAGAACACCGCCAGAACCGCACTCTTCCTCGCCGCTGCGCTCGCCGCGGCCGCATCCCCCGCCGCCTCGCCGCTTGACGACGCCGTCGCGCGCGGGGCGAAGTTCCTCCTTTCGCGCCAGTCGGAGGACGGGCACTTCTCCGATCCGCACATGCCCGCCCTGACCGCACTGCCGCTCTGGGCGCTCGTTGGCGCCGGCGCGGAGCGCGCCCCGCTCGAGAAAGCAGCGAAGTTCGTCCTTTCCACCCAGCGTTCGGACGGCGGCTTCTACGTGCCCAAGCCGGGCCGCGGCGGCTCTGGTCTCGGCAACTACAATACCTCCGTCTGCCTCAGCGCGCTTTTCGAAAGCGGACTCGCCCCCAAGGACGCGATGCTCCGGGCGCGCGAGTACATTGCCTCGTCGCAGCTCACCGGCGACGACACGCTCGCCGGCGGCTTCGGCTACGACAAGGTCTCGCGTCGCCGCTACGCCGACCTCTCCAACACCTCCTACGCGATGAGCGCGATGGCGAAGACCGCATCGCTGGAGGAGTTCCGCACCGGCGGGAAGCGGGTGGACATCGACTGGGACCGTGCGCTTGCATACGTGGAGGGACTGATGGAGAAGGAAGGGCCCAACGCCGGCGGCGCGGCCTACAACGACCGCACTCCGCAGGCCGGCGCGTCCACCAACGCGCAGGGACGCGTCGCGCTCCGCGCCTACGGTTCGATGACCTACGCCGCCGTCCTCTCGATGTGCGCGGCGAAGCTCGACCGCGGCGATCCGCGCGTGAGGCAGTCGCTGGAGTACATGGAGCGGAACTGGTCGGTGGACGAGAATCCCGGCATGGGCAGCCAGGGGCTGTACTACTTCTACGACATCATGGCCCGCGCGCTCTCGGCGGCGGGGGTGGACGATGTCGGCGGCCACCGCTGGCGCAGCGAGCTTGCGTCCCGTCTCCTCGCCCTGCAGAAGCCGGACGGCAGCTGGGCGAACGACAACAACCGCTTCTGGGAGGCGGACCCGGTGCTCTGCACCTCGTTCGCGATGATTGTCCTCGAGCTCTGCCGTGAGCCGGCCGCGGCGCCGGCGCCGAAGGAGATGCCGAAATGAAGGCGTGGCTTAGGCTCTTCCGCGTCGTCAATCTGCCGACGGTTCCTGGCGACGTTCTCGTCGGCGCGGCGGCGGCGCTGACGGTAGGGAGGCATTCGGAATTTTCGGGCTTGGACTATGTTTGGTGCGCGAGACTGCTTGCGCCGGTCTGGTGGGCGGCGGGTGCCAGCGTGTTGCTCTATATGTTCGGGCTTGTGCAGAACGACATCATGGGGGCGAAGACGGATAAGGACCGCCCGATCCCTAACGGGGAGATTTCGATGGATTCGGCATGGGCGGCGGCGACTGTCTGCATAGCCGCTGCCTTTGGCTGTGCGTACATTGGCGGGCTTTTCGATGGCGACTGGACGGGAAGGTTCTGCTGGCCATGGTGCGCGATTGCTCTCGTTGTGGCGATTACGGTCTACAACCGCTCGAAAGCGTGGTGGATGATGGGGTTCTGCCGTGCGATGAACGTCCTGCTCGGCGCGGCGGCGGTTGTCGGCGGCGGATTGAAGCAGGCGGAATGTATCGGACTACGGCCAATGTGCGTTGCTGTTCTTTGGTGGCTTTACATCTCGCTCGTGACTCTCTATTCTGAGGGCGAGGAGAACGACCCCGTGAAGAAGCGCCGCGTCGGGCTGCTCGTCGGCGGCATCGTGTACCTTCAGCTGACGGCGCTGATTGTGCTGACGCTTGAGTTTCCGCAGGTGGCGGCGATGAGACCGCTTCTCGTGGCGGGCGCGGTGCTGCTGGTCTTGCTGAGGCTGTTCAAGAAGGCGTTCCCGGAGGTGAGCGCGTCGTGAAGAGCCTTACTGTAGTTGCGGCGGGCCTTGGCTACCGGTTGCTTGAGCGCAACGGGATGCTCGAGATGGCGGGGCTCCGTTTCCATTCCGCGCCGAGCGTGTTCCCGGCGGTCACCTGCGTCGCGCAGGCGTCGCTCCGGACGGGGCTGACGCCCGCCGAGCACGGCATGGTCTCGAACGGCTGGTGGTCGGAGGAGCTGAGGCGGCCGCTCTTCTGGGAGCAGAGCGCGCGGCTCGTGAAGGGACGGCGCGTGTGGGCGGAGCGCCGCGCGCATGGCGGAACGGTGGGGATGTTCTTCTTCCAGCAGTCGCTTGGCGAGGAAGCGGACGTCATTGTCTCGCCTGCGCCGATCCACAAGCACGGCGGCGGGATGCTGATGAGCTGCTACGCCAAGCCGACCGGCATGGCGCCGATTCTGAGGAAGCTCTGCGGCAGGTTCCCGCTCTGGCGCTACTGGGGGCCGCTCGCCTCGCCCAAGGTCGGACGGAAGTGCATCGACTGGTTCGAGGCGATGACCGATGCGCACGACGTCGACGAGGCGTACCTCTATCTGCCGACCCTGGACTACGCGGCGCAGGCGCAGGGGCCGGAGTCGTCCGCGGCGACCGCGGCGCTCAAGGAGTTCCGTCGTCAGCTCGAGCGACTCGCGGACATCTCAATGCACCGCGGCTGCGCGCTCAGGGTAGTGGGCGACTACGAGATCACGCCGGTCACGGAAGAGCCTCTCCGCCCCAATGTCGTCCTGCGCCGCAACGACCTCTTCCGCACGCGCACCGTCGCGGGCATGGCGTATCCCGACTTCTACCAGTCGACGGCATTCGCGATGTGCGACCACGAGTTCTGCGTCGTCTACGGCGAGGAGCGCGAAAAGGCGGCGGAGCTGCTGCTCGCCACCGGCGGCTACGAGCGCCCGACGGAAGGGGACGCGGGGAACGGCATTGTGCTCCTGGCGAGGCCGGGCTCGTGGTGCGAATACAAGTGGTGGACCGACCGCCGCGAGGCGCCGGACTTCGCCAGCCACGTCGACATTCACAACAAGCCGGGCTACGACCCGACCGAGCTCTTCTTCTTCGGACGCGGGGTGGTGAAGGGGACCCACGGCAGGAAATGCGAGGTGGCTCATGCAGAGGCGTAGTCTGGCGGTAGGGCATTTCTTCAACGGCGACTTCAAGGCGACCGTCGCGCGCAACCTAAAGCGGGTGCGCGAGGTGTTCTTCGCCTGGCCGGGGGTGGTCTCGTGCCGTCCGGCGCCGGAGTTCACGCCGGAGCTCAGGGAGCGGATGGCGGACGACCTCAGGTGGGCGCGCGCGAACGGGGTGGAGCTCGACACGCTCTTCAACGCCAACTGCTACGGCGACATCGCGATCTCCACCGAGCTGGCGGACTTCGTTGTCCGCAGCCTGGACGAGATGGACGCGGCGGGACTGTTCCCGGACACGCTCACCACCACCTCGCCGTTCATTGCCGCGGTGCTGCGCAGGCGGCGTCCGGGGCTGAAGATCCGCTGGAGCGTCAACCTGCGCGTCCACGGCTCGGTGGGGCTGGAGAGCGTCGAGGAGCTCTTCGACTCGTTCTACGTCTCGCGCGAGCGCCACCGCGACCTCGCCTTCCTCGCGCAGACGCGCGAATGGGCCGACCGCCACGGCAAGACGGTGGGGATGCAGGCGAACAGCGGCTGCATCCGGCAGTGTCCGTTCCAGACCTTCCACGACAACCTGCACGGGCATGGCGACGGGCGGCGGCCGCAGGACCTCGCCGCGGCGCGCGAGTACGGCTTCGGCTTCTTCCGCTGCCGCGACGACTACGAGGTCAAGCACCGGTACGAGGACTTCCTCCGGTCCACCTGGCTGCGGCCAGAGGATCTGCCGGAGTACGAGAGCTTCGTCGACGTCGTCAAGCTCGCGACCCGCCGTCATCCCTGTCCCGAGAAGGTGGTGGACGCATACGCCGCGTATTCCTACGACGGCAACCTCGCCGAGCTGATGGATCCAGCGCACGCTTTCCCGAAGTCGTTCGACAACCGGGCTTTCGACCAGTCCGGGGACCTCTGGCAACAGGTGCGCAGTTGCCCCCGCGCCGACGACTGCGCCCACTGTGGCCGCTGCGCCGCGCTGCTCGCTGCCGTCTTCAGGTAAAGACCGGATTCGACACCGCGGCACTTTGCGCGGCACCTGAGAGGTTGAAAGGTTGAAAGGTTGAAAAGTTGAAAGGCCGCGGCAATTTCCGCGGCAAAAGGGCGCGGGGGACGAATCCCCCGCGCCGCGCGTGCCACGCCTAACGTCTAACGTCCCACGTCCCCGCGTCCCCGCGGCTACTCCGCCACCACGGTGATCCGCGGCAGTTCGAGCGTGACCATATCCGTCGGGTCGTTCGGATAAAGCTTGGCGGGGACTGTCCCCTTGCTTCCTTATGCATTTTAGACGACTGCAAGTGGTTGTGCCGTGCCGTGCTGAACAGTGTAAGTGGAAAGTTGTGCGCACAAGTTAGATTTCGGGGCGGCGGATGTGTTATAATTCGCACCAGAAATGGAGACAAAGTATACCGCAGTCCTCAACTCGCTCCTCAAGGACATCCGCGACGGAAAGTACAAGGATCGGTCTTTCCCGAGCGAGAACATGTCCGCGCGGCGGTTTGCCGTCGGGCGCAAGACGATCGGCAGGGTCTATGAGGAGCTTGCCCGCCGCGGGCTGATCGCCCGTCGCCGCGGCGCCGGCACGGTGCTGACGCGCAAGGCAATCGGTGAGTTCGGGCGCATCGGCCTCATCGTCCACGGCAGCGACTACTGTGAGCTGTTCGCCCCGATCGCGCGCCGCGTCTCCCACCTCTGCCAGCTGAACGGGCTCGCGCTGCTCTTCGCGGACCTCTCTGGCGACGCCGTCGCGCGCCGCATCGACCGGGTCTGCGCCGCGGCGGAGGAGTTCGTCGAGACCGGCGTGAACGGCGTAATCTTCCAGCCGGTCGAGCTCGTAAGGAACGCCGAGGCGATCAACCGCCGGATCCTCGCGGTCTTCGACGCCGCGGGCGTGCCGGTGGTGCTCCTCGACAGCGACATCGTCCGTTCGCCGGAGCGCAGCCGCTACGACCTCGCCGCCGTGAACCACATCGAGGCGGGGCGGCGCATCGGCGAGCATCTCGTCCGCTGCGGCGCGAAGCGCATCGCCTACCTGATGGAGCGCGAGCACGCGCCCTGCGTGCAGGACCGCTACCTCGGCGTCAAGGTCGGCGCGGAGGGGAAGACGGTGAAGGGCGCGGCGGTCTACGCGCGGCCGGACGACGCCGCGGCGATCCGCCGGGTCCTGAGGACGCTCCGCCCCGACGCCTTCGCGTGCTACAACGACCGCGAGGCGCGGCTCCTCATCACCACGCTCGCGCAGCTCGGCCGCCGCGTGCCCGAAGACATCCAGGTGGCCGGCTTCGACGACGTCAACTACGCCACCATCTCCGCGCCGGCGCTCACCACCGCCCACCAGCCCTGCAACGAGCTCGCCGACCTCGCCTTCGGCATGCTCATGTCGCGCATCGACGACCCCGACGCGCCGCCGCGCGAGACGTTCCTCAGCGCCCCGCTGGTGGTGCGGGATAGCACGGCGAGCAAGGTTAGACCATTGTGCTGAAGGGGTCTACTTTACGATCACTAAGAACCCTCCGTCCGTCAGCGGCAGAACCACGGTGCTGGCCGTGACCGCGTAGCCGTTGTCGGCAACCGCCGCGCCATCCGGCGAAATCGCCGCGCTTGGATGCAGGTAGGTCTTGCTGACTCTGTCGTAGAGGCAGACTTCGCCGTTCACGCTGCACGGCAGCAGGTCGAGCGCGAGGTTGGACTGCGCGTCCCAGGCGCGGAAATGATAGAACCGCCCCGTGAAGTTGTTGCCATACGAGGTGTTGCCGTAGTGCGACGCAAAGAGCGCCAGGCGCCCCAAGGCCGTGAACTGTCCCGCAGTCGCCGAGATAACCTGGTTGCCGTCAACCGACAGGCCCGAGGAATCCGTCTCGATGAGGTAGGCGCGGTCCGCCTCCGCCTTGACCGCGGACGAGTTCTGGCTTGTGCCGAAGTCGAACCGCCAGCCCGCGTTCGCGATGTAGAACATGGTATAGGTATTGGCCGACGTGGCCGTTCCGCGCGCGCAGAACGGAGTCTGGCTCGCGGACACGTCGGTGAACGCCAGCCTCATCTCGGTTTTCGTGTCCCTGGTCGGAATGAATTGGGTCTCGACGTATTTCGACGCGCCGACCGTCACGTACTCGTATCTCACGTCGCAGGGAATCACGTCGTGCTCAAGGAGGAAGAACCTGATCTGCCCGTTCCACTCCGCCGGAACATTGAAGACCAGATTTGTCGTTGATGTCGCCTCGGGGATCTCGGCGACTTCGTCGCAGGCGCTCCAGCTGGCCGGATTGCCGGCGTCGCCTGCGCAGTTCCCATGGGCCACGTAGAGCCAGCGGGTGGCGGCGCCGGCGGTAATTGAGAGGCTGACTTCAGTGAGGCGGTTGTTCTCGTCGCGCGTAGTCGATGTCACGCACACATTCCGCTCGGCGCCGAAGTTGCCGGTCACCGCCCCGGTCTGGTCCTGAACGACATTGACATCGGTGCCGCCGGCGGACGCCGTAAGCCCAACGCCTTCGCGGTCGGTGAGGAACGTGCCGTCTATCCGGTTGTAGAGGCCAGCGACGCCGTTCGAGGAAGCCGGAACGAGATCCAGCGCCAGCGTCTCGTCCACCCAGTGCTGCGACCATGCCTTGAGACTTCGAAAACGGCCCTTGGCCTCGTACTTGGTGGTGCCGTAGCGAAGCCCGAAGAGCGTCAGGAGATCTCCGCTGGAGAAGTTTTTCCCCGTGTGGTTCGCCACCGTCGTCCCGTTCACCGTCGCCTGTCCGTTCGACGTCACGATATGGCAGTCTATCCCGGGCTCGGACAGAGGCGTATTGGCGGAGCCGTTACCGCTGTAGTCGAAGCGCCAGCCACTGCCCGAAATGTAGAACAGCGTGTACGTCGATTCAGGACCGGCCAATGCATTGCGGCATGAAAAGACGCAGGCCGTGTCGAGCGCGGTCGGTTCGTAGTCCATCTCGATCCTGGCAAGACCTGTTGCCACGAACGGCGTCTCGACGGTCTGGCGTCCGTCAACTTCGACGTAGTCTAGCCATCTGTCGATGGGCATGGATATGGATCCTCCGCTCAGGAGGAAAAACCTGGCGGTGCCGCTCCACTTGGACAAGAACTCATGCGTGTGGCGCGTCGTGCCGCCGGGGATGACGGCGACCTTTTCCACGCCGCTCCAGTTGTGCCAGTCCGTCCCCTTGTCCTCCGTATCGGACACGAGATACAGGAACGACGGCTCGTCGGCGGCGGTGAAGCCCAGTGTCACCGACTCGATGCCTCCACCGGCGCTGCGGTTGACCGATTCGATCGAAATATCCCGCCCCCATGCCGCAAAGGCCGCGAACAGCGCGATTGCGCCCATGATGTGCTTGACTGGCCGCGTGTACATCCTGGCAATCCCTTCCTTTGGTAACTTGTAGTTTATGGTCAGGTATTATAATCCATTATGCGGCGACTTTTCAATATGAAATATTGGCGACTTGCATATTTTGGCGATTATGGTATACTACCTTCTCCATGAGCACGCAGTTTAGGTACTTTCCGCTGGACAAGGTCTCCATGGGCTGGGGCCTTTGCATCTACGACGTTGGCTGGCAGAGGGTGTCGCCGCACGAAGACTACCCTATACGGCAGCATCCGGACGGCTACTACTACACCTGGGAGACAGGGCGCCGCCTTTCGGAATACCAGCTGTGCTTTGTCTTTTCGGGCGAAGGGGTTGTTGAATTCGCGCCGCACAAACCAGTTGCGCTGACCGGTGGCAAGTTGCTTCTGCTTGCCCCGGGGGAATGGCATCGGTGCCGTCCCGACCCCAAGACGGGATGGGGAACGCTTTGGATCGGGTTCGGCGGGAAGATGGCGCGTTCCATCGTTCGCAGCGTCTTTCACCGGGAGGGGAGCTTTGTCTCGTCGGTGGCGAGGGCGAAGGAGTTCGAGGCATCGGCCATGCGGCTGGTGAACCAGATGCTGAAGTTCGGCGAACGCAGGCCGTTGTCGTCGGCCGGCGACCTCATGAGCCTTTTGGGGCGGATCGCCGATGAGGATTTCGACAGCGAGGCGGTCATGGCGACATCTGCCGCGATCAGACAGGCACAGGCCGCGATTGTCCGCCGGGCCTGCGAGACGATAGACTTCGCGGAGCTTGCGAAATCGGTGGGGATGACCTACGACAGGTTCAGGCACCATTTTGCCGGCATGACGGGGTTCTCGCCGCTTCAGTTCCAGTTGGCAGAGCGCATGCGGGTTGCGAAAAACCTCATTTCCAACACGAACCTGTCGATATCGGACATCGCGCGGCGCACAGGCTTCTCCTCGGCGGCCTACTTCGCCAGATCATTCAAGGCGGCGACAAAGCTATCGCCAATTGGCTACCGCAGAACATCTTCCCGTCTTTCATAAGGATTTCGTCCGCACCGTAATCTCAGGCAGTGGGATTGTGTCGGCTGTACTGCGTTTCAAACCTGCCATTGAGTTTTCCGACAGGATTTTGTATAATACAAATAACTTTTTGGGGCGCTATGCCCTTGAACAAGGAACGAGGACAAAAATGCCTTACGCGGTGCTAGAAAAAGAGATTGAAAGACTTGACGAAACGCAGCAGAACGCGGTCGTCCTGTTCGTTCGCTTTCTGTTGTCGCAGAAAGCCGCCGCGCCTGTCGGTGGCGGGGGCTCGAGGCCACGAAGCCCGGCAAGGAAAGACGGCGAGGGCAATCCTCTGTCCGAGTTGGTTGGATGCATCGGCGGTTCGCGTCGCACGGACGATGTGGTGTCCGAAATGCGAGGTTACGATCAATGGTAACTGCTGTCGATACAAATGTGTTTCTTGACGTGTTCCTGAACGATCCCCAATACGGGAGCGCATCGTTTGCGGCATTGACAAAGGCGTTTTCGTCCGGTGATGTTGTCGTTGGCGAAGTCGTCTGGTCGGAAACGGGAGCAGTTTTCCAGGACGAGCAATCATTTCTGGCGGCTATGGACAAACTTGGCGTAAGGTTCGTGCCGATGTCCAAAGAGGCGGCGACAAGGGCGTCTGACATGTGGCGTCTCGCCAAGGCGAATCGCACTCCGCCACCTCGCCGTGTCATTGCCGATTTCCTTGTCGGCGCACATGCCGAGTCGTGTGCTGATTGTCTGCTGACTCGCGACAAGGGCTTCTATCGTAGCTATTTCAACAATCTGAAAGTGGTTGCGCCATAGGGCATGGCATAATCTCGGTAATCGTGGGTATAGGCCCCGCGGCAGTTTGCGCGCCCGCATCTTCGTCCCTGCCGTGGTGCTGTCTGATTTCTCCCGGAGCCATACAAGCGGCGAAGAGGGGAGGGGGGTGAGTGAGGAAGGCGGGTGCGACTCGCCGTGTGAGTGATTTTGAGCGCAACCAGCGATAGGATTCAGGCTGCCAGGGTAAACCAGTCCGGTTGTCCTAAGCGCGGAAGGCGACAAAGTCACCCGCGACGAGACCGAACCCCCGCTCTCCTCTGAGCCGCGGCAGAAAGTTGTGCGCACAAGTCGTGCAAGCGTGGTGCTGATGTGGTAAAATATGCGTACCACAAAAGGAGGACAAGATGAATAGACCCCTCATTGCCATGTTCGCCTGCTGCGCCGCCATTGCGCTGGCCTCGTCCGCCGCTGCGAGGACGGTCACCGTCGACTCGCTCGCCGGCACCAACGCCACCGTCACCGTCGGACCCGGCGAGGCGACCGAATACCTGGGACTCGCCTACGGCAATACGGACGGCTACGCCAATCCCGGCGTCGGCTGGGACGCCATCGCCAGCCTCGCCGCCGTCCCCGCCGCCGGCGGCACCTACGCGGTGACGCTGCCGTTCGACCCGCTGACGAACGCCACCTACCGCTACTCGCGCTTTGTCCTCGCCGAGCATCCCTTCGACACCCGCCTCGACTACCTGCCCGGCAACGGCAAGACCTATTTCGACACCGGCATCACCAACGCCTCGACCGACTCCGTGGAACTTGCCATCAGGGTCTCGTCGTATGGATCCAGTTACAGCGGAATCTTCGGTGCGAGGGCAGGCGCGTCGGAAAAGAACATTTCGACTTTCTGCAACCAAGCTGGGGAGGTATATGTCGATTTCAACTCCTCGAACGCTTCAACCTATCGCGCCGTTCCGACTTTCCCCGGTGGCAGCGGCTATGCCGCGCTTGACATGACGATTGCGATTTCGGCGGCGGAGCGGCATGTCGATGCGTTCCGCAATGGAGTCGCCGTTTCTTCTACCCGCAACAGTTCAACCAACCGCACCGTTTGCGCCGATGAGTTTGTCTGCGCTGGCTCCGCCTATATTTTCAGAGTCAACGGGCAACCCTCGGACTGGGTTACGGCCGGCGGTGCCGACGGCGGATTCGGATTTGTCTCGTGCCGCATTGCCCGCGGCGAAGAGGTGGTCGCCGACATGGTTCCGGTGTCGCTTTTCGTCGACGGCGTTCGGGTTGGCCGCATCTACGACCTCGTCCGCGGCAAGTTGCTCGACCGCGGCGGCGAGCTCGCCGAATTCGACATAACCGGCGTTTCGAGCGTCAAGACGCGCGTGACCGCTTCGGCGGCGCAGGGCTACGAGAGCAGCAGCAGCTTCAGCGCTATCACGGTAACCGGCATCGACGGCGGGTACATCTCCGTCACGGTGCGCGCCGCCGCCGCCGACCCGCGCCTTGTCTTAGCCTACGGGGCAAGCGACGCCGGCACTGCCATCTCGGACTGGAACAGCGTCATCGCGGTGGCCGCGCTCGAGCAGGGCGAAACGAAGCTCAAGGTGCCGCTGCCGGACGGATGGGGCACCAGCGTCAACGCCTTCCGCCTCTTTGCCGTTTCGGACTACGAGGCATGGATCGACAGCAGCGGGACGCAGTATATCGACACCGACTGGGTGAACGGAAATTCGAACATCGTCGAGCTGTCCTTCCAGCCCCTTGCGCTGCCGAGCAACGCCCGCGCCTTCTATGGCTGCCGCAACGCCGCCGGCTCCAGAAACATTTCGATGTTCGTGGATGGCTCCTACTTCTACTACGACTTCAACAACAGTAACTATGGTGACTACAGGGTTAAAGCAGACAGAAGCACAGCTCACCGCTACCGTATGGTCAATTCGGCGGCAAGGCGCGTCGCGGAGCGATTGCAGGATGGCGCGGTTGTAGACACCTATTCCAACACCAAGGCCTGCGCCGATGTCTTCACCTGCGCTGGTAGCGCCTACCTCTTTGCCGCGAACGACATGTCGAGCGGCTCGCCGGCGGTGCTGTGGTCGTCGAACGGCTTGCCTTCGATTCGCTTCTACTCGCTCGACGTGACGACGACGGACGGGGCGGCCTGCTGCAGTATCCGGCCCTGCAAGCGCGGCGGAGCCGGCGAGGTCTTCGACTCCGTCCGAAACCGCTACTTCCAGAACATTGGCACCGGCTCCTTCGCCTTCGGCTGTAAGGGAACGGCGCTTGCCGTCAGCGACCTCGTCACGCCCCAGACGAAGTTCTACACGGGCTTTATGGTAATAGTACACTGAAGAAGATGAAACATCGTCACAACAGCATATTAGCCGCGGCTGCGGCAGCTCTCGCGTTCGCGGCGAGCGGAGAGACGAACCTTGTTTCGGAAGCGGTGCGGCGGACGCATGTGAGCGCGTATGCCGACATCGAGACCGCCTACTGGGCGCGCGGCGCGATCGTGGACCGCAAGCCGTACTCCGCGCAGTTCGCGGACCTCTCGTTCGACTTCGACCCGTTCGGCGTCGTCGGCGGCTACGCCTGGAGCGTCAGCTCGCTCGCGACGAGCGGACAGTCCGCCACGCGCCGCAACGCCTACAACGAGGTCGACTACGGCGTCTACTACGGCTACTCGCTCGGCATCGCCGAGGACTGGTCGCTCGACACCGCCGTCGCGAAGAAGTGGGTGACGCTGCCCGGCTACCATCCCCACGCGCACTCGATCTCGGAGTGGAACATCTCGCAGTCGCTCTCGAACCCGTACGTGACGCCGTACTACCTGCTGCGCCGCGCCTACCACGGCCAGCAGTGGTGCTACTGGGAAGTCGGCCTCACCCGCTCGTGGAAGTTCCTCGACGACTTCACCTTCACCGCCACGGTCTTCGGCGAGCTCGGCGACTCGCGCCACTTCGCCGCGCAGTACGGCGAGAACCCGAATGGCGACGGGCGCTACTCCAACGGGCTGATGGCGCTCAACCTGCGGCTGCGGCTCGACTACGCCATGACCAAGTACGTCGGCCTCTTCGTGTATGTCCACCAGTTCGACGTCGTCTCGTCCGACGCGCGCGACGCGCTGGACGCCTCCTCCGCGCCCGAGGCGCTCAAGGATCTCACAATGGGCGGCGTCGGCATCACAGTTAAGTTCTGAGGTGCGGTTGCGGACTGCGCATTGTTATTGGTATAATTCGCACTGCTAAAAACAGCTCGGCAAGTTAGGAAAGGTTTTCAACCGCATGACATTCATACCTGCAATGCTGGCGGCGACGGTGTTCGTCGAGTGCGAGAACTTCAAAGATCTCGGCGGTTGGGCCGTCGAGACGCAGTCCATGCGCCAGCTCGGCTCAAGCTACGTGATGGCCCACGGCTACGGCAAACGAGTCGCCGACGCGTGGACGACGTTTGTCTTCCCAGAGGACGGCGACTACACCGTCTGGGCGCGGACGCGCAACTGGAACGCCGTCTGGACCAAGGGCGCCGCAGGGCGTTTCCGCGTGGAGGTAGAAGCGCCTTTGATGAGGCGGAATCGTCTGTGGTGCTCTGACGAACTCGGGGCAGACGCGGACTCGGCCTGGCATTGGCAGAAGGCGGGTGTAGTGCGTCTTAAGAAGGGGACCGGGTACGCCATCCGCCTTCATGACTTGACCGGCTTCAACGGACGCTGCGATGCGCTCTACTTTACGACCGAGGGTGACACGCCCCCGTCTGCGGCGGCGGAGATGGATGCTTGGCGGCATAGGCAAACTGGCATTGCGGTGAAGGACGATCCGGACGAATACGACTTCATCGTCGTCGGCGGCGGCATGGCGGGCTGCTGCGCCGCGCTGACGGCTGCGCGCCTGGGCGTGAAGACGCTGCTATTGCAGGATCGCGACGTCCTCGGCGGGTGCAACTCGTCGGAAGTGCGCGTGGGGCTTGGCGGACGCATGCACACCGGCCCCTATCCGGCGCTCGGCGAGGTGGTGAAGGACATCCAGCCGCTCGTGAGCAACAATTCGCCGCTCGACGGCAAGTACTACGAGGACGAGCGCAAGGCGACGGCGTTTGAGCTTAAGGACATCCGCACCTGGCAGATGCCGGGCGTGAAGCCGTTCCTGAAGTTCCGCCAGTACGTCTACGCGGTGGAGACGGTCTCGAACCGGATGACGGCGGTAGTCGCGCGCGACACGCACACGGGCGCGGAGACGCGGTACCGCGCCAGGCTCTTCTGCGACGCGACGGGCGACGCGGTTCTGGCGCGGCTCGCCGGCTGCGAGACGATGTACGGCTGCGAGGCGCGGAGCCGCTTCCACGAGGCGTGCGCCCCCGAAGAGGCGTCGCGCCAGGTGATGGGCCATTCCGTCCAGTGGCTCAGCGAGCGACGCGAAACGGCCGCGCCGTTCCCCGACATCTCGGAGTGGGCGCTCCCGATCGACGAGAATACGGGGCGCTACCAGCGGCTGGGGTCGTGGGAGCAGGAGACGGGGTTCTTCCGCGACATGGCCGACGACACCGAGCGCATCCGCGACTACGGGCTTCTCGCGGTCTTCTCGAACTGGCACTGGATCAAGAACCGCTCCGCGAAGCGCGGCGAATACGCCAACGACGCGTTTTCGTGGATATCGCCGATCGGCGGCAAGCGCGAGAGCTACCGCGTGGTCGGCGACTACATCCTCACCCAGAACGACCTCGAGAACCACGTGGAGACGCCTGACGCCACCGCGGCGATTACCTGGGGCATCGACTTCCACTTCCCCGACCCCGAAAACGCCAAGGCGTTTGCCGAGCCGTTCCGCGCCGTCGCCTACCACCGCGGCACAGGCTCCGACCATCCCGTTCCCTACCGCTGCCTCTATGCGCGCGACTGCGCGAACCTCTTCCTCGCGGGGCGCGACATTTCCGTTTCGCACTGCGCCTTCGCCGCCGTGCGGGTGATGCGTACGCTGGGGATGCTCGGCGAGGTCGTGGGCATGGCCGCGGCGATATGCCGCGAGGAAGAGTGCCTGCCGCGCGACGTGTACGAGAAGCACTTGGACAAGCTCAAGGAGCGCATGGCCGCCGGCGCGCCAAAGCTGCCGGACTTCCACGGCTACGACGCCGGCATGGCCGAGAGCTACGACCTCAACCGCCGCGGCTGGCGGCAGATCTATCCGCGTGGAAAGCGCGGGGAGCTTGACGAGAAGATGAAGGAGGAGATCCGAGGCTATGGCTACGCCCACCGCAACGAGCATCCCGACCTTCAGTCTGCGCACCGCCGGCTGGTGCTGGCGGACGAGTCGCGCGCGAAGGTACACTACTACGACTCGTTCGATCCGTCGAAGGGCATTGCCGTCCCGGTCAAGAAGCCGGTCTGGGACCTGAAGCGCGTTGGCGAGGACCGCTACCGCATCGTCTGCCACGGCGGCTTCCAGGTCGTTGACCTCAAGGAGCGCAAGGTGGTGGACGAATTCCGCTGGCCGGACTTCAAGGACTGGATGGCGACGGCGGCCTGCGACCTCGCTGACGGCGGGTTCGTCTTCTCCGTGAATCCCGTCGGCGCGGACGCGGGCAAGGCGATCCACTTCTACGAATTCGGCCCCGACCGCAAGCTCCGCCGCGTCATGAAGCTCGCGGGGCTCTTCAACGCGCGCTCGATGGGGCCGGGACGCGACGGCGAGTGGCTGGTCGCGCACGAGAAGGGCTTTGCGCGCATCCGCCTGCCGGAGCAGGGCGAGGCGGTGGAGCTCGTCAAGAACTATCCGCAGCCGGCCGGCCGCAACCTCTTCGCGGTCATCCCGGCGGCGAAGGACGGCGAGTACCTTGCGGGCTGCGGCTACGGCGGCGGGCTCGTTCGTTTCGACGCCGCGGGCGAGGCTCTGTCGCAGTGGTTTGTCCCGACCGACACCGGCAAGGAGAGCCGCTTCTACGGCCAGGTCGAGGAGCGGCCGAACGGCAACGTCTACCTCGCGCACTGGACCGGCCACGGCGAAAACGACAGCTTCAAGGGCTGGCAGGTGGTGGAGTTCGATCCCTCCATCTCGGGCGTAATCGTGCTCGAGGACTAAGCGCACTTTCGAGACGGTGGTCGGACTGGCGGGGATCGGACCCGCGACCCCAACATTAAAAGTGTCGTGCTCTACCAACTGAGCTACAGTCCGAGATCGTGATTGGGTAAAAAGGGTCAGACCCTTCTGTATATGTTTTACTGTATATGCTTGAAAGGCGGAGCCGGTTGAGAAGTTGAAAAGTTGAAAGGTTGAAAAGTTGAAAGGCCGCGGCAGTTTGCGCGGCGGATTGATGGTTGGGTGGTTGGGTGACACTTCGCGTCAAGTTTATGGTATAATACACATGTTCACCTGAAGGTAGAGGGGCCTAAGAAGCCCAGTAGGGGAACCATCGGAAATGATGCTGATTACTTGCGGGCAACTTGCGCTGGAGTTAAGGCGATGAAGGCGTGAATCCGCTTGGCCGTCGGGCAGACGTGGCAGGGTCAATTCAACCAGCGGGGTGGAACCGCGTGGGGTTACTGCTGAAGACAGTAAGACTGTACCCGAAGGTCAACATGAAGAATCAGCAATCAAACATCGTCAACATCGACATCAACGTCGTCAAGTCGCGCATGTTGCAAGTTCGTGGCCAGCAAGTTCTGCTGGACCGCGACGTCGCGGCGCTGTATGGCGTTGAGACGCGCATCATCAACCAGGCAGTCAAAAACAATCCTGGGAAGTTTCCGGCAGGATATGTCGTGGAACTGACGCAGGAAGAGATCAAGGTTCTAAGATCAAAAATTTTGACCTTAGAGACCAATCCTGGTAAAGGACATCATTCCAAACACGGCTACAAGGTCTTC
>CACXRO010000014.1 GCA_902770045.1 uncultured bacterium
ACCACGCCGGATTGCCAAACTCAACGCTACGCCGACATCCAACGAACGACTAAACTTTCGTTTAACCTTTCTAAGTTTCGTTTACTTTGGCAAACGGCCGTGTAAGTTGAAGCTACCTGCCGCGCAGGGATATGGAGGTTTTGCTTTTGCTCTGGCAAACGACCTTCAAAAACCGAAGAAGTCGACGATTGGCTGCGTCTTGTCGGGGTCGAGGCCGTGGGGGTGGTGGCCGAAGAGGTCGCGCGGAATCACCTTGAGCTCGCCGCCCGCCGCCTTGAAGCGCTCCGCGAAGAGCAGGCAGTTCTGCTTCGGCGGGACGATGGTGTCGCAGCCGCCGTAGACGAGGAGGACGGGGATTTTCGCTGCCGCAATCGCCGCCGCCTTGTTGACCGGCATCTCTGGGTCGGCCGTCCAGTTGCCGTCGGCCGGCTTGCGGTTGGCCCAGCTTCCGATTACCCCATAGTCGGGGTTGCCGAAGCCGTCGAAGTTCATGAGCGGCGCGTCGATGTAGATCCTGCGCACGTTCTCCGGGTGCGCCGCCGCGTAGCGCGTCGAGAAGAAACCGCCCCAGCTCATGCCGACGAGGTTGGCCTTCGGCGCGAAGCCGAGCTCCTCCACGAGGAACTTCTGGTACGCGGCGGCGGCCTCGATCCCCTTCTCGTCCATGCGCGTGTCGAAGAGGTCGATCGTCACGTGGTGGTAGCCGCGCCTGAGCAGATCAAGGACGCCAGTCCGATCGACGAACGCCTCGGCCCACTGCATCGTCCAGGTCCACGGCATCCCCTCCGCCGCGGCGACCGACGGCTCCACGATCCACGCCTCGCGCCCGCCGAAGTCGAACTTCGTCCGCCGGTAGCCGTACCACATGTCCTCGCCGGTGATCTTGTGCTTCCTCGCGACCTTCGCGCGCAGCGACTCGCCCTTCGCGTCGAGGTCCGCCCAGGCGTTGAGGTTGCGCGCCGCGGCGATCTCGTATGGGTCCCATGGATGGTGCGAGATGCGGAAGAGGTCGTGGAACCAGCGCGTCGGGTCGCCACCATGGTAGTCGAACTTCGACTTCCACATCGGCTCGTACGGCTCGTGCGTCTGGTACTTGCCGTTGACGAACCCCCAGTTGAACGAGGCGATCTTCCGCTGGGCGAGAAAGGCGTAGTTGTCCGCGAACTCGCAGCCGTGCCCGCGCAGCAGCCACTCGGTGTTGAGGAGCGGGCGGGCGTACTTCTTCGCCAGGCTGTCCGCGACCTTCACCTGCGTCTCCAGCGAGCAGTAGCCGTGGTAGCTGATGACATCTGAAAGCTCAAGCGCCAGCTTCTCGATCGGCTCGGGGTCCTCGCCCGCGGCGATCCTGCCGAGGCTGCGGGACCACGTGTCGGCGCAGAGCGGCTGCTTCGGGTCGATCTTCCAGGCGAGCTCGAAAAGCCCGCGCATGATCGGCGCGGACTTGTCGCCGCGGTTGCCGGCGCCGGGCTCGTTCCAGAGGTTCCAGACCACGATGCGGTCGTCCGCAGCGTACTTAGAGATGATTTCGCGACACATCTCGTAGAACTTCGCGCGCCACTCGGGCTCGTCCACCATCAGGTAGCCCGGCTCGCTGAAGCCGCCGTGCTGGGTCTGGCGGCGGCCGCCGTGGTAGCCCACGTCGTAGCTCTGCTCGCCGAGTTGCGGACGCTTCCAGACCGACTTCGGGCGCGAGCAGTCGTTGCCGAAGACGACGACCGCACGGATGCCGTGCTTCGCCATGATGGAGAGCGTCCGCTCGAAGTTGGCCATGAATGCGTCGTGTTCGTCCAGCCAGACGCAGAAGCCGTCCTCGAGGATCAGGATGCGCATCGCGTTGAAGCCGACCTCCTCGGCGAGCGCCATCTCGCGCTCCACCTCGGCGAAGCGCGCCTCGCTGCCGTAGGACTGCCACTGGTCCACGCGGTTTGCCGCGCTCGACGGCATGTAGTTGCACCCGCGGAGCCACGGCTGCGCGTCGTACCACGCCCACGCCTTCTCCTTCGGCCACGGGCCGTTCCGCTCCGCAAACGCCGACGCGGCGAACGCCGCCGCCATGCCCAGCATAAAGATTTTCGCATTTTTCATGCGCGTATTATACCATATTCGCCTGCCCGCCGTAGCCTCCGGCGTAGGCAGGCGGTTCGTGATTCGTCGTTCGCGGTTCGCGCGAGAAGGCGACACCAGAATCAGAAGCCGCCGTTGATCAGCGGGAGGAACGGGAGCCAGCCGCCATGGGCGATGACGTTGATAATGCCGATCTGGATGCCGCTCTCCATCCTGTTCGCGAAGTTCACCAGCCCGATCTGGGCGCCCTCCACGCTGCCGCCGGCGATGTTGACCGCGCCGATCAGCCAGAAGCCGGACTGCACGCCAGTCATGTTGTCCGCGAGGTTCAGGGGGCTGGTCTGCCAGCCCACAAAGGTGTCCGTCGTGAAGTTGACGATGCCGTCCTGCAGGCCGCAGAACGACTCCGCGGCGTTCAGGACGCCGAACTGCGCGCCGATGGACCGGTGCCCCGGTTCCGCAGAGGCGAACGTGTTCCAGTTGACGAGGCCGACCTGGCAGCCGACGTGCCGGCCGCCGGCGAAGTTGACGCCTCCGATGGCGAAGCCCGAGAACTCGTCCCCGACCACGTTCACGCCGCCGATGGCAAGTCCGGTGAAGTCCTCCGCGGTGCGCGGCACCAGTCCGAGGTCGAAGCCGGTGAAGTTAACGCAGTCGCCGTAGACGAGCGACAGCCTGAACCCGGCGACGTCATAGCTCCGGTACGGAACCTGGATGGGGGTCAGCAGCGAGACCATTACCGGGGTAGAATCGGCGAACGCAGCCGCGGCGGCGAGCGCGGCAGCAAGCGCGGCAGTTGCCTTCTTCATGTCGTTCCTCCTGTTCCGATGCGCCGCGCTACTGCTCGTAGTGGCGGCGGTAGTACTGGTTGAAGGCGTAGAACATCACGTTCACGCCGAGCTTGTAGGCCTGGTCGGCCACCTCGGGCGAGGCGCCGGAGTGGTCGTCACGCCAGGCGTCGTTGATGTCGCCGGGGTGGTAGAAGACCACCCAGCGCCCCTCGTCGCGCACGCCCATGGCGCGATAGCCGGCGTGGTGCCAGAACGGGGGCGCGCCGTCGGGGAACACGTACGGGCGCTGGTAGATCGTGTCGTCGTTGGGGATGTCCACGAGCGGGCGCCCCGGGAACACGCGCCGGAGCATCGACTTGACGGCGCCGTCGAAGTGGCCGCCGCCGTTGTCGATGAAGAGCATCCCGCCTTCCTTGAGGCAGTAGTCCCTGAGAATGCGCACCTCGCGGTCGGAGAGCGAAATGCCGCGCATGCCGGTCATGAACACGAACGGCGGCGAACGCTTCTTGGGGAAGAACCTGAGCCGCTCGATCTCGCGGAACTCGGTCTCCTTGGCGATCTTCATGCCGGTCCACTCGTGGAACTTGAGGAGCAGGTTGTAGTCGGCGCCCTTGCCCATGTCCTGGTCCCAGTCGCCGCCGTTGTACTTCAGGCGGATGAACCTGACCGCAGAGCCTTCCATGCCCTTGGGCCAGCCGCCGGTGCCCTTGCCCTTGCCGCCTTTCTGCGACGAGTTCTGGGCGGCGTAGGTGTCCTTCGTCTCCTCCTCAAGCTCCTTGAGCGTCACCACGTCGTCGATGTCCATGCGCTCGAGGATGTAGGGGCTCCAGGGGTTGACGGTGAGCTTCTTCGGCTTCTTGCGCTTGATCTTCTTCACCTTGACCTGCTCGAAGACCTGTTCGCCGCCGCCCTTGGGGAGGCCATACGGCTCCTCCCATCCCCACATGAAGGCGAGATACGGCCCGAAGATCACGAGGAAGAAGATGGTGAAGGCGTAGTAGAGCGAGCTCTTCCAGCGGCGGTCGCCGACAGTGGTCTTGGCCGCGGCGACGACGCGCTCGCCGGCGTCGCGCGTGAGCGGCTCGTCGCCGAAGCCGTAGGCGCGGCGGACGCCCTTCATGAGCAGCGCGACGAGGAGCGCAAGAGTCCAGAGCGCGGCGACGAATCCCCAAAAGAGGAGCCCCGTCCAGAGCTCGTTGCGCATCCCAGAGTCGAACGCCTTGTGGTCGCAGGCGACGAAGATGGAGCCGACGCGCATCAGCCAGACGAGGGCGAGCGCGGCGGTCGCGGCGAAGGCGGCCCACGCCGCCTGCATCAGCCGGAAGGAGAACCGCTTCTTCGCCAGCGCCGCCACCATCGCCAAGAGCGAAAGCGCCGCGGCGGCGAGGAGCGCCCAGGCGAGGCGGGCGCCGGCGGCGAGGTGGCCGGCGCGTTCGAGGTAGCGGACGAGCGACTCGTCGAACTCCTTCGAGGTCACGTAGCCGCCGGAGACGAGGTACGCGCACCAGACGGCGACGAGCACGAGCGGGAAGAACCCGACCGCGAGGCGGAAGGAGAGCGAGCGGCGGCCCTGCCACGCCCACAGCGCGCCGACGACCTTCAGGCAGAAGGACGACAGCCGCCGGTGGCAGGCCTCGACGAACCCAAGCGCTCTCTCGACGAATTCCATCGCGTTGACGGTACGGACCTGATTCCCCTTAGTCGAGCGACAGGTCGTCGCCGAGCTGGAACTCCTTCTTCGGCGGCAGCGGTTCCACCTCGGGCGGCGTCACCTTGCCGTCCTCCGCGGCAGGCGTCGCGGCGGTGGCCGGCGTCGCGGCGTTCGCGGCGTTCGTGGCGGCGGGCGCGGCGGCCTTGGCGTCCTTGGCGGGCGCGGCGGCCTTCTCGGCCTCGGCCTTCTTCGCCTCCTCGGCGGCCTTCTCCTCCGCCGCGGCCTTGCGGCGCTCGGCCTCGGCCTCCTTGTTCTCCTTCGACTTCTGGGCGTTGATGTAGGACGGCGAGTGGACGCCGTACTTGCCCCAGTCGGCGAAGAGCGAGAACGACGTCCCGCCCAGCAGCGCCGCGTGCGCGATGATGGAGATCACCAGCGCCTTCGCGAAGATGGAGCGCTCGATGTCGGTCAGCAGCATGTCTGGTTTTTTCATGTTTCTATTCCTCCGGTTCGCCGGTGAGTATCATCTTCGCCCCCGATTCGCTGATCGCCTCGATCAGGGGCATGAAATCCCTTTTGGTCAGGTCCTTGTGGATCGCCACGTGGACGGTGTATTCGTGGTCCTTCTCGGCCAGCTCCTTGAGCGCGCTTGTGACCTCGCCCTTGGAAACCTGGGTCCCCTCGAACCAGATCTGGCCGTCCTTGTCGAGGAGCACCGAGCACTTCGGCGGCTCCTGCTGCTCGAGCGATGGCGCGTCCGGCTTCTCGAGCTCGACGTTGCCGGTCTTCATGAAGTTCGACGCGAGCATGAAGAAGATGATGAGCAGGAACGCGATGTCGCCCATCGACGAGAGCGGCAGCACCAGGCTCGGCTTCTTTCTCCTCCTTATCGCCACGTCACTCCTCCATCACCGCCACCACCCCGCCGGCGGCGGCGATCGCCGTCGCCACCTGGTAGTAGCGCTCGTACTTGACCTCGGGCGCGGTCTCCACCACCACCGCCCGCTTGTCCGGCTTCTGGGCCGGGAAGTTCCGCCGCCAGAGCTCGGCCCTAAGCTCGTTCATGGTGACCTCCTTCTCGTTCTTCTCGCCGGTGGAGAAGACGATGCGGTCGGTGGTCAGGCGCACCGTGGGCGTGTCGGACTGCTTCTGCTGCTCCGGCGGCTTGGCGCTCGAGGGCATGTCCATCATGCGCCCGAACGGCCTCACCAGCGAAGTGGTGAGGATGAAGAAGATGATGAGCAGGTTGGCAATGTCGGAGAACGACGTCAGGTCCGGGCTGACGTCTCCCTGCCGCTTTGGTCCGATCCGCTTCACTTCCGCAGATGCCGCGCCTTACGCGCCGACCGCCTGGCCGAACTCCGCGATCGCGCCCTCGAGCCGCATGTTCCACTCCTCGACGCGCTTCTGGAACATGTTGTAGGCGACGACGCCTGGAATCGCGATGATGAGGCCGGCGGCGGTGGTGATGAGCGCCTCGGAGATACCGCCCGCGACCGCGCCCGGATCGAGCCCGGCGGCCTCGGCCATCACCGAGAAGGAGTTGATCATGCCGGTCACCGTACCGCACATGCCGATGAGCGGCGAGATGGACGCGACGAGCACCAGGAGACCGAGCCTCTTCTCGAGCCCGTTCATCGAGCGGGGGGCGTAGTCCTCCATCGCCTTGGTGACGCCGGCGCCGATCTCGACCTCGCTCCGGCCCTTCTCGCGCATGTCGACGAGACGCCTGAGGCCCGTCAGCAGCACCGCCGCGACCGGGCCCTCGCCCTCCTCGCAGACCTTCACCGCGCGGTCGACGTCGCCGGCGGCCACCGCCTCGCAGACCTCGGCGCGCATCTTGTCGGGGTCGATCTTCGCGGCGCAGCGGAAAGCGCGCGCGCGGTCGATGATCGCCGCGACCATCGCGATCGAGCAGATAAGCAGCGGAATCATCATCCAGCCGCCGTCCATCAGGTATCCTATCATGGTCTCTCCTTCCTGTTGTTGAAGTCTTCCATCGTGTTAAATGCGCTTCGTCGCCGGAACGTTCAGCCGACGAGCCCAAGATCCTTCATCGTCCCCTTCAGCTGCGCGAGCTTCGCGTCGTCGGTCTCGCAGAGCGGCAGGCGGAACACCCGCTCGCACTTGCCCATCGCGGCGAGCGCCTCCTTCACCATCACCGGGTTGACGTCGATGAAGAGATCGCGGAAGAGTCGGTAGTACTTCTCGTGGAGCGCGCGGGCGCCGACGAAGTCGCCGGCAAGCGCCTTCCTCACCATGTCGCCCATCTCGCGCGGGATGACGTTCGAGGCGACGGAAATGACGCCCGCGGCGCCGACGGCAATCATCGGCAGGGCGAGCGAGTCGTCGCCGGAGAGGACCGTGAGGCCAGGCGCGGCATCGCGCACCGCGCTCACGCGGTCGACCGACCCGGCCGCCTCCTTGATGGCGACGACGTTCGGGTGCGCGGCAAGGCGCTTCACGACGGAAAGCGGAATCTCGCGGCCGGTCCTGCCCGGCACGTTGTAGAGGATCACCGGCAGCCCCAGGTCCGCGACGGACATGAAGTGGCGGTAGAGTCCCTCGGGGTTGGGCTTGTTGTAGTAGGGGGTGACCTGGAGGCAGGCGTCGGCGCCGCCGCAGGCGATTGCCGCGCGGGTCAGGGAAAGCGCCTCGGCGGTGGAGTTCGCGCCGGTGCCGGCGACGATGGTGCACTTGCCCGCGGCGAACTCGATCGTCTTCTCGATCACGCGGTGGTGCTCCTCGTGGGTGAGCGTGGGCGACTCGCCGCTCGTCCCCACCGAGCAGATGCCATCGACGCCCGCGGCGGTCTGCTCCTCGACGAGTGCCCTGAGCGCGCCGTAGTCGACCGACCCGTCGCGCGCGAACGGGGTCACGAGTGCCGTGATGGTGCCGGAAAGGTTCATGGTCTTTCGCTCCGTCTAACTGCTATGCCTTCTTAAGCTGCGGGAAAAGCACCACGTCGCGGATTGAGTCGGTGCCGGTAAGGAACATGACCAGGCGGTCGACGCCGAAGCCAAGGCCGCCGGTCGGCGGCATGCCGCACTCAAGGGCCGAGATGAAGTCTTCGTCGATCTTCTCGGTGTCCTCGCCGGCCTGGTTCTCGAGCGCCTTGCGCTGCTCGACGGGGTCGTTCTGCTCGGTGTAGCCGGGGCAGAGCTCGCGGCCGGCGACGACGAACTCGAAGACGTCCACGAGGCTGGGGTCGTCCTTGCACGCCTTGGCGAGCGGGACGAACTCGTGCGGAATCCTGGTCACGAAGGTCGGCTGCATCAGCTTCTTCTCGATCAGCTTGTCGTAGACCTCGTGCGTGAGCTCGAGTTCGCGCGTGATCCCGTCGAGCTCCAGGTTGGTGCCGGTCTCGGCGCCCTTCGCCTTGGCCTTCGCGAGCTGGGTCGCGAAGTCGAGCTCGAACCAGTCGTCGCCCATCAGCTCCTTCACGAGGTCCCTGTACGCGACGCGGCGGTAGGGCGGGTTGAAGTCGATCACCGTCTTCTCCTCGCCGTACTCCACCCTGCGCGTGCCGATCACCTTGTCGCAGAGGTGCGGGAGGAGTCCCTCCATGATCGCCTCCATCGAGGTGCGGTCGCCGTAGGCCTCGTAGATCTCGCAGACGGTGAACTCGGGGTTGTGGGTGCGGTCGATGCCCTCGTTGCGGAAGTCCTTGCCGAGCTCGAAGACCTTGTTCATGCCGCCGACGAGGAGGCGCTTCAGGTAGAGCTCCGGCGCGATGCGCATCACGCAGTCCTTGTCGAGCGCGTTGAAGTGGGAGAAGAACGGCTTCGCGGCCGCGCCGCCGGCCTGGTCCTGGAGAATCGGCGTCTCGACCTCCACGAATCCCCTGTCCCAGAGGTACTTCCTTATCTCCATGATGAGGCGGGAGCGGACGAAGAAACGCTCGCGGCTCTCGTCGTTCGTCATCAGGTCCACGTAGCGGCGGCGGTAGCGCTCCTCCTGGTCGGCGAGGCCGTGGAACTTCTCCGGCGGCTGCTCGAGCGCCTTGGCGAGCATCGTCCATTCCTTCACGACGACCGACTTCTCGCCCTTCTGGGTGGTGAAGAACACGCCCTCGGCGCCGATGATGTCGCCGAGGTTGAGCTGCTTGAACGCGGCGAAGGCGGTCTCGGAGAGCTCGTCGCGCTTGAAGATGAGCTGGAAGCGGCCGGTGCCGTCGTTCATGGTGCAGAAGTTCATCTTGCCCATGCGGCGGATCATGAGGAGGCGGCCGGCGACGCGCACCGGCTTCCCCTCCTCGAAGTTTTCGCGCGCGGCCCTGAGGTCGACGTGGTCGTACCTGCGGCCGTAGGGCTCGTAGCCCATCTCCCGTAGCGCCTTCATCGAGGCGAGGCGCTGTTCGCGGTATTCGTTGGTTTCCTGTGCCATGGACTTGACTTACTTCTCCTCCGGCTTCGCGCCGAGGTCGCTGAGCTTCATGGAGATGACGCGCGAGACGCCCTTCTCCTGCTGGCTCACCCCGTAGACGAGGTCGGAGCCGGCGATCGTGTGCTGGTTGTGGGTGATGATGAGGAACTGCGACTGCGCGAGGAACTCCTGCAGCTGCGAGACGAAGCGGCCGATGTTCGCATCGTCAAGCGCGGCGTCGAGCTCGTCGAGCATGCAGAACGGCGCGGGCTTGATCATGAAGATCGAGAAGAGCAGCGCCACCGCCGTCATCGTGCGCTCGCCGCCGGAGAGGAGCGAGACCGACTGCGGTCGCTTCCCGGGCGGCCGCGCCACGATGTCGATGCCGCACTCAAGCGGATCCTCCTCGTTCTCCAGCAGCACCAGCCGCGCCTCGCCGCCGCCGAAGAGCTTGGAGAACATCGCCTGGAAGTTGCGGTTCGCCGTCTCGAAAGTCGTGCGGAACATCGTGCCCGAGGTGTCGTTGAGGCTGCCGATGAGCTCCATCAGCCGCGCCTTCGCGGCGATGAGGTCCTCCTCCTGCGCCTTCTCGCGGGCGTAGCGCTCCTCGAGCTCGCGGCACTCCTCGACGGCGACCATGTTCACGGGACCGAGCGCGGCGATCTCGGCCTGGAGCTGCGAGACGGTGCGCTCCACCTCGGAAAGCGGCGGCTCGCCGGCCGCACCCCAGTCCGGGTCGGGCTCGCGCATCACCGCGTCGGCGAAGAGGCCGTACTCGTCCTGCAGATGCTCGTAGACGTTCTGGCGGCGCATCGTGGCCTCGGCCGCCTGCACCTCCAGCTTGCCGCGGAAGTCCTTCGCCTGGTCGAGCGCGATCCGGCGCTCGCCGACCCTGGCGTCGGCGGCGGAGATCTTCTCGAGCATCGCCGCGCGCTCGTCGCGGACGGCCTGGATGCGGGAGAGCGCCTCGCCGGCGCGGGCCTTGAGCTCCTCGAGGCCGGCCATTAGGTCGCCGGACTCCTCGGTGAGACGGTCGATGGACTCGCGGTAGCCGGCGATCTGGCCCTGGCGTGCGGCGATCGCGCGCTCGATCTCGGCGCGACGCGCGGCGGACGACTCCTCCTGCTGGCCGACGAACGAAAGCTCCTGCTCGAGCTGGCTCAGGGCGATGCGCCGCTCGGTCAGCCGCTGCGACGCCGGCATGTGCCCGCGCTCCATCGCGCGGAGCTCCTCCTCGGCGGCGGCGACGACGGCCATCAGGTCCTCGCGCTTCATCATCGTGGTGACGGTGGTGCCGGCCTTCCACGTCTCCACCGCGCCGTTGCGGCTGACCTCGCTGTCGGCGACGAGCGTGCCGGTGCGGGTGGTGTCCGCGACCTCGCGGCGCTTCTTCGCCACCTCGGCGCTCTTCGCGTCGATCTCGGCCTGCAGGCGCGAGAACTCCTCCTCGGCCTCGGCCAGCGCGTCGCGCGCCGCGGCAAGCGAGTCGCCGAGCAGCGCGCGCTTCTGCGCGAGCGACTCGGACTGCAGCTTCGCCTCGGAAAGCGCCTCCTCGGCGAGCTTCAGCTCGCCCTCGTCGCGCGCGATGTAGCCGCGGTACTCCTCGACGCGCGAGGCGTTGACGCCGATCACCTCGCGGGCGCGGGCGTACGCGCCCTCGGCGGACGCCTGCTCGGACGCGAGCGCCTGAAGGCCGTCCTCCAGCTCGTGGATCTGCGCGTGCAGCGCCTGCGCCTCGGCCTCGGCGGCGGCGACAGTCTCCTGCGCCTCGGCGATCGCGCGGTCGACCTCGGCGCGGTTCCGCGCGTTCTGCTCCAGCTCCTGGTCGTAGGAGCGGATGCGCTGGCGGGAAAGGTGGATGTCGAGCCCGCGCAGCCGGTCCCGGAGCTCCTTGCACTTCTTCGCCTTGCCCACCTGGCGCTGCAGGGAGCCGATCTGGCGCTTCATCTCGCGGAGGACGTCCTGCTCGCGCAGGAGGTTCTGCTCGGTCTGCTCGATCTTGCGGAGCGCCTCCTTGCGGTCGGCCTTGAACTTGGTGATGCCGGCCGCCTCCTCGAACACGGCGCGGCGGTCCTCGGGACGCGAGGAGAGCACCGCGTCGATCTGGCCCTGGGCCATCACCGAATAGGAGCTGGTGCCGATGCCAGTGCCCATGAAGAGGTGCTGCACGTCCTTGAGGCGCGAGGGCTGCTTGTTGATGTAGTACTCGCCGGTGCCGTCGCGGTAGACGCGACGGGTGATGGTGACCTCGTGGTAGTCGGTGCCGAGCTCCTTCTCGCACTCGGCGAAGGTGATGGACACTTCCGCCGCGCCGAGCGGCTTGCGCGTGTCGGTGCCGTTGAAGACCACGTCGGCGAGCTTGGAGCACCTCAGCGCAGTCGGCTTCTGCTCGCCGAGAACCCAGCGGATCGCGTCGGAAACATTGGACTTTCCGCATCCGTTCGGACCGACGATCGCGATCAAACCGGGATCGAAGTCGAGCCGCGTCTTGTCCGCGAACGACTTGAAGCCGATTATCTCTAACTGCTTGAGGTACATTTAGAGTGTATTATACCATATTTTGTGGTTGTGTGTGGCGCGACTACGCGGCCAACGCATTAAAAGCAGATCCTTCCCCTTCTTGGCCATGGACCGCTTGTAATGCGTTGGAAGCGTCTCAGCAGCCAGCAGCCGGCTGTCAGCGTCCAGTGGAAAATGAATCACCTCTTCACTGATTGCTGGTTAATGGTTGCTGATCACTGGAACACTTCCAACACATATGCGTTGGCTAGTGCGCTTCATAGATCATCAACACTCAAACGTTCCCAATCCTGTAAATCCTGTTAATCCTGTCCAAAAACACTCTGCGCATTTAGAACGGCGCGGCGGCGGCAAGGCCGGGGAAGTTGTTCCCCGGCGACGGCGCGAAGTAGAGGTACGCCTCGCCCTCGAACACCGCGGCGGTCGCCTCGGTCTGCGGAATCACCACCGTCGAGCAGGTCGCCTTGTAGATCACCGCCTTGCCCTTCGACTTCTTCCCGGTGTCAAACGACATCGTCGCCGTCACCGCACCTGCAGGCGTAACCTTGAGCGTAAGCGTCATCGCCTCCGTAAGCCCCATCTCCGCGCCGGCCTTGCTTGCTCCCTTGATGGTGAAGGTCACGTACTGAGCCTTCTTGCTCGTGTAGAAGAGCTTCTTGCCAAGCGCCTTGTAGGTCGAACCCCAGAGGTTCTGCCAGGCACGCACCGTGGTGCCACCGCCGACCTCCTCCAGCGTCGCCACGCCGCGGTAGGGGCACGCGTCCCGCGTGCCCGACTCCGCAACCGTCAGCGTGAAATTGCGAGTCACGTACTTCGTGACGGTCTTCGTCGTCCACTTGCCCTTCACCTTAACTTTCTCCTTCACCTTGTAGGCGAACTTGGCGACGACAGGGACGGTATAGGCAGGCGCGGCATCGTCGTAGCCGGTATAGCTCGCCGCGGTGAAGGTCCAGTTGGTGCCGCGGTCGTGGAACTTGCCGCTGACCTTGCCCGCCGCGGACACCGTGACCGTGGCGAGGCCGTTGGTGGCGTAGTCCTCGCCGGCGACATAGCCGTTGAAGGTGCCCTTCGCCCACGCGGGCAGGGCGTCCACCTTCAGCGCGACACGCTGCGTCACGGTCTTGCCGTTCAGCGTGGCCTTGACCGTCACGAGGTACGTCCCCGCCTTGGCGGTGAAGCCCTGGAAGCCCCACGTCGCGAATCCCGGTAGGGGCACGCGTCCCGCGTGACCGTCATCCAGCTTCACCAGCTTGATTCCGGCCGGGAGGCCGCTCGCGGTCACCGTCGCGTTGCTGGTGGCGGCAAACGCCATCATGTCGGTGTAGTTGAGGCCCACGACGCCGCTCTCGACGACGCCGCCGATGTTGTTGAAGCCGAGCGACAGCTCCGCGTCGTTCTGCGTCACCACCCAGAGGATCTGCGCGGTCTTGGCGACGGTCTTCTTCTTTTTGCCGGTGCCGGTCGTCACGTTCTTGGTGAAGGTGACGACGTAGGTGCCGGGCTTCGTCGGCGTGCCGACGATCGTCTGGCCCTTCTGCTTGAGGTACTTGCCGGTCTTCTTCTTCGCGTTCTTGTAGGCATACGTATCCTTTGCCGCAAACGTCAGTCCGGTCGGCAGCCCCGTCACCTTGGCGAGGTTGCCGCCAATCGAAGACGGGACGAACGGGGCAGGCGGGACGGACGGGACACCACCAGACAAATCCCAGTTGATGGGCACATAGGCCATCGTGGTGATGTTGGTGAGGTCTTCGCCGAACAACGCCGTGTCCACCAGCGCCGGTCTCACCAGCACGCGGTACTTCAAGGTATCGTAGTACGCCCCGACCTTCTTCTTCGCCGTGACCGTGAAGAGTCCGGCCTTGGTCGTCTTGCCGTAGACGGAGTACGGCAGCACCTTGGTGACCACGAGCGTCTGTCTGCCCGCCTTCAACTTCTCGGTGATGCGCTTTGCGGTGTACTTGAGGCCAGTCGGCAGGCCGGACACCGTCCAGCCGTTCGTCACGCCCAGCAGATAGAACTGCTCGTTCAACGTTCGCCCAAGCGCCAGATCCTCCAGCTCCGTCACATTCTGCGCGAGCACTTCGATCGGTAGGGCGTGGACTCCGGCCACGCCGCCAACGGTGATCATCAGATACGGCGGATTCGTGAAGAAATCCACCGCCGCAGTCGGCACGCCCTCGATCCACCACTCGGACTTCGCCTTGATGACGACCTTGCCCTTCTTATCCTTCCACGCCGGGTTGCTCTTGAGCTTCAGCCCCGCCGGCAGACCGTACGCGACCACGCTGTAGACGGTCCCGTTCGTCGGCACGTCGTAGCCGAGTTCCGCCAGAGTCGCCTTGAAGTACTCGCCGGCCTTCAGCGTGAGCTTAACCGGAGTGCCGATAGTAAACGTGCGCGTCACCGATCCGTCGTAGTCGCCGATGCCAGTCACCGTCACGGACGCAATGCCGGGCCAGATGTTGTCCTTCCATGAGAGCGCATAGTCCACTCCTTCCACCATGTCCCTGACATGCACCGAATCGTACACGTCGGGAACAGGCTTGACTTCGGCGCCGGTGAACGGCTGGCCGGCGACTTGGCCGACCATCTCGTCCGCGAGCACGTACGGCAGGACGACTCCCGTGTCCGTGCCGACATCGCCGGTGACGCCTTCGCCGTGGCTGCCGTTTTCGCCGCTTTCAGACCCGCCGCTGGCGCCGCCGGAGATGTCGCCGGTGTTCACGTCGACATTGCCGTCGACTCCGGGACCGCCGTTCCCGCCGGCGCCGGAGGCGGAGGGTCCTCCGCTTCCTCCGACGATCGTCCCGTCGTTCGTCCCGACGTTCCCGGCGATACCAGCGCCGCCGTTCCCACCGCTCCCGGAGTCTGACGCGCCTCCGTCGCCGCCACCGACCGTCACGCCTTCGCCGACGTTGATCATCACCCCGTCCTTCGCGCCGTCCGCGACCGCTATCGCGGGCGCTCCGTCGCCGCCCGGGTTGCCGTCACCGCCGTCGCCGCCCTTGACCACGGCGTCGCCGCCGGTCGTGACGACAGTGAGCACGGTCGGGTCGCCTTCGCCCTCGCCCGGCACGATGACTATCGCCGGCTGCCCATCGCCACCTGGCGTCGTATCGTCGCCGTCGGCGCCGTCAATGCCGGAAAGGTCTTGTCCGTTAAGGTCAATCGTCACCTGACCGAGGTTGTCGGGGATCTCAATCGGCAGGTCCGCCGCAGAGATGTCGTTGGTGACCGTCACCGTCCAGCCACCGCTCCCGTCCGGCACCACCGCCACCGGCAGCCCGTCGAACGCGTCGACGAGCTCGTCCATCTCCTTGGTGCTGGTTATCTCGACCCAGCCGTTCTCGACCTCGTAGGTCACCGCGAAGTTCAAGTCGCCGTTGGCGAACTGGGACGCGGCAAGGCCCATGTACGTGGTCCCGACCTCGGTGCGCCTGGCGATATCGTACAGCCCGCCGTAGTACGTCTTCCCCATGACGTCGTACAGCTCGTCCTCGGTGGACATGTCGAAGCCGTCCACGACCTTCTCCGTACCGTCGTAGACATATGTCGCCGTATGGCCCGTCACCGCCACCGTCACCGGGCGCGGCGTGATCGCGAACGTCAGGCTGAGCGGATTCGAGTCACCGCCCTTCCAGCAATAGTTCGTCGAATCCGTAAGCGTCAGTGTAACTGGATAGTTGCCTGCATTCACGCCGCCATCGTTCACGGCCGTGTAACGATCAGTCGACGAGACATCCGCCTTCAGCAAGTCACCCGTGTATGCCTTGCTCGCCACAGACACCGGAGGCACCACCTCCGCCTTGGCGATGAAGAAGTGCTTCGTGATGGAGCCCGTATAGTTCCCCTTGCCAGTCACCGTCACGGTCGCCTCGCCCACATTTACATTGTTGGAATAGACAACATCATAATCGTCCGTTGTCAGGATGGACGGCTCACCGTCAGCGACAACAACCATCGGCTCCTTTGCCGCACCGTCGTAAATATGGACGGCATCCTCCAGCCTCACCATCGCATCCGTCAACCCCTTGGGCGATATCTCTATGACAGCGATGTTTGTGGTGGCGATGTAGTTCGGCGCCTCCATCACATACCAGAATGCAACAATCCCACCTGTTGCATTCGTAAACACAGGAGGATTCAATGTGAAATGGCCGTCGGGGGCGTCAGAGTACCTAGTCACCACCCCTGCGATCTCTTCCACAGGCACAGCGGCAACATGGCCATGGCCGTCATATGTTTCGCGCCACAAGACAGGACACTTGGACTTGACGACGGACAGCCATTCACACCCCTCATGTGCGAAGAAAGCAGCACTTCCGTCATCCAGCACTTCAAAATTCCTGAATTTGCAGGGGTCGACACCGCAGAATTCATGGACACGACTGGCATTGAATGTCGCAAGCCTCGAAACAGTCGACTTGCCATCGGCTGACAACCTGTAGACAAACAGATTCCCGAGGTCGGTGCAGACATAAAGGGTTGGATGTCCCGTGTCGGAGCCGCTTATCTTAACATTCGTGATGGCATCGTTTCCCTGATTGGCCAAGGAGAGCAGCTCAACCTCCGCCCAATCGTCATCTGTAACATCAACTACATGAACGGCAAGCGTATCAGAGTTTTTGGAACCTTCACCAAAAAACACCAAATCACGACCCTGCATCTGATAGACGGACAGACTCCTTACTCGGGCAACCCCAGTGGTGAATCGCTTGATTTCATTTAGCGTGTTCATGCTTGGACTGCTCAATCCACTATATTCCCATTTCACAATCAAGGGAGAGCCCCCCTGGATGTTTGAATAGAGATGTCTTTCATCTGGCGAGAAATCCAACGCGTCTCCACCCGACTGTCCCGACTGGGCCTTAAGCGGCAAAATGTTGTAGCCGCGCTGCCAAACCTGATTTTGGCCCACATCACCAAAGGCGATAATCGAATAATCTGTGGAATTTGCTTCGACTTGACCGGGAATGGCTACACCAAGTCGAGAAGATATGGCTCCGCCTTTCCAGCTTGAATACTGTTGAGATTCAGGAATCAAAAGCGCGGGGAAACCGACCGCCAAACCATCAAGAGCGACAAGTTTCTCGAGATCGTAGATGCCACAAGGTCTGGAGAACCCCCACTGCACGAACAGACATCTGTCGTCATGATCCTTGTTGATGTAATATGGCGAAATGCCGAAATACGGCGAATTGTCCAAACCGCTTACTCCAGAATCTACGCGCGCAGACACAGAAGGACTATACCACCAGTCGCCGCAAAACACTTCCTCGTGGCCGGCAAGCACAGCATCAAACTGCCTCGGCGAGATCGACCAGCTACAGACACCCATCGTCGGCGCATCATAGTTAGCCGAGTCATAGTTCAATGTCACCGTCGCCGTGTAGCTCCCCGCGTCAGTCTTCGCATTGTTCGCGTACGACAAGACCGAGACTCCGGCCGGAAGTCCCTCGACAACGACCGACTTCTCCGTGCCGTCGTAGGTGAAGGATCCTGCAGTCCACTGCGACCCGCTCATGTCGTATGTCGCCTTGGCTATGGTGAACGACACAACATTCGTTAGCCCGGCATAGTTCGCCGTCTCCGGCACCGTGAACGTCGCCGTGTAACTGCCCGCGTTAAGCGGCGCCGCCGAATAAGTCACGCCTACCTCCCCGAACCTCGCCTCGCCCATGTCCGGCGCATTCAGCGCCTGACCATACGTCCAGCCATTAATCGACGGCTGTGTAAGCCACGAGTTCGTCGCCCTGGTCACCGTCAGGGCTCCGTCCACAGTCGCAATCACATAGTTGCCGGCTTTCGTGTTGCCATTCAGCGCATACAAGAAACTATTGGCGCTCGAACCAACCGTCGTCTGCGAACCAATGTATGAATATGTCGCACCCTCACCAGCCGCAAAACCATCACCGCTCACGGCAACCTCATGCTTCGCAAGCGCTGTGCCATCGTATGTCTTGCTATCGCTTCCGCTCGTTAGCGTCACCTCGCGCTTGGTGATCGTCACCGTCGCCGAATTGGTCTGCGTGATATATCCAGGCGCGGCGATTTCGCACCACACCGTCATCGAACCGACATCGGTCAGCGCCGGCGGCGCGGCAACAAACGGACCAGCTGCCGCCGTCGCATACTTCAAGACCGCGCCATCAATCTCACTCGCGACCGTCACGCCAATTCCGTGCGCCGCGCCATCGTACTTGTTGGAATAACTGGAAACCGTCACATCACCCGGCGGGAATGGCACGTTCTTGCCCGTCACCACAAACGCAGCTGTCTCAACCGCCCCCACAACGCCATTCGTATAGGTCGTATGAGTAAGAACGTACATGCCGTCACACATTGCACTCCACTCGTAGTTGCCCTCGCCCGTAAGTCCCGCTATCACCTCGCCATCCTGCGCTATCGTCACTGTCGCGCCCTCGCCGCCATTCCACAGTGATGAATATGTCAGCGTCTCGCTTCCATCACTCATCCGCGCCCCCTCCGTCGTGTCCAGCAGAAACGGTGCTGAATCGCCTGTAGGCACCGCCATCATTACCTGCGCATCGGCGAACCCTTGGACAGGACGAACAGCATGTCCACTGTAGCGTGAGACAAAGTTAATGCTCCCTCCTGTCGAATCTGATGTGAAAAACATAACAGCCGAGTCCGAGCGCTGATTGTCCGAATCTGGGGTAGACGACCAATAAGCACCTACCCAATGGCCATACCACTGACCGCCAAGCGGATCATAGCCGTCGCCATACCAGGATGGCAGGAATATACTGGCAGAACTGTAGACGCCCTTCCCGCAAACAATATACCCGCACATGCCGTCCTGCATAGTCCAGATCCAGTCGCACTTTCTATTGAGATCGTCCAGATCATCAACCGTCGGCATACGCCAGTTACCGCCCCACTTCACTTGCGCCGCATCATGCTCAGGCGCCAAGACGTATGTACCATCCTGTGAAACAATCCAACCTTCGCTTTGCAAGGTGGAAATGCCCTTGCCGGAGGTCGGAGCAGTCCCTGAACCAAACGAGAAGTTTAAAGACGATCCATCACTCGCCACCCAGGCGTTGTTCTCGCGTTTGTAGCCAACGGTGTCGCCCCACCAGAAGTAGTAGCCGTAATCCTCTGGCTCCTCCGCGCCGATGTTAGTGGTTGCCCAGTACGGGCCGTCCTCCCAGAGCTGGACCTTGTCATGGGTTTTGAGGGCGACGCGCACAACCATGTTGCTGTAAATGCCTTCTCCCAAGTCTGCTCGCGCGTCCCATAGCAGCCTGTAGTTGCCATTTGTGCGCACTGCGCGACTACTTGTCTTTACACCATTCTGCATTAGCCAGAAATGCGAGACCGCGTTGGTTGTGTGCGATTCCAAATCCACAGCCGACGCGTAAAGGTAAAAATCACCAGCCGTTTCATCTATCCCCGTCACCCTGCAGGTGATGTCCACCTTCCCGTTCCACGGATACCGCTGCCTCGCCGTGACATCAGTAACCGCCAGCATCACGAATGTCACGCCGGCGACGTCATACCCCGATGCCGAAAGCATTTGCTTGACGCGTTCCGCATCACCAAATGACACATATACAGTGGTCAATGCTGTGCCATAAAACGCATATTCCCCAATGTTCGTCACGCTGTTCGGAATTGTCACGCTCGTAAGACCGCCACAACTGTTGAACGCATAACTGCCGATAACCTCAACGCCGTTGTCAATCGTCACCGATGTGAGATTGGCGCAGGATCTGAAGGCCTCGGTTCCGATGCTCGTCACGGAGCCTGGAACAGTCACCGACGTGAGACCGCTGCAGCACCAGAAGGCATGGTTCCCAACATTCGTTACGGAGTCTGGTATAACGAGATCGGTCACCTCCTTGCCATCAACGATAAGATGTTGCCAATTACGGATCGGAATATAACTGGCATTTTCACACCATACCGCCAAGTCGGCAATCTGGATGGAGGTCAGGTTAGTGCTTCCATAGTCAAATCCTTCAGCCAAATCGTATCGAAAGCCCTTTTCTATAGTCAACAATGAAAGATTGCAACAGCTTCCAAAGGCGTCCTCGTCGATGTACTCCACTGACCCTGGTATTGAAACCGACGTTAGGCTCGGGCAGCCCCAGAATGCAGAGGCCCGTATGAAAGTTGTTCCGGCAGATATCGTCAAATTGGTAACATTGTCGAATGGAATTCCACATTTCCATCCCGGAACCGTCGCCTCGCGGACATTATTACAGCCAGAGAATGCACTCCCACTGATGCTCTTCACGCTAACTGGGATCGACACGCTCGTGAGACCGCTGCAGCCGCTGAACGCGGCATAACCAATGGACTGCACGCTGTTCGGCACAGTAATTTCGGAAAGCGAGATGCAGCCCCAGAATGCGTTCTCGCCGATGTTCGTAACACTGTTGGGGATCGCCACGCTCAAAAGCTCAATGCGATTCGAAAACGCCCCCGGCCCGATAGCAGTTACGTAATTAGGTATTGCAACGTCAGTCGTTCCCCTGAGGTCAACACTCGTCAAAACGCCATTCTGAACAGTGAAGACCGGCTCATCTATGTATTCTATATGCATGCCTTTCCATGTACCTGGAATGTCCACCCCCCAGCCAGTTGAGCCGCGAGGGACATAACACAAAGCACCGATACTCCTAATGGAGTCGCCATTTACATCAGGGGCATCACCGGCAAAAATCAGTTTTTCCAGTCCATAACAGTGATCGAACGACTCATCATCAACAAACCTCACGCCCGTTCCAAGCTTCACAATCCGCAACCCTGCGCTAAAACTAAACGTACCACAGATATTCGTTACGCCATTTCCAATGATGACGCTCTGTAGTTCATAACACCCAGGGAATGCACCTCCAAGGCTAGTCACACTATCAGGAATTATTATGCTCGTTAGACCGCTACAACCAAACGCATAATCCCCAATGCGCGTCACGCCGTTGCCTATCGTCACGCCCGTCAGCCCGCTGCAGCCGTAGAATGCCCAATCCTCGATGCGTGTCACGCTGTCGGGTATCGTCACGCTCGCAAGCCCGGTGCAGCCGTAGAACGCCCCATACCCAATGCTCGTCACGCTGTTCGGTATCGTCACGCTCGTCAGCCCGCTGCAGCCGTAGAATGCCTGATACCCGATGCGTGTCACGCTGTCGGGTATCGTCACGCTCGTAAGCCCGCTGCAGCCAGAGAATGCATAAGACCCGATGCTCGCCACTGGATTTCCGCCAAGCGAAGAAGGGATGGTTATTGCTCCTGTTGTTGATTTTGGCACGGCAGTGGAACCACTATACGAGCCGCTACCAACCGACGCCTTGCCGTTGGACACGGTATATGTCCACGTGATGCCGTCGACAACCTCGGTGTCGGCGAACGACGACATAAGGGCGAATGTCGCGAACGATACGCACAGAGCAACTTTGCTGACTATCTTCATGATTGCCTTGACTCTTCTTCCCCCACCTCATTGAATTGGGATTCGGCGCGGGGAAAACGCCTCCTCCGGTATATCATGTGCTCCCAAGTACAGTATTTGATGTTCCAAACACCGGAATTTCGGTCAGACCTATTTTCCGGTGTTTGGAATCCAGCACTTGTAGCAGCATCACAAATCATTGTTTGGGCTTCGGCTTCGCGCGGGTCTGGAACTCGACCGACTGCACGGTGTGGGGCTCGATGGTGACGAACATGTCGTCGCACTTCGGGTTGACGCCGCTCGGAAGCGGGATGTACTTGTGGCCCTTGCAGTCCCAGTTCGACCATGTCTCGAAGCCGGTCTGGGTGTCCTCCCAGCTGAGCTGGCGCCAGTAGCGGCCGTCGCCCGGCACTTCGCGGCAGTCGACGTACTTCTCGGGGCAGCTCAGCGCGCGGTAGGTGGGAGCGGCGAACTGGCGGCCGGGGATGACCACCCTGACGCGCTCGGCGGCCGGCTTGGTGTTCACCATGAGAAGGCAGTAGCGGCCGCGGCCGTCGCCGGCGAGGAGGTACTCGACCTCGCCCTTCACGCCCGGCGACTCGGCGCGCTCCTTGAGCGCCTTGCGGTGGGCGTAGGTCTCGGTCGCGACGCGTGCGGAGGTGTAGAACGAGTCCTCGGTGCCGGCCTCCTTCGAGGTGCCGTGCTGGTAGAGGAGCGGATTGTCGCGCAGCGCCTCTCCGAGGATGCGGTACATCACGCCGCAGTGCCCCACCTCCATCCGCGGCTGGTTGTAGCCGGAGCGGTGGTCGGGCAGGCAGGACTGGTTGGCGTCGCGCCACTGCACGTACCACTCGCGCCCGTTCGACTGGTAGAGCGCGCCCGAGAGCGCGGTGAGCTGGTGGTGGCAGAAGCCGTCAACCTCCGGCTGCGAGAGCGCCATCAGGGTGAAATGGGCCATGATCAGCGAGTCGCGGAAGATGCGCTGGCAGCGGTTGTCCTCGTCCGAGCGCTGGCGCACCTCGGTGAGCCACCACTTCTTGCCCTTGAGGAGTTCGGGATAGAGGTCCACGAAGTAGCGGAAGCGCTTGATGCCGTGGTAGGAGCAGCTGTAGGGGTCCTCCGCGCCGTAGGCATGCCAGACGATGTGGCCGACCTTGGAGAGCTGGTTGGAGGCGGCCATGGCGAGCATGAACCTGGTGGAGAACTGGTTGAAGTCGGCGGACGAGAAGTAGGTGCCGCGGTACATCTCGTCCTTGCCCTCGAGCCTGGCGCGCATGTGGGCGAGGTCGGGGTTCCCCTCGAAGAGCTCGCCGATGTTGAATCCGAGCGGCAGCTTTGGCCATACCTTCTCGGCGCGGACGATGAAGTCGGTCCAGTACCGGGCAAGCGACTCGTAGCGCGGGTTGCCGTAGGTCTCGTTGCCCATCTCGAAGCCGGCGACGACGTCCTTGTAGCCGTTGTCGACGAGCCACTGGACGATCTCGACGTTCTCGTCGACCGCGTTGGTGGAGGCGCACTCGAGGCAGACGAACACCTTGATGCCGTTGGCCTTGTAGAAGTCGAACGCGGCCTTGGGGTTGGAGCGGCGCGCCTTCGGGCCGGCGGCGTTCCGGCGCCGGAACCAGCTGTTCATGCACTGGAGGCGGAGGAGGTTCGCGCCCGCCTCCTTGAGCGTGCGCGAGGTCTCCACCCGGTTGGTCGCGAACCACCAGTCGTCGTTCGCGACCGACCAGACGCTCTCCAAGGCGGCGTTGAAGCCGATGCCCTGGTTGCAGCCGGTCTTGCGCATGTCCTTGAACGGCTTGGCGGCGGGGTCGAGCGAGATCTCGAAGTCGGCGAAGGCCGCCGCAGCAGCAAGCGCCGCGACCGCGGCGAAGATCGTCCTCCTCATGCCGCCCCTCACTTCTTGGCGGCGGGCTTGGGCGGGTTGGCGAGCGGCACCGTGACCGTCTGCACCGTGTTCGGCGCGATCGAAACCGTCAGCACGTCGCACTTCGGCTTGAGGTTGGAGTACGCCTCCATCGGGATGTGCGAGACGCCGAACTGCGTCTCCTCCCAGCTCGCCTGGCGCCAGACCGGTCCGTCGCCGGGGATGGCGCGGCAGTCGACGAACTCCTCGGGGCAGCTGAGCGTGCGGTAGACCGGCGCGTAGAACCGCTTGTCCTTGACCGTCACCCTGAACGTCTCAGGCGTGGACTTGGTGTTGACCATCAGGAGGCAGAGCTCGCCGGAGCCGTGCGCGGCGACCCACTCGACCTCGCCGTCGACCTTCGGCGCCTGGTCCTTCGGCGTTCCCTCGATGATCGCGCGTCGGTGCTTGTAGACCTGGTCGGTCACGCGCGCGGAGGTGAAGAACGTGTCCTCGGCGTCCCGGACCTTCGAGGTGCCGTGCGCGAGGAACTGGGGATGGTCCATGATCGCCTCGGTGAAGAGGCGGTAGAGGACGCCCATCGCGCCGACCTCCAGCCGCGGCATGTCGTAGGGCGCGGCGCGGTCGGGGATCTCGCGCGAGCCCCACTTCGCGCCGTCCATCCACTGGACCGCCCACGACTTGCCGGTCGACTGGTAGATGGTGCCGGAGAGCGAGCTCGCCTGGTGCTGGAGGAGCGCGTCGGTCTCGGGCTGGCAGAGCGCCGTCAGCGCGTAGTGCGACCACAGCAGGGTCTCGCGGAAGATGCGCTGGCAGCGGTTGTCCTCGTCGGAGCGGAGGCGCACCTCGGTGAGCCAGTAGTTCTTGCCCTTGAGCTGCGGATACGCCTCGATGAAGTTGCGGAAGCGCTGGAAGCCGTAGTAGGAGCAGCTGTACGGCGTCTCGGCGCCGTAGGCGTGGTAGATGATGTGGTCGACCTTGTGGAGGTGGTTGGACATCGCCTCCACGAACCGGGCGGTGTTGCGGTTGAGCTCGCCGGCGCTGAAGTAGCCGGTGTCGTAGGTCCAGCCGTGGTGCAGGGACTCGTTGGACTTCATGCGCGCGGCGATCTGGGCGATGTCGGGGTCGTTCTCCATGTACTCGCCGATGACGATGCCGAACGACAGCTTGGGCCAGATCTTCTGCGCGCCGTCGATGACCTGCGGCCAGAACTCGGCCCGCTTGTAGTAGTCCTTGCTCGCATAGGTCTCGTTGCCCATCTCGATGCCGACGACCTGGTCCTTGTAGCCGTTGTCGACGATCCACTTGACGATCTCGAGGTTGTTGGCGACCGCAGCCTGGTTCGGGCACTCGAGGCAGACGAACACCTTGATGCCGTTGGCCTTGTAGAAGTCGAACGCGGCCTTGGGGTTGGTGAGCGGGTACTTGCCGTCCTTGGTGCGCTTGCTGCGGTTGTTGAACCAGGTGTTCATGCCCTGGAGGCGCATCACCCTCAGGCCGGCCTGGCGGAAGACCCGCGCGGTCTCGACCTTGTTTTCGACATAGAGTATGTCGTCGTTGCCGCTGACGTGGCAAAGCCACGCCTCCATCGCGCCGTTGACGCCCATGGCGACGCCGTTGGCGGTCTTCTTCATGTCCTTGATCGGCTTCGCCTTGAGGTCGAGGTCGATGCCGATGCCGGCCGAAGCCGTCCAGGCCGCGGCTGCGGCGAGCACGGAGATTATCGTCTTGTTCATGGGGTTCCTTTCTGCCGCCGGGACGGCTACATGTTGTTCACGGTGCCGGTGAGCACGGTGTTGATCGACTTGAGCGCGTTGGAGATGAGGTCGTAGGCCTGGTCGCGCTTGTTCGTCAGGGACTGGAGCTTGATCATCGTCTGCTGCGAGAACGAGTTCTTCGAGTCCATCGCCGACTCCAGGCCGGCCAGAAAATCGGTCGAAGACGCGTCGGCCGTGCCGGACGGCACCTCCTCCATCCCCGCGATCTCGGTCAGGAACGCGTAGTAGGAGTAGGAGGCGCCCTTGTACGTGACGTAGGTGGACGACATGTTGACCGAGCTTTCGAGGACCTCGCTCTCGATCTTCGTCATGATCTCCAGCTGCTGCGAAGAGTCCTCGATGTCGTCCATGAGGCCGTTGTAGTACCTGTCGCCCTTCCGGCAGCCGACGATCCCCTGGACGTAGTTGTTGTCGGCGTCGAAGTACCCGTTCTCCAGCTGCGCCGCGCGCTGCAGGCAGAGCGCCATGATGAGCTGGCCGATGGAGAGCTTCCTCAACGTCACGCCGTCCGCCTCGTAAACCCCGTCCACCATGTAGACGTTGGCGGTCAGGAACTCGCCCGTCTCCGGGCTGGTCATGGAAAGATATATCTGGTCTACTTCGATTGCCATGGCTGCTCCTTTCACTCTATGCGAAGTTCGCCGAGTCCTTGCTCATCGACGTGCCGATGGTGCGGACGATGTTGGAAGACGTCGAATAGGCCACGTCGCGCCGGTTCACGAGCGTCTGCAGGTCGATCATGGTCGTCTGCTGCACCTGCGTGAGCTCGTCGACCTTGGCCTTGATGGCGTTGATCGCCTCCATGCGCTTCGTGTAGCTGTCGACCGCCTCCGGCAGGTCCTCGGCGTCGATCCCCAGCTCGCCGATCAGATACGCCCTGGCCGTCCCCCATTCGACCATGCTGTCGTCCGCGAGATGCCCGATGTATTCCGACGCCTTGTCGAGCTTCAGCGAGCCGCTCGACATCTTGTTCATCTTGATCACGCTCTCTGCCTCGCACACCGCCGCCGACCGCATCGACACCGCGATGGCGAGCTGCCCGATGGTCAGGCCGGAGCCGCCGTCGAGGCCGTTGGAGTAGAGCCTGATCTCCTGGCTCCCCCGGGGAGCGTAGCGGTTTATCGCGATTGTCGTGGAGTCGATCACGGTGCCTCCTTCGGTTCACGGCCGCCTACAGGTTCCCGATCAGGGTGCTCCTCGTGTCGCTGACCTTGTTCATCAGGTCGGACGCCGTGGAGTACGCCTCGTCGCGGCGGTCGACCAGCGACTCGAGGCGCGTCATGTCCTTGTTCGCCTCGTTGTTCAGGGAGTCGATCTTGCTCTTGACCATCTGCAGCCAGTACTCGACCTCGGACTTCGTCATCTTCAGCTCGGTGAAGTCCACCTGGTCGCCGAACACCTCCTGCAGCGTCTCGTAGGACGACTGCTTCAGCGTGCCCTTGCGGTCGGTCCCCTTCGCGTCGCTGTCGAACTGCGACTGGAGCTTGGTGAGGTCCGCGAGCGCGCTGCCGAGCTTGTCGAGCCTCCGGTTGCGGTGCATTATCCGCGTCGACAGCGGCTGCACCTCGGACTCGACGGTCACGGCGCGATTCTCGGATATCTCGACCAGCAGATCCTGGAAGTCGAACCGCGTCTTCACGCTCCCGTCCCACTTGACGTAGTTGTAGTCGCCGAACGAAGCCCCCCAGGCCTGCGAAAGCCTTACCGTATCCTGCGATATCTCCGACATCGTCCGCCTCCTTTCAAACCGGCTCAGCCGCCGATGTTCGCGATTGTGCTCGAAGCCGCGTTGTTGGTCTTCCTGATGATCTTGGACGCAGTCGAGAACGCGTTGTCGCGCTTCGAGACGAACGACTGCATCGAGACCATGTCCTGCTGCAGGAGGTTGTCCTCCTTGTCGATCTGGTACTGCACCTCGGTCAGGGCCTTCTGCACGTCGCCGCGGACCATCGTGGAGGAGAGGCCCTGGATCGAGATTCCGTAGTAGTCGGCGACGCTCTTGACGAACGTGAACCGCTTGATCTCCACCGTGTCGGTGGACTGGCTCTTCGTGGGCAGGTTTGCGTTCGCGTCGTCAAAGCAGGCCAGCACCTCGCCCAGCTGGTCGATCTTCTTCTGCCGCGCCGTGATCACCGCGGCGTAGGCGGACGTGGAATCCTCGATCGCGGTGGCGACCTTGAACGACGCAATCGCAATCGCGTCGGCGAAGTTCAGCCCCGGCTGCCCGTCCACGATATACTCGACCTGGGCGATGCCGTAGACGGAATCCCCTGAAATATCGCTGACCTCTATCGCCTTATCCATAGGTGACAGTTATCCTTTTGCGGATATTATATCAAATTATCTCCTTCGTGTTCAATGGCAAACTTCAAAAAAAATCCCGCGCGGCGATGGCGCCGGACTCTACCCTTTGCTCCGCGCATCAAGGCGCTCTGCATAGATCGCCTTCAGGCGCCGGATTGTGGCTGTGTCCATGCGGATCCTGGGCGGCATGGTCGATATCTCGTATATCAGCGAATCGTGGTCGGACTCGCCCACCTTCTCAAATCCGAAAAGCCGGCAGAACTTCCTGCCGTCGCCGGACACCACGTCGGCGACCATGCGGTCCGCGAAGATGCCGCGCCCGGCCAGCGCAATGAAGTCCTCGACCATGGCGTCAACCAATGCCGTTACCATCCTGGCGCTCCTGTGGGCGGGGGCGACAATGACGGAAGCGAAGAAAATATGGTATATCCCCGGCGAGTCGTATTTGAGGATCACCTTTTCTGGATCCAGCGCGGTGTCAAGCAGCACGCCTTGCCGGATCAAGTCGTAGGTCTCGTCCGTCACGGGAAGGATCATCATGTACGCCACAATGGCGCCCGTCTCCCGGTCGCGGACGACGACGCCGCCCTCGCGGTTGGACTTGAAGAGCGCGCATTCCTGCTCCAGCGTGGTGTGATAGCGCGCGTCGAAGCTGCGGTCCTCGAGGTCGACGATCTCCTTGATCTCGTCCGGGGAAAGGTCGTATCCCCGCAGGACCTCGTACCTTCTCCCGAAACTGTCTCCGGGCAAGGCCAAGGTGAAGATGTTGCGGTTGAATCCTGAGGCCGGAAGGTGCCGGACGGGGTGCTCCAGCCCCTCTATGGCGAAATGCACCCCGTCGTCCCTGACGATCACCCTCACGCCGTCCCGCTCCGGCTTGACCGTGATCTCGGCATGCACGCGCCGGTCGTTCCCGTTTTTCCCGCGAATCTGATCCAAGGAAAGCGTCAGCGCGTGGAGAATCTGCTGGACGGTTTCGCCGGGCGCCTCCCGGGAAAGGGACTTTTCAATCGAGGCGAGCAATTCGCGGCACGACGCCGGGTCCGAGGCGTCGACAGACCAGACGTGGGTCTTGCGCCTGGACTTGGCCGACTTCAGCGAGCGCAGCAGGGGGCGGATCTGGAGCACCGCGACTGCGATCGCCGGCCCGGCCGCGATGGAGACCCAGACCCCGTTCATCCCCGATATCCTCCCGCCAAACGCAAAGAGCAGCGCGACGGGAACAATGAAGAACGCCAGCGACGTCAGCTTGACCGAGCGGCCGGGCCGTCCAATGTACTGGTAATGGGAATTGAGCATGTACGCAAGCGCATACCCGGTAAGACCCACGCACGTCCACCTCGCCGCATGGCTCGCCTCGCTGACATGCTCCGGGCTGTCGATGCCCACCGCAGAGGCGATCAGATCTGGCGCGACAAACACGACGACGGTGAGGAAAAGGCCTTCCAGGACCGATATGCACGCGGCGAACCGCACCAGGCTGTTGATCCCCGCGGTATTGCCCTCCCCGTGGTAAACCGTCTCTATCGGCTGCAGGGCTATGCCGACGCCGTTGAAAAACAGCGAGAGCCGGACCACGAAGAACGCCACCGTCGCGACCGGCAGCGTGTCGGGTCCCCACAGAAGGATGATGTACTTGGTGGCGACAAACAGCAGGAGCGCCTGGAAAAGGCCGGACGATGCGTCCCCAAAGCTCAGCTGCAGCGAGCGCAAGAATTCATTCGGCAGGAATTTCGGCGTGAAACGCACCCCGCATCTTCCGCGGCGGAAAAACCGCGGCAGGAGCATTGCGATGCCGGACAGATAGGCAGCCACCGTGCCGAGCGCGATTCCGCCCATGCCGAGTCTCGGCAGCCCCCACTTGCCGGCGCAGAGACCGTACGAAAGCACTATGTTCACGACAACCTGCACACAATAGGACACCGTACAGCTGACGGCGCCTCCGTCCGTGTAGACAAGATACAGCAGCAGGAGGTCGATTGCCTCCAGAAAGACGACAAGAGGATACCAGTTCAGGTAGCCGAGCGCATATCCTGTAGTTTCGGCGTCAGACGCCATGAAGCCGACATAGAGTCCCTTGACGGCGAATACCATGACGCCAATGGCAAGGCCGAGCAGAACCGATGCGACAAGCCCCTGCCCCGCAAGGTTTGCCGCGCGTTCCCGCTGCATCCGCGCCATCGCGTCCGAATAGACGATCGACGTGCCGACCGCCAGCAGCCAGGTGAAGAAGCTCACGACCATGAATATCGGCATGAGCATGTTCGCCGCGCCGAGCGCCTTCTCGCCGAGCATCTGCCCGGCGATCACGCCGTCGGACAGCACGAGGATGTACTCAGCGACGATCACCACCGTCGCGGCGCCGAGGAATCCGATGAACTTGCGGTTGGCAAATGTCATGCGACTTTCACGTTGTCAATTGTTTATGCGTATTATACCATATTCCGCCGCGCAAACTGCCGACATTTGCCATTTGCACGATTAATTCTGCCGCGCTATCGCAGGATGAAAAGGTTGACCGGGTTCGGGGGCATCGTCGCCAACGGCGTGTAGCCGTAGCGATGCGGAATCTGCCGACCCTTTTTACTACCTCTTTGCGCCCTTCAGGACTTCGACGAGCGAATTCTGCAGGAGCTCGTTGTGTTCCGGCAAGGTGTCGCCTTCGACGATGCGACTGCATTTGTCGCAGATCCCGCACAGGTTTTCGTACAAAGCCGACTTCTCCTTTGCCGAAGCAAGTGACGCGGTCATTGCCGCGACGCGACTGGCTTCGTCCGCCGCCGCGGCAGTTTCCTGGCTGCAGATGCTGTTCGTCGCCGCCGCGATTTCCGCCGCGGCTTTGCACTCCACCACCTCTACATGCTTGTTCCAACCCCAAAGCCTGCCCTTCTCGAGGCGCTCGACCGAGACCTGGCACGGGAAGGCGTTGGTGGCCGCAAAGGCGCGGAGCCGGACAATCTGATTGGTGCGATGGGCGTAGACGGTGGTGAGGATCAGAAGCTCCCGGTCAAGCTGCTTGATTTCCTTCTGCTGTCCCGAGAGCATCCTTTCGCAAACAGACTTCCGCTCCTTCCAGATGCGGCGCCAGCACTTTGCATAGCCTTTCGGGTCTTTCCGCCGCGCCTCGTCCGTCCACTCCCAGGGCAGAATCTCGTTGCCCTGCTCCTTGAGCCACGCATGGATCTCCGGCTCCAGCCCAACCTCGGCGTCCGACCAATTCGCAGCCGGCTTCACGAGCAGCCGCACGCAGCTCGCCCTTTGCGCCTCCTCGAGGAACTGCGCAAGCGTCTGGTGCTGCGTCTCCTCCGGCGGCCATAGGCGCACCACCACCCGATAGGCCAGCGCCAGCACGACCACCACCAACAGTGCCGCGCCAAACATCCCCGCCAACTCCTTCGCCTCCTTTTTCATGCCCGGTATTATACCAAAAATTCAGGTCTGCGGACGGAGATCTCGCGAAAACCGCCGGCCGCAGGCCTGTCCGGGCTCTCTCAGCCGGATACTGCCTAATGGCACACTAGTATACGGCGGGGAGTGGGAGAACTGACAGGAAAGTGTTTGAGTTGAGAGGGTTTGAGTTGGGAGGCGGATAACGCTATGCTTCCAGCCGGCGCGCGATCGCCTCGGCAAGTTCGCCGCGGACACCGGCCTCGGACGCGAAACGCAGCCAGTCGCGGACGGCGCCCCTCACTTCGTCAAGGACTGCGCGCGCACGGCGCTCGCGCATGTTGGCGAACGTCGCCAAGGCGAGGATGTCCGCTTCCTCAATGCCGGTGCGCCCCATTCGCCGCGCCTATCCATCAGGTACGCGATGTTCTTCACGTGGTCGTCGCAGTTCCACGCGAGGACGTTGAACGCCATGCGGCGGAATAGCTGCTCGTCCGCCCGCGCGTCGTTCACCACCTGCCGCGTGACGCGAAACGCCTGCTCGTAGGAATATCCGGACGGGTCGTTGAAATCCATGTGCGCCATCGCCCCCAGCGTCTGCGCATGCAGCTTGCCGCCGTCCGGAAGCCGGTCGAACCGCCGCGTCATGAAGTGCCGTCCGTCCCAGAGACGGCATTCCGTCATCTCTATCCCGGCGGCACGGGCCATGAGATGGTAGGCATACTCGACGCGGCCATAGCCCCACTTGTCGTCGCCCTCCCTGTCGCCGTTGCCCGCGATTCCGTCGAACTTGACGAGCCAGTAGCCGAATCCTCCGGGAAGCGCAATCTGGCCGGAGCGCACTTCCCCCGTCGCCTCGTTCCAGCCGATGAGCGCCTTCGCCCTGGCGCCGCCGGCGGAAGATCCGACCCTGAGGATGGAGGCGTACCGCTTCATGTCGGGGACGAGCCTGGCGACGGACTCGGTCCGCACCCTGAGCACCTCGGCAGCCAGTTCGGCAAGGGCGTCGACATGGAGTTCCTCCGACTTGTCCTCGTCATCGAACAATGCCGGCCTGTACTCAAGCGCCCCCATCCCGCGAACGCCGGTGTAGCAAAGGCGTTCAATCGGCGTGAGGCTTTCCGGCAGCCGCCCCTGCGCCTTCAGCCACGCACCGATCACTGCGTTGCCGAACTTGTCCGGAAGCGAATCGGACAGCATTCCCGGGAGCCCGTGGAACGAGACCTGGGGAAGCGCGGCAAAAGAATACGTTCCGGCGCCTACGGGCATCATCAACGGCGACGGCTCGATGCCCGCAACAATAAACTCCCGGTCATATGCAAACGACGCCCAGGAAGATCCCTCGGTCCTTGACACGACGCCAATGCGCCGTCCCCAAAGATAGACTTCCGCCGCTTCGTTCATTGGTCAGTCCCCCACACTTTGGCCGCCGCGCGCCTCCGCCGTGCGCGCTTCGGCAATGTTCGCTTTGCGAGGATGTCCTGCGGCGACAACTGCACCTCCGGAAGCAGCGACTCAAAACCATCCGTCAGCGACAACGCGCCACAAACGGCAAAGAAAACATCAAGCCGAAGTCCTCCAGCACCAGCCTCAAGCCGCTCAAGTGATCGCTTGGACACTCCAGCTCGCTGCGATAGCTCTGCCTGCGTTATGTTGCGAGCAAGCCTGACTTGCGCGAAACGCCTACCCGCCTCGCGTAAAGCCTCGTCCACAGTCATTGCCACATTGAATTTCACAATTCTACCTTTCTGGCGAATTATACCTTAGTTACGCCTATTACTCGCCAACAACTGCGTATTATACCACAACCCTCCGCAGTTGCGCAAGGGGCACGAGCCGGTCACAGGAAAGTGTTTGAGTTGAGAGCGTTTTGGGGGTTGAGTTGGGGGAGTCAATGGTTTGAGTTGCGTTCCTATATCCCTCTGAAGAATTCCAGCAATGTTTTGATGACCTTTTCAACTGGCTCGTCAATCCATGCGTAATCTGGATTCGCCAGCCTCTTCAGAAAGGTCTTGCTGGAGAATATCCGCCCGAGCCGCCGTTCGATGTCGAGGACATCGTTCTCGAGCATTCCTACGTCCTCGAAGATGCATATCCGAAGGTAATCTCCCAGCACCTTGGCATCCACGCGGCTGCAGAGGTAGTAAAGGTCGTACACATCCTTGTACCGCGTAGAGACAACTCCAAGCTTGAGCAGGCTTTTCAGCTTCTCGACAAAAATCTGCTCCTTGGAATTGACAAGAAGAACCACGCCGACGTCGTTTGAAACCACCTTGAACCTGAAGTCCACCTGCTCAATTAACTTGTTGCCATGTACACCGATGTCGACTTTTGTCCTTATCGATCTCCCCGCGTCATCGGTCAGGACTATGTTTGCCCGCATTCCTTTGTATTCGCCCTGCCGCAATTCCTGGATTTCGCCTTCAATCCGGATCTCGCATCCGGCAACGCGGTTGAGGCGTTGCACGAAGCGCCTGATGGACGCATCGCCAAGGGAATAGCCGAGGAAATCGAAATCCATGTCTATGGTGGCACGGCGCACTGCATCTGATATCCCGCTCATGACCACACCGCCCTTAATCGTCACCTTGTCGTGGAATCCGGCATCCTCGATTGCCTTGAGAACTATGTCATGGGCAATCTTGGCTTCAGCCTTGCGTGGCGGATATCCGGCCGCCTTCAGCGTTGCGGCGATATCATTGAAATCCATCAAAACACCTCGCTTTCGATAGTCCGCAATATAGACTCCTTTTTGGGGAACACATCAAGATAGTCCGTTAGCTTCGCGGGATAGAGCGTGTCCCTTATCCGGCGGAAGGACTCAATGACCTCCTTGTAGAGGTCATAAGGTAGCTTTGTCTTGTTTCTTGCCGTCTCTATAAGCAGTCTTTCCTTGTCGAAGATACGCGAAACATCGTCGTTCAAGAACTTATGGGAAACGACGCCAATCCCCACCGTCCCCTTGGGCAGAAAGTGCTGTACGACCCGCTCATCATAAATCTTCGCCGCGTCCCTATCCGTTGCAAGATGGAGCGCTTCTGGAACTGAATCAGAAAGGTCATAGTAAAAATATGCGCTTTGCAGCGTCACAACCGCGTTGGGATATCTAGCCAGCATGACTTCGACTTCCGACCATTCCGCCTGATCACTATAGAGGCCCAAGGCGACCTTATGCAGTTCGCCATTGCGTATCAGAAGTTCTGCCCGATACCGTCCGCCGTATTTCTCACAGCATTCTGAGAAACTCATCACCACTACATCGCCCTCCGCGTTTTCATATTTTTGCGTAGAATGGTGTGTATTGTACCATACCTACCCAATAAGTGTCAATCGGCGTCAGATTGGCGGGGATTGGACGTATATGAGCATGGTATGAAAACTGACAAGCATAGCAAGAGGAAGTTCGCACGGACGAGATTTCTCGCGGCGGTGGTGACGTCGTCGCCGGCGGTCGTATTCGTCTATTCGCCGCTACTGGCCGGGATGACCGTCGTCGGCATCGTTGTCCCCTTCGCGATGGGGCGCTTCATCGACGCGCTCGTGGGCGGCCTGCCGCCGGTTGCTCCGTTCGCGGTCCTCGCCGCGCTGCTGGCAGCCCGCGCCGTCCTGACGCCCTGCCTCCAGCGGTTCGCCATCTCCCGAGCCAGAATGGTAGAGCTGCGGCTTCAGGAGCGCGTCCTCGCCGCTGTCATGGACTTTCCTCCCGCCGAGCTTTCGCCGCTCGCCGACGGATCGCTCGTCGCCAAGTTGACGCGCGACGCGTATGCCGTTGGCGGGTTCGTGAGCGGACTCTACCCGCGGCTGCTGACCGCCGTCGTCACGATGGCTGCGGCCGGCATCGCGCTGCACTCGCGCTCGCCCGTGCTTTCCATTGCCTTCATGGCGTTCATACCGCTCGCAATTCTCCTCTTCGTCCCCTTCACGCGGCGCTTCGCCGCCAACGCCCATTCTGTGCGCAAAAAGAGCGACGGCGCATTTGCCGCGCTCTTCGACTTCTTCCGCTCACTCCCCTTCCTGCGCACGCTCGACGCCGAGCGCCGCTTCGCCGAGGCGCCGCGGCAGTCGCTGCAGGAGCTCAAGGACGGCAACTGCGCGATGGACAGGCTGACGGTCGCGTTCGGCGCACTGCTCGGCGCTACCTTGGTCATGGGGGAAATCGCCGTCCTCGGCGTGGCCGGCGCGCTCGCCGCCAGGGGCGCGATTCCGGTCGGGGACGTCGTGGTCTACCAGATGCTGTTCCTCGCGGCGATGCAGTCCGTGCAGGGCATCGTCTCGCTCCTGCCGGAGACCGCGGCGCTTCGCGAAGGCGTCGACTCGCTGGACGAAATTCTCGGCCGCGCGCCGCCGCGCCGCGGCGGACGCCGGATCGACGCCGTGGAGAGCGTCGAGTTCCGCGGCGTCACGTTCGCCTACCCGGGCGCGGACGCAAAGCCAGTAGTCAAGGACTTCTCCGCCTCCTTCCGAGCCGGGAGAATCGTCGCGATAGTCGGCGCCAACGGCTCCGGGAAAACGACCCTGCTCAGGCTGGCAACCGCCGCGCTGGCGCCGCAGGCTGGCGAAATCCTCGTCAACGGCTCGCCCATCGCGGCACTCAACGAGGGGTTCTTCCGGCGAAGGCTCGGGATCGTCTTTCAGGACAGCCTGCTCGTCTCCGGCACGGTGCGCGACAACATCACGTTGCGGGATCCCGACTTCACGGCAAGCGACATCGACGAGGCAATGACGCTGAGCGGGCTAAAGGAGGTAGTCGGACGGCTCCCGGACGGACTCGACACGCGCGTCGGACTCAACGGGCAGTCCCTTTCGGGCGGGGAAATGCAGCGCCTCGCGATCGCCAGGGCGCTCATTCGCAGACCAGGCATCCTCGTCCTCGACGAAGTGACGAACCATCTCGACGCGGAGGCGCGCGCCGGTTTCGGGAAACTCCTGCGCCGGCTGGCGCCAGGACGCATAGTCCTCGTCGTCAGCCACGACCACGCCATAATCGAACTCTGCGACGAAAAAATTTCCTGTCAGATTCCCGGATAGCCGTCCGTATACAAGAACGTAGCGGGCGAGTGTCCGCTGCATTGGTTAACCAAAACAAAAAGGAAACAACAAAAATGACACCAAATGACATCGCGACCGATATCGCTGGGCTTGACCCAAACAAGCCGACCACGTACTTCACCTACACGTTTGAAAGGTTGGATGACGCACAATAATTAGTGCAAAACCCAATCGGGGCTGGCAATAGTCAGCCCCGATTATCTCAATCCTCACATAATAAGATCCATGATCTTCATATATACCTTCAGCCAGGACTCGACCACTGACATAGTATTGGAAGAACTAGGCAAAAACGATGTTCTACGATTGAATATCGACAAAACAGAGAATTTCGCATGGGATTTTCACCGCTATGGATTTTACATCGTTGACAAGTCGAACAACAAGGAAATTTCCGACAAAACAATATCTTCTTTCTACCTTCGCAAACCAATTTTTCTAGATAGTATCGACATACCAAGATTCGGATGTGTAGAAAACTGGCGTCGAGAGGAAACGAGCGAGTTGTTTCAGGACTTCTACCGCGAATGTCAGCATCGCGGACTCGTCACACTCGTTCGCTCTCAGGACAACAAATACGGCAAACTGCGGCAGCTCCTCGTCGCACAGAAATATTTCCGCGTCGCCAAGTGGCACTTCTTCCATGGCAAGCTGCCCGAAGAGTGCAAACGCGGCAGATGGGTGGTGAAGTCGATGACGCAAACGTCTATCGGGGAAAACAAGGTTTTCTTCGTCAAAGAAGTCGATCCCGCCGCGCTGGACCTCTCCTATCCGTGGTTCGTGCAGGAGCGGATCGAGGGCGAAGAGGAAGTGACGGTAGTCTATGTCGACGGCAAGACCTACGCTGCAAGCGCGGCGCGTGAATCGTTCGGCGGAGAGGACTCGCGGAAGTCGCTGCTTGAGCATCCAGTTGCCTGGCCGCGATGCGAGCTGACGCCGGAGGAGGAGCGCGCGATACGCGGCTTCATGGATGAGACGGGCTACCGGTTCGGGCGCTTCGACTTCATCCGCAAGGACGGCGAGCTGTGGTTCCTGGAGCTGAACCCGAACGGACAGTGGGCGTGGCTCGACGAGAAGAACGAGCACGGGCTCGTCTCAATGGTAGCTGGCGCGATCAAGGCCGAAGACCGGACGCATCGGGCGCGTCCATCTCTTCTCTGACCTTCGCGGCGGTTTCGCGCAGCTTCGCGGTGAGGCGGGCGCGGATCTGGTAGAGGTTGTCGCGCGAGAGGCCGTAGAGCTTCATCACCGCCTCGGTGTCCTGCCCATCAACCGTGCTCGCCACGAACGCCGCGTAGTGGTCGGGGCGGACTTCCGGCTTGATGCGGCGCAGCGCCTCCTCCAGCGCGGCGGCCTGCCATTCGCGCTCGGAGAATCCGTTGTCGTCGCCAGGCTTCGTCTCTAAGACGTCCTTCAGCGCGGCGTCGCGGTTCCTCTCCCGGAACTTGTCCTTGACGCGCCAGTGGACGAGCCCGGTCAGGTACGACCTGAACTTGCCCTTCGCGCGGTCGTACTGGAACGTCGGGAGGTTCCGCGCGAGGTCGGAGAAGACGACCTGCAAGACGTCGTCCGCGTCATCCTCCGAGAGCCCCTTGGAGCGCGCGATGGAGAAGATAAACCCCGCATAGAGGTCGAAGAGCCGCTGCCAGGCGGCCTGGTTGCCGGTGTCCGCGACCGCCCTGATTACGCTGGAGCGCGTCGCCTCATTATTGAAGTGTCTGTAGGTCATTTAGAATCGCTTTCGTCACTCTCGTTATCAGTGGACTTCGGCGCGAAGTCAGCTTGCAGCCTGGCAAGATGTTCCTTCTGCTCGTTTTTCATTTCCTCAAACTGCGTGGAAAGTTCCATGTCCAACTCCCCGCTCCTAATCCGCTGTAGATTCGGGTCGTTCTTAACAGCATCTTCAACCAGCGATTTTTTCACCTCCTGCACGGAGACCGAGCGTCCACTGGAGGCGACAAGAAACCAGATGGCACCAATGGCGGCCAACGCCAGAAGCGCAATTGCGACCTTGAACAGAGGAGAACCTACAACCACGATTCTGCGATTAAGGCTTTCGAAGTCCTTCAAGAGCGCCTTGGCAGACTGGTAGCGTCGGGATGGTGTTGGATCAGTTGCCTTGTTGAGGATACGCCACCAGGCGGGGAAGAACCTTGATCCCGTATCCGCCTCCAGCGCAGGGCCCTTGTCCAGATCCTCGATTTTCCGGCCAAAGCTCGCGGCCTTCAGAGTGAGGCCGAGGCTGTAGACGTCGCCGGAGGCGGCGGTGAAGCTCTCCGGCGGAACATAGCCGGGGGTGCCGACCAGCGATGCCGCCGCAGCTTCCTCGACTACAAGTCCGGGGTCGGAAAGAACAGGACGGCCGCCGACATAGATTATGTTCCCGGGCTTGATGTCGCGGTGCAGCAGATGGTGGCGCTGGAGCGCGGCAAGTCCCTTGGCGAGGGTGACGCCAAGCTTGACGCACTCGCCGAGCGGCAGCGCCTTTTCGCCGGCGATGACGCTGGCAAGCGTCTTGGGGCGATAACCGGCTGACGCTTCCTGTGGACCGCCGAATTCGTCGTCCGCAAGCTCCATAACGGCAAAGAAGCCCCACGGCTCCTCCGCCAGTTCCAGCATCCGGACAAGCCCTTCCTGCGGAGGAATCGCCCGGTAGAGTTTTGCGCCGCGCAGCTCGCGCTCGAAGCGCTCATCGCCAATATCTTCGCAACGGCAGACCTTGACCGCCACGCGTCCGCCGTCAGGCGCGGAGGCGAGATAGACCGTGCCGTACGCGCCGCGGCCGATCTCCTGCTGGAGCCCGTATTCCCCGCATTGACGCGGAAGCTCCCCACCTCCATCATGTATCGTGTCGAAAAGCATATGACGTATTATACCATATTTTTGTCGCGGTCCACGACCGACTTTGGCGGCACGGGGACAGTCCCCACAAATCCGAGGGGTCTGTCCTATGTTCTCTGCCGCACTAGAGCAGATGCACGGCGAAGCCGCTTACGGGCAGACGGGTGATCTTCAGGAATCCGGCATTCGTGGCGTTGTCGTACTCGGCCTTCACCCAATCCGCCGACGCGACGCCGGAGCGGATGCGGATCTCGTCGATCTCGCCCTGGAAGTTGCCTGTGTCTCCCGGCTGCGCGTTGGTGAATCCGCCGAGCCCGAAGACCGTCCGCGAGGTGCTCAGCGTATCCAGCTGATGATAGTCGCTGCTGTCCTGGGGTATGAGGACGCCGTCCAGGTAGGTCTTGGAAGACGTGCTTTGGTAGACGCCGGTCACGAACTGCCAGGTGTCCTTCTTGCAACGAGACTTCGCCTTCGTCTGCTCGTCGGTGTCGCCAGCCGCCGCCTTCTGGAACGGCAGGTACTTGGCCAGATCGCTGTTGTTTGTGTCACCCATCACAAAGCCCTGTTTCCAGTTGAAGAAGATATTGGCGGCTTGGTTGTTCGTGCCGCAGGTCCAGATGCGTCCGCTGCCGGAGGCGCAATCCCAGCGACTGGCCGGATATCGGCTCCAGCAGGAGACGGAGAACGGCTGGGAGAAGACATAGCCCGCCCCCTGCGCCAGCAGCGGATAGTCGCCGTAGATGCCGGCCGCGGAACCCTGCGCGCCGGCGACAACCGTCGGAGCAGTCCCGACCGGCTTGGCGGGATAGTTCGTCGAGACCGAGTTGGCATAGCCGCCGATAGTCGAGTCGTAGCGGTCGAGGTGCCAGACGAACTTGTATCCAGCCGCCGTCCAGACGGCGGAAGCTGGCATCGGCGGCAGTACGGCCGACGGGTTCTTCTTGTGCCAACGCATCGTCACCACCGTGTCGCGCGAAAGGCGCGGGACGCTCACGTAGAGCACGGACTCGCCCACCTGGTTCCACGAGGCGACTTCGTGGAAGAGCTGCAAGTCGTCTGCGTCGAAGAAGCGGACGTCCGAGCCGTCCACCGCCGCGTCGGCGTATGAGAAGCCGTACTTGTTGCTCGCCGTCAGCTTCACCATCAGCGGGAAATTCGTCAGCACCACGCCCGCAGCGAGGTTGGTGGCCGCGATTGTGCAGCCCCTGCTTAGGCTGGAAGGCTGCGCCATCGGAACGACGAAGCCCGGCTGCAGAGTGGCGTATTCCGCGGCGACCCATTCGTCGGACGAAGCGACGTTGCGGATGCGGGCCTCGTCGATATAGCCGTTCAACGAATAACTGCCATCTGTGAAGCAACCGAGACCGATACCCTTTGTGGGCTTGTGGCTGGTATAATTGGCGGGGTTGCCGCCGGCGCTGCCGGTCAAGTTCACCCCGTCGGCGAAGATGAACGTCTTCTGGGTGCTGCCGCGGCCGAAGACAGCCGCAGCACAGACCCAGCCGGTGGATCCCGCAGGATTGGCCTTGTTGTGGTAGCTGTTGCCGCCCATGCAGTAGATGTCGTCGCTGCCAACCGAGATGTTGGCCATCTGGCTGTAGGTGGCCCCGGTGGTAATGATGCGGCTGTAGCTTGCCGTCTGCCGCGCGTTGACGATGGCGGAGAACACGAAGCCAGGGCCGTTGAGCGTCGTCGACGAGGTTACACCCGCCGGCACGAGAAAGCCGCCTTTTACGTAGTGTGCCTTCCCGGCTCCGCAGGCGATGTTCATCGCCGTGCCGGTGAGCGGCGTCGGATGCGCGGTGACGGTGGGAGCGTTGTTCGTTGGGACTGGATAGTTGGCGTCGTCCTCGTCTTGCTTGTAGGCGTGCCAGCCCTTCCCGGAGGCATCAGGGGTGTAGTGCTTGCCTTCACCATCCTCGAGGATCACGTTCATGTGCCAAACGGCGTAATAGCCGGCGCGGGACCAGACATTGGTCGAATCCGGAGAGACTGGCGCCTCCACCGAGTTGGCCGAACAGTGCATTGTGATCGTCGCAGTCGTGGAGAGCGACGGCACGGAAACCCAGACGAGAGACTCGCCGGTCGTGTCCCAGGTATCGACGTCGAAGGGAAGCGTTTCGTCGTTCCTGTCGGTGAACCAGAGGCAGCTGGCAGTCGGACATTCCGCATAGGAGAAGCCGTCCAGCGCGGCCGGGGAGATGCGCACGAGCACCGGGAAGTTCTCAAGCTCGGTCGATGATGCGCTGGGGAACGATAGTTCGCATTTGTATTCCGCGAGCGCGCCCAGCGCGACGGCGGCACAAACAACACCACACGCAAGTTTCTTGACCATGTTCATCATTTTTCCTCCTGATAAATTTAGATGCCGACTACCGACAGCGCTAGCGCTGGCAGCGCCAAAGCCGCGCAGATTGAGAACACCGGCCTGCGAGTTTCCATGATTCAACCCTCCTTGGGTTTGACTGCGCATATTCTAACAAACCGCGCAGAAAATCGCAATGGTCAAGCGCTCATTTTGCGCAGAAATATTCGCTCATAATGCGAAACTACCTGCGACGCCCAAGAAGCCCGACCATATAGGTCTGAGGAGAAACTCCGGCAATGGCCTTGAATACGCGGCGGAAGGTCGCGGACGAGGCAAAGCCGCAGCGGAGGTGGAGGTCTCCGATCTTGGCCTTGCCGTCCGCCATTATCTTCTTGGCGTGCTCCACGCGGGAAGAGTGGATCTCGTCGAGGATCGTGCTGTGCAGATACTGCCGGAACCGGAGTTCGGCGGCGCGGCGCGAGCATCCCATGGCGGCGACGACGTCTTCCACTGACAGCCCATCCGCCGCCTGCTTTCTGATCAGCTCAAGCGCGAGGTCGATGTTGCCGCCCTTGGCCGTGACGCGGCGCGTGGACTGGCGGCGCGTGATCTCCCGCGCCTCCAGCGTCTTGACGACGCCCTTGAGCCTAGGGTTCCTGAGCTTGGCGACGAGCAGATCAGCAGCGGCCCGTCCCTCGGCAGCGAAGAACGGCCTGACGCTCGTCAGCGTCGGCGTCAGCGACTCGCAGTACACCTCAACGTCGTCGACTCCGACGACAGCAATGTCGCCGGGGACGGCAATTCCAAGCCGCGAGGCAGCGGAGATGACATCCGCCGCGACTACGTCGTTGGAGCAGAACACGCCGGCGGGGCGCGGCAGGGATGAGAGAAAGGCCGGCAGACGGGAAGACCACCACCGCCTGCGCGTCTCGCCGAATTCGCGGTAGGGGCGGCAGTTAAGCTCGACCGATTCCTTGAACGCATCGCGCCTCCCCTTTGCCCAGAACTGAGGGTCGGGCCTGTCGATGAACGCATACGACTCCAGATCGTGCCGTAGGAGCTCCTTCGCGGCGATCAAGCCGACCGAGCGCGCGTCCTGCATCACGCAAAGAGAACAGTCAGGCAATGTTGCGGGATCGCGGTCGAGCCAGACGGTAGGGATGTCGCCGAAGTCCTCCGGCGTGAAGCAGTTGCCGCGGAGTCCGCAGTGAATGATGCAGCCGTCAGGCGACCAGAATCCGAGGAGCCTCCTGAGCGCCTTGCGCGAATTGACGTCGCCGGCGATGTGGACGTTGCAGCCGTGGTGTTCGCGAAGCGACACTATGCCCGAGAGCAGGTCGGATAGGTCCATAGGCGCGTAGGACGAAAGAAATAGTATCTCGCGCTTCATCGGACCTGCGCCTGACCGCTCAGGCGTAGAAGTTGCCCAGGGCGCGGAGCTTCGAATAGCGCTCCTCGACCAGCTGGTCGACGGGGACCTTCGCCAGTTCCTTGAGCGCCTTGAGGACCGCCTTCTTCACGTTCGCCGCGGCGGCGGCGTGGTTCGTCTGGGCGCCGCCGGCGGGCTCGGGCACGATCTCGTCGATCGCCTTGAGCCGCTTGAGGTCGCGGGCGGTGATCTTGAGCGCCTTCGCGGCCTCCGGGGCCTTGGATCCGTCGCGCCAGAGGATGCCGGCGCAGCCCTCGGGGGAAATCACCGAGTAGACGGCGTTCTCGAGCATCAGCACGCGGTCGCCGACGGCAATCGCGAGCGCGCCGCCGGAGCCGCCTTCGCCGGTGACGACGACAACCACCGGAGTGCGGAGACGGGCGAAGAACTCGAGTGACTTCGCGATCGCCTCGGCCTGGCCGCGCTCCTCGGCCTCGCGGCCGGGATAGGCGCCGGGGGTGTCCACGAAGGTGACGACGGGCAGGTGGAACTTCTCGGCGAGCTTCGCGAGCCGCATCGCCTTGCGGTAGCCGTCGGGGTTGGCCATGCCGAAGTTGGCCTCCATGTTCTCCTCGACCGTCGCGCCCTTGTTGTGGCCGAGGACGAGGCACTTGACGCCGCCGATCGTGGCGAAGCCGCCCACGAGGGCGCGGTCGTCGTTGACGAGCCGGTCGCCGTGGAGCTCCGTGAAGTCGGAGCAGATGCGCGCGATGAAGTCCTTGAGGTGCGGCCGCTTCGGGTCGCGCGCGAGCTTCACGCAGTCCATTGCACTCTTAGCCATAGCGAGATCTCCTAACTAGAATCCCCAGTAGCCGAGCATCTTGGCGATGAAGCCCTTCATCTCCTTGCGCTCGACGATCTTGTCGATGAAGCCGTGCTTCTCCAGGTACTCGGCGCTCTGGAAGTCGTCCGGCAGCTTCTGGTGGATGGTGTTCTCGATCACCCTGCGCCCGGCGAATCCGATGAGCGCCCTGGGCTCGGTTATGTTGATGTCGCCGAGCATCGCGAACGAGGCGGAGACGCCGCCGGTGGTGGGATCGGTGAGCACCGAGATGTAGGGGAGCCCCGCCTCCTTGAGCTTCGCGATCGCGGCGGAGGTCTTGGCCATCTGCATGAGCGAGAGGATGCCCTCCTGCATCCGCGCGCCGCCGGAGGCGCAGAAGAGGACGAGCGGCAGCCGCTCCGCGACGGCGCGCTCGCAGGCGCGGGCGATGCGCTCGCCGGTACCGGTGCCGAGCGACCCGCCCATGAACGCGAAGTCCATCACCCCGAGCATCGCGGGATGGCCGTCGATGCGGCAGACGCCCATCACCACCGACTCCCTCTCGCCGCTCTTGGCGATCGCGGCCTCGACCTTGTCGCGGTAGGAGCCGGACGCGTCGCGGAACTCGAGGTGGTCTGAGTAGCTGACCTCGCGGAACACCTCGCTGAAAGAGCCTTCGTCGGCGACGAGCGCGATGCGCGCGCGCACCGGCAGCCGGCCGTGGTAGTTGCACTTGGGGCAGATGCCGCCGGCCTTCTTCCAGGCGGCCTTGCCGAAGTGGCTCTTGCACTTCGGGCACACCGCCCAGACCGCCTTCTCCGGCGGGATTGCGGGCTTCTCGGTCTTGGGGACGAACCAGGACATCGCATTCCTCCTTGGGTTTAGATCAGCTTTCGGCTCCCTCGACGATCTTGGGGAGCAGGAACTCGTCGCCGGTGCGCGCCGGCGCGTTGGCGAGCGCGGTCTCGGCGGGGAGCGACTCCCCGACCACGTCCTCGCGGAAGACGTTGACGAGCTCGCGCCCGTGCATCATCGGCGGGACGCCCTCGACGTCGACGGAAGAGATCTTGTCCACGTACTCGACGATGCTCTCGAGCTGCGGCTGGAAAGTCGCCTTCTCCTCCTCGGTGAGCTCCAGCCGCGCGAGCTCGGCGACGTAGGAAACGTCGATCTTCATCGCCACTCCCTCAGCGCTGCCACACCGGCGAGATGAAGTTGCCGCTCGCGCCGAAGAGCTGGCGGGGCTTGTCGCCGTCCTTGAGCGTGTCGATTATGAACAGCGCCTTGTCGCGGCTGGCGACGAGGTGGCGCATGTCGCGCGACCAGGACGGGTGCTCCCAGTTGCCCTCGGGGGTGACGAGCTCCGCCGAAACGTCGCCCTCGGCCGGGCTCATCACGGCGATCTGCGCGCCGCCGCGCTTGGTGATGTAGGCGATGCGGCCGTCGGGGCCCCAGTCGGGGTCGACGTTCTCGCGCCCCTTGGAGGTCAGCCGTCGCTTCGCCTTCGTCGCGACGTCGACGACGAAGATCTGCGGGTTGCGGGCCTCGTTGGAGACGTAGGCGATCTTCTTGCCGTCCGGGCTCCACGCTGGCTGGCCCTCGCTCGCGAGCGGGGTGTTGGTGAGCCGGACGAAGCGGTCGCCGGAGATGACGTAGAGCTCGGGGTTGCCGTGCACGGTGAGGATCGCCGCGACCTTGGTGCCGTCGGGCGAGACCGCGATCCCGTCCGGCGAGCCCTTGAGGCTCCACTTCTGGCGGCGCGTGCCGGTGGCGGTGTCGAGCTCCCACACCTGCGGCGAGCCCTTGAGGTCGCTGATGTACATCACCGAGTCGCGGTCCTTCCAGCGCTGGAAGATCGTCATGCGCCCGTCGCCGGTGAGCTGCTTCACGTCGTAGCCGTCGGGGTAGCTGACGCACATCTCGCTCGGCCGCACCTGGCCGCGGCCGGCGGACTTGCCGCGGTTGAGGAAGAGCACCCGGTCGAGCGCGAAGCCCTTCTGGTTGCCGAACGCCTCGCACATCGCGTCGGCGAAGCGGCGCGCGGCCATGCGGGCGGACTTGTCGTCGGAGAACGCCTCGGCCGAAGAGACCACCTTGCCGCGGCCCTCGGCCTTCATCGCGCCGGACGCCCCGCTCACCTTGATCGTGCCGTCGCCGCGGACGGTGAAGAGCCCCGAGATCTCGAGGTTCTTCGCCAGGCACTTCGAGTACGCGCCGTTGGCGACCTGGATCGACACCGTGAACTTCTGGGCGCCGACGCCGGAGATGTTGACGACCGTCTCCGCCGACGCGGCGAGAGCAAGGGCCATTGCGGCCAGGGAGATAATTCTTTTCATGATGCGTATTATACCATATTCGCGGTTCGTGGTTCGTGGTTCGTGGTTCGTGGTTCGTGGGTCGTGGGTCGTGGTTCGTGGTTCGTGGTTCGTGGTTCGTGGGTTAGGGGAGGACCTGGCCGTCGGCGACGAGGCGGCGGCGGAGATCCGCGTAGGGGACGTCCTGCACCGCGACGCCCTTCTCGACCGCGACCGCCGCGGCGGTGCCGGCGGCCTGGCCGAGCGCGAAGAACACCGGCTCCATCCGGATCGACCCGAACGCAACGTGGCTCGCCGAAAGGCTCACGGGGACGAGCAGGTTCGTGCATTCGCCGCGCTTGGGGACGATTGCCCCGTAGTCGATTCCATACGGCACCATCGCGCCCTTAAGCCCGGCGCCGCGCGAGTCCTCGAAGTTGCCCTCGTTTCGCACGAAGCCGTCCGCGGTCTCGACCCGGCGCACGTGGTGGGAGTCCATCGTGTAGGCGGCCATCGCCACGGGACGGGAAACCGTCTTCTCGCCGCGGCAGTGGCTCTCCGTCATCACCGTCTCGCCCACCATGCGCCGGCCCTCGCGGACGTAGAGCTGGCTCTGCCAGCCGTCGCCTGGTCCGTCCGTGAACTCGTCGCGGCACGTTCCCCACTTGGAGAAATACTCCCTCACGCGCTTTGGAATCCGCTTATGGTTCGCAAGCGTCCACATGAGCCCGCGCTGGTAGTCGAGATGCGCCTTGAAGATCTCCTCGCGCCGCGCGTAAGACGCCTCCGGCCATTCGTGGTTCATGCCGATGAAGTCGCTCGAGAAGGCGGTGCGGTTGTTGGAGTCGGTCTTGCCGTCGGGCATGCGCGACATGATGAGCGGCACGAAGTCCCTGCCGCTTCTCCATGGCCGCGTACTCGCGGAAGAGCAGCTCGTACGCGCGCTCGTCGTAGCCTTCCGGACGCTTGAACGGGATGCGGTTCTCGGGGACGTCCGTAAGGCACATCCGGAAGCAGTACGCCTGCATGCGCCCATCGCCGTCGCCTGGCTTTTCCGCGGCGTTGTACGGCTCCACCCCGGGGAGCAGACCAGAGCTCCGGTCGCCCTCGACGACATACGGCGAGACTCCGGCGTGGAAGTTGTGGTGCCGCGAGCCGCAGGCGTCCGGCGCAATGCCGTTCAGCGTCTCGCCGTAGACGGAGTTGGCCTCGCGCCCGACGGCGTACTTCACTCCGGCGGCAGCCATCAGGTCGCCTTCGTAGGTTGCGTCGACGAACATTCTGCCGCGGTAGGTGCGCCCGGAGAGCGTGGTGACGGCGACGATGCTCGCGCCGCGCTTCTCCACTCCCCTTTCGCGGTCAAGCCGCTCTCCGCGGCGGATGTCGAGGCCGTCGCGTTTCTCCCAGCCCTCGAGGATCGCAAGCGCCGCGGAAGGCTCGAACGTCCACATCGAGCCGCCGGACTTGGAGCCGGCGCACTGTCCGTCGGGGAAATAATCCTCGGACTTCTGCCACTTCCAGTGCGAGGGGTCGGAGTACCACTTCGCGACATCGCGGTAGAACTCGAGGGCGATGCCGCCGAAAGCGGACTTGTTGCCGATGTCCGTCTGGCCGAGGCCGCCGGTGGTGAGTCCGCCGATGCGCGTCTCGGGCGAGACGACCACCGCCTTGAGCCCCATGCGTTTCGCCTGCACCGCGGCGGAAATCGCCGCCGGACTGCTTCCGTAGACCACCAGGTCGAAATCCTCCTCCGACGGCCAGCGCAGCAGGTCGGCCTCGCCGACCGGAATGTCTTCGGGCAGCGCGCCCCAGTCGGCGACGCCGTCTCCGCAGAGGACGTCCACACTGCCCTTCGCCGCGGCGGCCACCCACTCCGGCGGCGGCGCGGCGAAGCGGCAGCCGAGGTAGAGCGCCTCGCCGGCGACGTCCTTCACGGCCTTGCGCGTGCGAGCGAAGTACTCGCCGAGCAGATAGTCGGTGAGCCCGCAGAGCTCCTGCTCCGAAAGCTGGTCGGGACCCTTCGCCGCGTCGTACTTCCGTCCGTCCGCGGCAAGCCGCTTCAGGAGCGCGCGCCGGGCGGGCTGGTCGGCCGGCGCGGCGAGCGCGCGCCTCGCGAGCTCGGCGTGGGTCGCGCCGAAGTCGACGTCGCGGTCGACGACGAGTCCGAGGCACCAGGGGCTGTGCGGCAGCGGACGGCGTCCGGCGAAGTCCCAGGTGACGCACTGCCCGAAGGTCGGGTCGAACGGGTCGCGCATCGCGCGCGGCGACTTCCAGAGCGGGCGCGACTCGGCGTTCACGTAGGCGACAAACGGGGTGGGGCGCGCCGGCGCGGCGGGGCAGGGGCGGGCGGACGAGGCGAGGTCGCGGAAGAGGCGGCCGTCGGGGTCGACGATCCACCAGGAGCCGCCGCGGCGCTCGACGCGGAAGCGCCCGGTCGCCGCGAGCTGCGGTCCCCGCAGCTGGCCGCCCCACTGGTCGATTCCGGCGGCCTCGTCGGTGCGGGCGCCGCGCCGCAGCGTCCACGAAGGCTGGTTCACGCCGTAGCCGCAGCCGTGGCCGACGCCCTGGGAATAGCGCAACTTCACCGGTCCGCGGAGGTTGCGGAAGAGGATCATCTGTCCCGACGGCGGACAGACGTAGTCGGCGAGGCCGAAGTTGACGTTGACCGGGCAGGTGACGCGCATCGCGAGGTTGACACCGTCCACATAGGCGAGCTCCGGCGTCCAGAGCGGAAACCAGCCGCCGATCCTGCCTAGGACCGGATGTCCGGCGAGGTCGCACATCCAGGCGAAGTCGGGCGAGCAGCGCGAGACGTCAGGATCCAGCGCGGCGAGCGCGATCGAGCGGTAGCCGCCCATCGAACCGCCGCCGACGGTGAGCGTGCGTCCGTCCCACTGCTCCAGGGTCTTGGCGTAGGCGACCGCCCGGACGTCGCGCAGCAGCATGAGGAACAACTCGTTGGAGGTCTTCGCGCCGGTGTTGCGCCAGCAGTAGCCCTGCATCACGTTGGTCCAGAGGTTCTCGTGGTAGGCGGAGTCGGCGAGCGGGTCTTCGCCGTAGCGGGTGATGTGGAGGCGGATCGCGCCGCCGTCGCGCAGCACGGACTTCTCGTCGATGCGTCCGCGGCCGTAGCCGTAGCCGGGCACGTCGACGCGGATCGGCAGCGACTTCGCCGCCGCCGCGCGCGGCCACGCGATCAGTCCCGTGGCCGGTCCGAGTGAGGGGATGAGGTTGACCGAGAAGGCGTTGACGACGACGTTGGTGTCCTTGGACGCGACCGGGGTGAGCACGGGGCTCATCGGCACGGATTTAAGCCGCGCGAGCTCGAGGTCCCAGAACGCGTTGAAGTCGTCCGGCGCAGGCTTCGCCGGGATGCGCTCCGCGTCCGCGGCAGCGCTGGAGTCGAAGATGTCCGAGCCCGGGACCTGCCTTCCGTCCTCGTCGACGGCGCGAACGACGAGGTGGACGAAGCCGGGCGCGTCGAGCTTCGCCTTGACGACGAGCGGCTGGTCGGAGGACGCTTCGCCGGCGCGGCGGCTGCCGTCGTCGCCTTCGAGCGTCCAAGCGACGCGGCGGCCCGGGACCGGCGCGTTCTTGGCGCTGCGGTCGACGAGCGTGACCGTGAAAACCATCTCCTCGCCGCAGGCGTAGGAGAGCGGGTCGCGGTCGGTGACGCCGTGGAACGAGAGCGACTCGGCGGCGGAGGCGCCGAGCGCCGCGGCGAGCGCAAGCGCGCAGGCGAGCGGGCGGACAGTGCGGGTTGGGTTCATTTCTCTCCTTTCGCGGTCGCGGACACGACCGAGACGGCTTCGCCGCGGGCGAAGCGGGTCCTGATTTCGTCGCCCCGCTTCAGCGCCGAGGCGTCGCGCACCGCCGAGCCGTCCGGCCCGGTGACGATCGCGTAGCCGCGCTCGAGCACTCCGTAGGGCGAATACGCCTCGAGCTTCGCCTGGGCCTTCTCGAGCCGCGCGGCGGCGGACTGAATAGCGAGCGACTTCGCCGCGTCGAGTCGCGGCACGGCGCGCTCGAGCCGGCGCTCGGCCTTCGCGAGCGCGGCCGCCAACGCGGCGGCGAGCGAGTCGCCGAGGTGGTCGAGTCGCTGCGCGGTGACGTCGCCCCGGCTCTGGAGCGTGGCGGCCAGCTTGGACGCGAGAGCGTTCACGCGCTCGAGCAGATCCGCGCGCACCGGCACGGCGATCTCCGCGGCAATCGAGGGCGTGCCGGCGCGCCGGTCGGCGGCGAAGTCGCAGAGGGTGAAGTCGGTCTCGTGGCCGACGGCGCTGATGACCGGAATCGCGGAGGCGGCGACGGCGCGGACGAGCGACTCGTCGTTGAAGCAGAAGAGGTCCTCGAAGCTGCCACCGCCGCGCGCGACGATGACGAGGTCGGCCCGCCAGTCCGGGCAGGAGTTGAAGTACTCGAGGCCGGCGACGATCCGCGGCGGCGCGTCCGCGCCCTGCACGAGGCAGGGGAAGAGCCTGATTTCCAGCGCCGGGAAGCGCCGCGTCAGCACGGTGCACATGTCGTGCACCACCGCGCCTGCCTCGCTGGTGACGAGCCCGATGCGCCGCGGCAACGGCGGCAGCGGACGCTTCTTCGCGGGATCGAAGAGCCCTTCCTGCTCGAGCTTCGCCTTGAGCGCGAGGTAGCGCTGCATCAGCTCGCCGACGCCGGCGAGCCGGGCGCTGAGGACGTTGAGCTGGTAGTTGCCGCGCGGCGGATAGACGGTGAGGCTGCAGTAGAGGGCGACCTTGGCGCCGTCCTTGAGCTCGTCCCGCGCAGCGCAGCGCTGGAAGGCGGAGGCGAACATCACCGCCGCGATCTGCGCGCCCTCGTCCTTTACCGTGAAATAGCGGTGGCCGGAGGCGGCCGGGCGCCAGCCGCTGATCTCGCCTTCGACGATGATGCGCGACCAGCCGCGCTCCAGCGCGCCCTTGACCGCCGCGGTGAGCGAGGTCACGGTGAAGTGCGGGTATTTCGACTCCTCCGCCACGGCCTCACCTCACCAGCAGCTTGCGCAGCTTCTCGCGCTTGCGGTCGCGGTAGGAGTGGATACCCACCGAGAGAATCGTCCCGACCGCGAAGAAGGACGCGAGCATGTTCGTGCCGCCGTAGCTGAAGAACGGCAGCGCCATGCCCTTGGTGGGCAGCGCCTCGCAGACGACGCCGATGTTGAAGATCGCCTGGAAGAAGATGATGAACGCCATCCCGAGCGCGAGGAAGCGCCCGAAGCGGTCCGACGCGGAGCGGGCGATGTAGACCGAGAGGAGGAAGAACGCGAGGAAGAGGAGAAGCGTGCCGACCGAGAAGATTATCCCCAGCTCCTCCGCGCCGATGGCGAAGATGAAGTCGGTGTGGTTCTCGGGGAGGTATTTCTGCTTCTGCATGGACTGGGTGAGTCCCACGCCCCAGACGCCGCCGTTCATCATCGCCACCAGCGCCTGGTTGGCCTGGTAGGCCGCGCGCCTCGCGGCCTCGTCCATCACCTGGGCGCCGACGTCGATCTTCACGCCGAAGAACGCCGCGATGCGCGCCATGCGGTTGGCGTTGGTGGCCACCTTGTAGACGAACGCGCAGATGCCGACGACGGCGAACGGCGCGAGGTGCAGGAGGCGCGTCCCCGCGACGAACATCACCAGGAAGCCGGAGAATCCGATCACCATCGTCGAGCCGAAGTCCGGCTCGGCCATCACCGGGAGCGCCAGGAACCCGATGAGCAACGCGGGCACGAGCGCCCCGCGGCGGAAGAGCTCCACCCGCCAGGCGGCCAGGTCAAGCCAGACCGAGACCACGATGACCACCGCGAGCTTGGCGAACTCGCTTGGCTGCAAATTGACAGGACCGAGCGAGATCCAGCGGTAGGAGCCGTTGATCCTGCGCCCGAGCGGCGGAAACACCGCGATGAGCAGCAGGAACACGATCGCGTAGAACATCCACGCAAGCGCCGGGGTGTCGCGCCAGCGCCGGTAGTCTACCGCCGCCACCACCACCGCAAGCACCACGCCCACCCCGAGGTAGGCGAACTGGCGCTTCATGAAGTAGTAGGCGTCGCCGTGCAGCCTGACGCCGTTGACCTCGCTGGCGCTCGACAGGACTAAAAAGCCCAGCGCCACGAGGATCGCGACGACCAGGCCGAATGCGCAAAGCGCAGACTTGCGCACAGCTGCTTACTGCTGGGCTTCAGCCGGCAGCTTGATGACCTGCCCAGGCTTGAGCTGGGCGTCGTCGGGGAGATTGTTGAGCTCGCGGATCTCGGCGGCGGAGACGCCGAAGCGGATCGTGATCGACGTCAGGTCGTCGCCCTCCTGCACCACATAGGTGTTGAAGTCGGGAGCGGCGTCCTTCTTCGCGGCGTCCTCGGCTGCGGCGGGCTGGGCCTCGGCGGCGGCCTCCTCCTGCTTCCCGGCGGCGGCAGGCTCGGGCTTGATCTCGGCGGCGGACTTGGCCTCGGCGGCGGCGGCCTTCGGGGCCTCGGCCTTGGCGGCCTTGGCGGCAGGCTTGCCATCAGCCGGGATCTTGAGCTTCTGGCCGATGCGCAGCACGTCGCCGCTCAGGCCGTTGAGCTCCTTGAGCTGGCGGATGTTGATGCCGTTGCCGTAGGCGATCGCGCCGAGGGTGTCGCCGTTCTTGACGACGTACTCCTTGGTCGCGCCGGTGTAGGGCGTGTAGGACTTCTTCGCGGCGGCGGCGGCCTTGGGCGCCTCGGCAGCGGCGGGCGCGGCGGTCATGGACTCGGGCAGCTTGCCGGGGATCTTCAGCTTCTGGCCGATGCGGATCGTATCGCTCTTGAGGTCGTTGGCTTTCTTGATCGCGGCGATGGTGACGTTGCACTTCTTGGAGATCTTCGCGAGGTAGTCGCCGTTCTGGACGACGTAGATCGAGTACTCCTGATCGGACGCGGGCACCTTTGCGCTCTTGGTCTTGACGATGCACGCGCAGTCGTCAGCGCCGCACTTGCACGGCTCGGCGTGGATGGTGCCGGGCGCGCAGAGGCAGCCCTTCTTGGCGATGACCGGCGGCGTGGGCGCGGGAGAGTCCTTGACCTCCGTCTTGTTCACGCCGGTGTCGGCTGGCGGCGGCGCCGGCTGCGTGTCGGCCATGCGCACATCCGACTGATTCGAAGCGCCGGGGCGCTTGAAGTCAGGATCCTTGCAACCAGAGAACGTCGCGACGGCCGCGACCGAGAGAACCACTGCGAGCTTGTTCATGTTTTGTCTTTTCCTTGTCCTTTGACGAGTTGCGCGAAGACCTCTCCGCGTTCCTCGAAGTTTTTAAACTGGTCGAAACTCGCGGCTCCCGGGGAAAGCAGCACCTTCTCGCCGTTCGCCGCCTCGCGCTTCGCCCTCTCGACCGCCTTCTCCAGGGTGCCGCAGACCTCGCAGTCCACGTCTTTGGACCAGGCGGAAAAGAGACTTTCCGCGCTTTGACCGATAAGATACACTTTTTTGACCCACTTTGTCAAGATGGGTAGTGAAATTTTCGGGTCGTCGCCTTTGGCGAGTCCGCCGGCCAGAAGACGCACCAAACGCCCGCCAGATGCGGCTTTGGCGGCCATTTCGACGCCTGCGGAGAGCGCCGCGAGCGAAGTCGCCTTGGAGTCGTCGATGTACTCGACGCCGTCGATCTCGGCCACTTTCGCCATCCGGTGGGGCAGCGGCTCGAACGCGGCGAACGCGCGCGCGATCTCCTCGTCGCCGAGCCCGGCGACGCGCATCAGCGCCGCGGCGGCGAGTCCGTTCGCGCACAGGACGCGGTTGTCGAAGTATGATCCGGCGAGGAGCGCGGGGTCCTCGACGCACGGCTCGTCGAGCCCGACGCGGCGCTTCGCCATCGCCCAGAGACGGCGCTTGAGCGCGTGGTACGTCGCCGCGTCGCCGTGGCGGTCGAGGTGGTCCTCCTGCAGGTTGAGGATCGCCGCCGCCTCGAAGAAGTCGGCTGGCAGCGAAGTCGTCTCGAGCATGAAGGACGACACCTCGACGACCGCCCATCCGGTGCGCTCCTCGCGCGCGACGTCGCTCACCGGCCGGCCGTAGTTGCCGCAGGGGACGGCGAATCCGCCGGCGAGGTTGATCGCGTCGGCGACGACCTTGACGACGCTCGACTTGCCCTTCGAGCCGGTGACTGCGAGGAGTCGCCAGCCGCGCTTCTTCAGCTCGCGGCAGCCGTACTCGAGCTCGCTCATGACGCGCACGCCGGGGCTCGCCACCGCGAAGTCGACGCCGTCGGCGAACTCCACCTCGCCGCCGCCAGCCGCCGCGAGCGCCGCCGCCGCCTCGCCGCTGCGGCCGCGTCCGATGACGAGCACCCTACCCATGGAGCTTGACGACGCCGAGGTCGGAGGGAATCCACCAGCCGTGCGGCGAGAGGTCGAAGGAGAACACCTTGACTCCGTCCGGCGCGCAGTTGCGCTTGAAGGCCTGGGTGAAGAAGCGGCGCAGGAAGATCGCGAGGGTCGCCTTGATCTCCGCGTCGGCGAAGCGTCCCCGGAAGAACTCCTTCGCCGCGTCGGCGAGCCGCTTCGGCCCCATCTCGTTGACGATGAAGTTCCAGAGGAAGAAGTCGTGCAGCTCGTACGGCCCGATCGTCCGCTCCGTGACCTGCCCCTTCACGAGCTCGGGCGAGACCGGCGTCGCCACGATGTCCTCCACCGCCGCGGCCGCGGCGCCGGGATGACGGGCCGCCCACCAGGAGCACACCCTGCGCACCACGGTCTTGGGGACGCCGGAGTTGACGCAGAACATGGACATGTGGTCGCCGTTGTAGGTGCACCAGCCGATCGCGATCTCGCTCAGGTCGCCGGTGCCGACCACGATGCCGCCGACCATGTTGGCGCGGTCCATCAGCACCATCGTGCGCATCCGCGCCTGGGCGTTCTCGTAGGCGGCGTCGGGCGTGGTGCCGTCGTGGCCGATCTCCTTCAGGTGGCGGCGCACGATGCCGCCGATCGGGATCGTCTCGGTCGCGACGCCGAGGCCCTCCGCGAACGCGAGCGCGTTGCCGCGCGTCCGCCGCGTGGTGCCGAAGCCGGGCATGGTGATCGCGTGGATGCGCTTCGGGTCGAGGCGGAGGCGCGCGAACGCCTCGCGGCAGACGAGGAGCGCGAGCGCGGAGTCGAGTCCGCCGGAGACGCCCACCACGACGTCGCGGCAGCGGATCGCCCGAAGGCGGCGCCTAAGCCCCGCGACCTGCGCGGCGAACACCTTCGCCGGGCTGCACGGAAACGGCGCGACCGCCCCCTTCTTCGGCGGCAGCCCCAGAAAGGCGCGGTGCCCGGCGAGCGAACCCAGTTCCCTTTTCATGCAAGTTTTCCTAATCGTAATACGAAAGCCGCTTCTCGATCCGCTCCATCGCCCAGGCGACGGCGAAGTTGAAGACGTAGTAGAAGACGCCGGCGGCGACGAGCGGGGCCATCGTGGTGTTGGAGCTCGAGAGCTGGCGGGCGATGGTGAACATCTCGGTGACGGCGATGGTGAAGGCGAGCGAAGTGTCCTTGACGAGCGTGATCACCTCGTTGCCGACCGCCGGTATGACGCGCTTCACCACCTGCGGCAGGATGATGCGCATGAATGTGGTCGTGCGCGGGAACCCGAGCGCCGCGGCGGCCTCGCGCTGGCCGGGGTCGATCGAGAGGATGCCGCCGCGGTAGATCTCGGCGAAGTAGGCGCCGTAGTTGAGGCCGAAGGCGATCACCGTGGCGAGGAGCCGCGGGTAGCTCGCGAGCGGCATCCCGAACATGAAGTAGGGCGCGAAGTAGACGAAGATGATCTGCAGCATCAGCGGGGTGCCGCGCACCACCGAGATGTAGAGGCGGAAGAGCCCGGAGACCACCGGGCTCTTCGACATCCTCCCGAGCGCCACCACGAGCCCGAGCGGCAGCGCCACCGCGAGCGTAAGGACGAAGATCTCCACCGAGACCGCAAGTCCCGAGAGGAGATCAACGACCATGCCGGAGTACGACATCCTACTTGAGGATCAGCGCCGACTTCTCGATGCCGTACTGCTCGGCGATCTTCGCCGCGGTGCCGTCGGCAAACAGCTTCCTGAGCTCCGCCTCCACCTGGTCGCGCAGCTCCTCGTTGCCGAGCTTGAAGCCGATGCCGTAGGTCTCGGTCATCACGATTTCGCCGAGCAGCTCGAACTTGCCGGGCAGGTCGGACATCTTGCGCTTCGCGACGCCGACGTCCATCGCCACCGCGTCGACCGCGCCGGCGGCGAGCTCGTTGACGGCCTGGTTGTAGTTCGGCTCGACGATCAGCTTCGCGAAGGTGGCGCCGAGCTTCTCGTGGTCGCCGCCCTTGGAGAGCGCCTTCATCACCGGGGTGTCGGTCTGGACGCCGACGATCTTCCCGGCGAGGTCGGCGAGGGTCTTGATCGGCGAGCCGGCCTTGACCAGCACAACCTGGGAGTTGTCCACGTAGGGCGAGGACCAGGTATACGCCTTCTCGCGGCCCTGGATCGTGAAGCCGTTCCAGATGCAGTCGATGGCACCGGAGTTGAGCTCCATGTCCTTGGCGTCCCAGTTGATCGGGTTGGCGACGAACTCCCATCCCTTCGCGGCGCACACCGCGCGGGCGAGGTCAAGGTCGAAGCCCTTGTACTCCGAGCCCTCCTTGAAGCCGTAGGGCGGGAAGTCGGCGTCGAAGCCGACCACGAACCTGCCGTCGGTGAAGGTCGAGCGCTGCGAGCAGCCGGCGAGGACCGCCAGCGCGGCGGCCGCGATCAGGATGTTCCTCATGTCGTTTCCCCCGTTTGCGGGACAGGACCTCAGAACGCGAAGCAGACCGAAACCCCGCCGTAGAGCAGCCCGGCGTGCGTGCTGTGGTCGCCTCCGACCGAATAGGAGTCCCATCCGGGGCAGTGGCGGACGCTGTGGTCGAGCTTGTAGAGGAAGTTGAGGTGCCCGCCGATCGTGAGGTTGTCGGTGATCGCATAGCTCAGGGCGACGCCGTTGTCCCAGCCGCCGAACGCAGCGCGGTCAAGCTCCCCGTCGGAGATGTACCTCGTGTACTCGGAGGTGTAGAGCGTCGTCTTGGAGGTGAGCTTGAGCGAGAGCTCCTCGGTGAGCTGGAAGCTGCGGGAGAGCGCGAAGTCGATCATGAACGCGGCGCCCGGCTTGTTGCCATGGCAGTACTCCCAGTAGAACTTGACGCTCGGGACGACAATCTCGTTGTCGTATTCGGCGCCGAGGGTCCAGAAGTTCTGCGACGTCCAGCCGCAGCGCGGATAGGTGTACCAGAGGTGGGATGCGGTGAGATTCACCGGCCCGATGGAGTTGCCGTAGACGATCTCGTAGTCGAACTCGCCGATGCCGCCGAGCCGCTTGCCGCCGTTGCCGTAGTCGACCGAGCTGTGCTTCTTGTGGAGCTCCTGGCTGGCCCAGACGTCGACCCCGATCCAGCCGAAGTTCTCCGGGAGGTTAATCTGCCCCCAGATGTCGTACTGCGCGACAGGCGCGTCGGAGAAGATGCGGTTGTGGGAGACGTAGGCGGACTTGATGTCGAGCTGCAGCGCGAACTCGAAGAGCGGGGACTCTTCCTTCTCCAGTTCATCCTGCTCGACCTGGGCCGCCTCGGGCTTGGCAGCCTCCTTCGGAGCGGGAGTCTCGTCGGCATACGCCGTGAATGCGACGGCTGCGGCTACTGCGCCGAGCGCGATCATCGATTTTTTCATGTGTTGTTTTCTCCTTTGGTGGGTTTGTAGGGAAATCGGTCCACTATTGTCGTGGCATCTCGTTGATAACCTGCTTGAGGTGCTCGACCTCGTCCTCGGTGACGACGTCGTCCGCCAAGATGGCCTTGAGCTCGCCGCGCACCTTGCCGAGGAACTCGCCGAGGCGCCCCTGGTGCTCCTGGCCGAAGATCTCCGCCGGGGTGCCCTCGTTGGCGATGCGCCCGCCCTCGAGGAAGAGGACGCGGCTCGCGACGTCGCGCGCGAAGCGCATCTCGTGGGTGACTACGACCATGGTCATGCCGTTCCGGGCCAGGTCCTTCATGACGTCGAGAACCTCGCCGACCATCTCCGGGTCGAGCGCGGAAGTGGGCTCGTCGAAGAGCATCACCTTCGGCTCCATCGCGAGCGAGCGCACGATCGCGACGCGCTGCTTCTGGCCGCCGGAGAGCTGCTGCGGGTACGCCTTTGCCTTCTCCGCGAGGCCGACGACCTCGAGGAGCTCCATCGCCTTCTTCTCGGCCTGTTCCCGCGGCAGGCGGCGGACGAGCCGCGGCGCGAGGGTGATGTTGTCGAGGATGGTGAGGTGGGGGAAGAGGTTGAAGTGCTGGAACACCATGCCCATCTCGGAGCGGACGCGGTTCTTGGTCTTCTCGTCTGCGCTGACGATGTCGATGCCGTCGAAGATGATCGAGCCCTCGGTCGGCTGCTCGAGGAGGTTCATGCAGCGGAGGAAGGTGGACTTGCCGCCGCCGGACGGGCCGATCATCACCACGACCTCGCCCTTGCGGATCTCGGTGGAGATGCCCTTGAGCACCTCCAGCTTCCCGAAGCACTTCTTCAGGTTCTCTATCTTAAGCAGTGTTTCGCCCATCTTCTTCACCATTGGCGTGTATTATACCATATTCTTCGTGGTTCGTGGCTCGTGATTCGTCACCGCGGCAGGGCGATGCGGTTGCCGGGCAGGAAGCGGACGAAGCCCTTGAGCCGGAGCTCCATCGCGAGCGAGTTCACCTTGCGCGGGGGAAGGCCGGTTTTCGCGACCAGCTCGTCCACCGACACCCCGACGGCGTCCACGTGCAGCATGACGAGCGACTCCTCCACCGTGTAGGGCGGCGTTTCCGGGTCGCGAACTGGGGCAGATTCCTCCTTTGCCGGCTTCCGCGGCGAAAGCGGCGAAAGCACTTCGATGATGTCGTCGGCGTTGCGCACCAGGGTGGCGCCGTTGCGGATAAGGTCGAGGCAGCCGGCGGACATGTGGCTGTCGACCTGCCCCGGCACCGCCATCACCGGGCGGCCAAGGTCGCCGGCGATGCCGGTGGTGATCAGCGTGCCGGACTTCTGCGGGCACTCCACCGCCACCACGCCCTGCGCGAGCGCGGCGACGACATGGTTGCGGATCGGGAAGGTCTGCTCGTCGGCGGGGCGGCCGAACGGGAACTGGCTCGCCACCGCGCCGCCCTTGGACGCAATCTCGCGCGCGAGGTCGCGGTTGCGCTCGGGATAGAAGCGGTCGAGGCCGGAGCCGATCACGCCGACCGTAAGCCCCCTTGCGTCCAGCGCGCCGCGGTGACCGTCGGCGTCGATGCCGAGGGCGAGTCCGGAGACGACGCACCAGCCGGCGGAGGCGAGGTCGGCGGCGAGGCGGTGGGCGACGACGTGTCCGTATGGAGTGGCGCGGCGGGTGCCGACGATCGCCACCATCGGCTTCGAGAGCGCGGCGACGTCGCCCTTCACGTAGAGCGCGAGCGGCGCGCCGGGGACGCCGCGGAGCCGAGCGGGGTAGCCTTCGTCGGCCGGGGTGACGATCTTCACGCCGTAGCGCTTCGCGAGTTCCTCCTCGGCGGCGACGTCCACCTCGCCGCCGGTGCGCGAGACCTTCTCGGGATACGCCTCCCAGGCGGCGGCGACGCTGCCGCCGGCGGCCTCCGCCAGGCGCTCGAGCTTAGCCGGGCCGATGCGGTCGGTCAGGTTGAAGGCTATGTATGCTTGACGGTCTGACATCGGTTTTGGTATACTACGCGCCGTTTTTCCGCGGCCCCATCGTCTATCGGCTAGGACACGAGCTTTTCATGCTCGTTAGAGGAGTTCGACTCTCCTTGGGGCTGCCATTTCAGCCCTGGGCCTTCAGCGCCTGGGAGACTGCGAGCATGCGCTCGGAGAGGTCCTCGAAGCCGACGTCGGTGGAGTAGACGTCCTTGTAGTAGCGGTAGGCCTTCTCGAGGTCGCCGGACGCCTCCGCGCAGAGGCCAAGCTGGTAGACGACGTTCTTCTTGAGTTCGTCCATCGTCGGCAGCGCGTCGCGCGCGGTCTCGAGCTGCATCACGGCCATGTCGGTCTGGCCCTGGTTTAGGAAGCACATCGCCAGGTAGTAGAGCGCCCAGAGGCGGTCCTTGGGGCTCTTCTGCGCGAGCTGGAGGTGGGTGAGGGCGTCCTCGTAGTAGCCGTACTTGAAGTACTCCTTGCCGAGCTCGAAGCGGAGGTGGAGGTCGTTGGGGTAGCGCTCCACCCGGGCGGCGAGGTCGTCGAACACGAACTGGTTCTTCTCTGCCTCGAGCTCGTTCGCCTCGTCCTCGCGACCCTCCGCCTTCAGCGCGTCGATCTGCTGCTCGTAGTACTGCACCTTGGTCTGGGAGAGCATGCGGTCGAGCTCGGGGTCCATCGAGCCGGCGGCGGCGATGGCGGCCTCGAGGGTCTCCACCGCCTCGTAGTAGCGCTTGTTCTGGATGTAGATGCGGGCGAGCGCGCGGCGGGCGTTCATGTTCTTGGGCTCGGCGGCGATCTGCTGGAGCTTCTCGTTGATGAGCAGCTCGGCGTCGGCGTCGGTGACGACGGCCTTGTTGGCGGCGTCGAGCTTGGCGGCCTGCTCCTTGTTGGCGATGAGGTTCTGGAAGCCGCCCTTCTTGCCGGCGGTCTGCTCCCAGCCGGCGCTCATCGTGGCCTGCGCCTCGGCGTTCTTGAGCATCTGCAGGACGCGCTGGTCGCCTGGCTTCATCGCGGAGAGCTTCTGGTAGGCGTCGCGCGCCTTGTCCCAGCGCTTGGCCATCGTGTAGTAGGTGGCGACGCGCTCGAGGAGCGCGGGGTCCTGGTTGGAGCACTCGTAGGCGGCCTCGACGGAGATCGCCGCGTGGTCGGTCTTGCCGGCGGCCTCGGCCGCCTTGACCGCGGCCTCGATGTTGTCGGGGTCGAGCGGGTTCTGGCAGAGGAGCTTTTCCGCCTCGGCCATCGCCTCTGGCCCCTTGCCCTTCTTCGCGAGCGAAAGGATCTTCGCGCGCGCGGCGGCGAAGCCGATCTTGGCGAAGAGGCCGGTCTTGCCGCCGCCCTTGCGGAAGTTGGCGATCTGCGCGGCCCTCAGGAGCCGGCGCGTCTCGAGGACGTCCGGCGCGGCGGAGACCGCCTCCATCAGCATGTCGACCGCGAGGTCGTACTTGCCGGTCTCCAGCGCCTGGCGGCCGCGGTTGGTGAAGTTCTGGGCCTTCTGCGCGAGATCGACCGCCATCACGACACCTCCAGTCGGCCGTCGTCGAGCTTGCCGAGGATGCCGCCCGACTTGTAGGTCTTGAGCATGAAGTGGGTTGCGGTGGAGAGGACGCCTTCGAGCGTGGAGAGGTCCTGCGCCACGAACTGGGCGACGTCCTGCAGGCTGGAGCCCTTCACGAACACCAGGAGGTCGTACCCGCCGGACATGAGGAAGCACGCCTCCACCGCCTCGAAGCGCGAGACGCGCTCGGCGATGCGGCCGAAGCCGCAGTCGCGCTGGGGGGTGATCTTGAGTTCGATTACCGCATGCACTTCGTTCATTTCGCGTTCTCCTTCCCTTTGGCGTCCTTGTCGCCGGTCCAGTCAATCCTCAGCAGGTCGTCCACCACCAGCCGCGAGAGCTCGTCGGCGAGCCTGCCGGACGCGTCGCGCTCGGCGGTGGTGAGGTCCTGCCCCGATGCGAAGGTGGTCTCGGCAGTGTACGGGCGGTCCGTGAAGATCACCCGGCCGGACGCCTTGTCCACCACCGTGACCAGCGCCTCGCAGGACATGGTAAAGCCGGTGTAGCGGCGGAGCGTGCGGCGGTTGTAGGCCACCGAGCCGGCCGAGACGCTCTTGACCACGCCCTGCACCTCGACCTGCGCCTCGTCGGGCGAGGCGACGGTAAACGACCCCTCGCGCTGGATCTCCCGCAGCAGCTGGCGCGTCGCGGCCGCCCCCATCTCCTGGAGGCCGGACTCGTTCCGGAACGTCGGCACCGAGATCAGGCGCCGGTCGGCGGGGACGTGCGACCGCCATGCGTAGTTCGCGCCGCAGCCGCAGAGCGCGGCAAGCGCAGCCACCAAGACGACTCTCCTCATTGGTCAGACCCTTTCTTGAGCTCCTCGAGCCGCGCGCGCGCCTCGTCGGCGTGGCTGCCCCGGGGATGGTTGGCAAGATACGTCTCGTAGGCGCTGACGGCGCTGCGCTTGGTGCGGATGCGCGAGTCGTAGAACTTCGCCGCGGCGAAGTCGTCGTCGTCGATGAGCGCGCGCGCCTCGTCGAGCTGGGCGCGGACGGCCTCCCGGTCCTCTCCCTCGCAGGCGCCCTCGGCCTGCTCCAGGAAGGCGATGGTGTCCCTCACCCGCTCGCGGTTGTAGCCCATTTCCTCCAGCACCATCATCCGCGCCGCGGCCTCGCGCACCAGCGCGGTCTTCGCCTCGGGCGTGCCGCGGTGAAGGTTGCGCAGGTTCTCGTAGACCTTGATCGCCTCGGTCCAGCGCATCTCGTCCTCGCGCAGGGAGGCGATCTCGAGCATCGCCTGGGGCGCCCACTCCGCTCCCGGCGCCCGGAGGACGCACGCCTCGAGCGCGCGGCGCACGTCGGCGGTGTTCTTGAAGCGGAAGAACATGATCGTCTTGCCCTCGATGCGCATGACCGAGGCGACGCGGTAGAGGGCGTCGACGGCGGCGGAGTAGTCGCACTGCACCGAGTAGAAGTCCACCAGGTACCGCCATTCGCGGAAAGCCTCCTCGTAGTCCTTGAGCTTCGTCTCCAGCGTCTCGGCGAGGAGCCGCTGCGCCTCGGGCGCCTCGCGGGATACGGGCCACTCGCGCACCAGCGCGTCGAGCTCGCGCGCCGCCTTGGAGTACGACTCCTCGGCAATGAGGCCGCGGCAGTAGGAGAACTGCGCGGCGGAGTCCTCCATCTTCGGCCCGGTCAGCCAGGAAAACCACTTCGGGGTCTTCTTCTCCGGGTGCGTGCTCTCCTTCACCTCGTCGAAGCCAGGGTACGCGTCGGTCGCGTAGCGCGCGCCGGAGTTGATCGCTTCAGCCGCGGCGGTCTGTCCCGCGGCAAGCGGCAGCGCCGCGACGAGCGCAAGCGAGGCGATGAGGAGGCGCTTCATGCTCAGACCAGCCCCCGCTTGACGAGGTGTTCGGCGATCTCCACCGCGTTGAGCGCGGCGCCCCTGAGGAGCTGGTCGCCGGAGACGAACATCTCGAGCCCGCGGCGGTCGTCGCGGGAGATGTCCTGGCGGATGCGGCCGGCGAGCACGTCGTACTTCGCCGTCGCGTCGAGCGGCATCGGGTAGCCGCCGTTGAGCGGGTCGTCGACGACCTTCACCCCCTCGGCGCCCTTCAGTATCTCGCGCGCCTCCTCGGGCGTGATCTCGTTCTCGAACTCGAGGTTGAGCGACTCGGAGTGGGCGCGGGCGATCGGCACGCGCACGCAGGTGCAGCTGAGCTTCAGGTCCGGGAGGTGCAGCATCTTCCGCGCCTCGTTGCGCATCTTGAGCTCCTCGAACGTGTACCAGTTGGTCTCGTCGAACTTGTCGATGTGCGGGATGAGGTTGTACATCAGCTGGTGCTGGAACGCCTTGACCGTCAGCGGACGGCCCTCGGCGTACTCGTGGACCTGCCCCTCCAGCTCCGCGAGGCCGGGCGCGCCGGCGCCTGACGCCGCCTGGTAGGTCGCCGCGACAAGGCGCTTCAGGCCCTTCGCCCGGTGGAGCGGGGCGACCGCCTCGAGCATGATCGCGGTGGTGCAGTTGGGGTTGGCGATGACGCCCTTGTTCCAGTCGAGGTCCTCGGCGTTCACCTGCGGCACCACGAGCGGGACCTCCGGGTCCTGCCGGAACGCGCGGGAGTTGTCAATCATCTTCGCGCCGGCCTTCACCACCGCGTCCTTCAGCTGGACCGCGACGTCGGTCTTGCCGGCGAAGAGCACGATGTCGAAGCCCTCGAAGCTCCGCTCGGTGGCCTGGAGCACGTGGTACTTCTCGCCGAGGATCTCCTCGTCGCGCTCGCGCGACGCGAAGACCTGGACCTGTCCCCTCACGGGGAACTTGCGGTCCCTGAGGACCTTTATCATCTCGGTGCCGACGGCGCCTACGCCGACCAGCCCCACTCTGTAGTCTTTCATCTGTCTGCCAACCTTTCGATAACTGGCGTATTATACCAAAAATCCGCTAACGGTGGCGAACGAAGAGCCTCGCCCCGAGGAGGAAAAACACGACGTGCGGCGCGACCGCCGCCGGAATCGGCGGCAGCCAGGCGTTCTTCGCCGCCACCATGCAGCCGACGTCGAGCCCGTAGAACGCGAAGTACATCCCCAGCGCCCCTAGGACGCCGCGGAAGACGCTCTGCCGCCCCGAGGCGATGCCGGCCGGGATGGCGAAGAGGGTAATGACGATGCAGGCGAACGGCGCCATGATCTGCGCCCAGGTGTCGTAGAGGAGGTCGGCGCGGCGCTCGGGGGTGAGCTCCGGGTGGGTGCGGAGGTAGCGGAAGCGGTCGCGCACCGAGTTGTACTGCCACTTGCGGTTCTGGACGAGGAAGTCCTCCGGCAGCTCGTCGAACTCGGCGAAGCACCGCAGGGGAAGCGCGTCCAGCTCCGGCGTAGCGGTGGCCACCTCGCGCCCGAGCGAGTCGAAGTGCTGCACGCGCGGGGAGACGAACCACCACTCGCCGTCGAGGTATGACGCCTCGGGGGCGGTCACCGTGAGGCTCCGCGCCCCGCCTGGGCCGTCGACCGTCACCTTGACGTTGCCGAGCCGCGTGCAGTCGGGCGAGCGGATCTCGTCCACGTTCCACGTCCGCCCCGCCGCGGCGTTGCGCAGCACCAGGTTGTCCGCCTTGGCGATCGTCGCGGACTCGAACTTGGCGGTCTTGAGCTGGGCAGCCCACTGCGACCACCGCGGCATGAAGCACTCGTCCACCCAGGCCACGACGACCGCCATCGCCGCCGCCGCGAAGAGGAGCGGACGGACTATCGTGAGGAACCCGATGCCGCTCGCGCGCATCGCCACGATCTCGGAATGGCGGCAGAACACCCACATCGTGTAGAGCGTCGCCAGCATCAGCGCCGCCGGCGCGAGGTAGTGGAAGTACGGAGCCAGGTACCCGCAGAAGTAGAGCGCCGCGTCGCCGACGGGGAGGTGCGCCTCGAGCATCCGCGAAAACGAGCCGAAGAGGTCGAAGAGGACGTAGATCGAGACGAAGCCGACGAGGCAGTAGAAGAGCGGGGAGAGGAACTCCCTGAAGACGTATCTCGACAGAATCCCCATCTGCTGCCCCGCCCCCCCCCGTCAGGAAATCGACGCGTGGTACTCCTGGAGCGACTTCACCTCGCCCCGGCCGCCCATCGCCGCCGCGATCCCCTCCGCCGCCGCGCACGCCGCCGCGACAGTGGTGATGTACGGCACCTTGTACTTGATGCACGCCTTGCGGATGCGCCCGAGGTGCTCGATCGAGTTCGCCTTCACCGACGGGGTGTTGACGACGAGCGAGACCTCGCGGTTCTTGATGACGTCGAGGCAGTCGGGACGCCCCTCGCCGATCTTCGCGACGGGATACGCCGGGATGCCGAGGTCGCGGAGCCAGTTGGCCGTGCCCTCGGTCGCGAGGATCGTGAAGCCGAGGTCCACGAGCTTCTTGACGGCGGACTCGATGTCGGCCTGCTTCTGCGTGAGCGAGACGAGGACGCGTCCCGGCTTCGTCGGCAGCGGCGCGCCCGCGGCCTCCTGCGACTTGAAGTACGCAAGTCCGAAGTTGTCCGCAAGACCGAGAACCTCGCCCGTGGAGCGCATCTCCGGCCCCAGCACCGGGTCGACCTCCGGGAACTTGTCGAACGGCAGCACCGCCTCCTTGACGCCGAAGTACGGCACCACGTGGCGCTTGTCGAGGCCCATCGACTTCACCGTGTCGCCGAGCATGAGGTGCGTGGCGATGCCCGCCATCTGCACGCCGCCGACCTTGGAGACGAGCGGCACCGTGCGCGACGCGCGCGGGTTCGCCTCGATCACGTACACCTTGCCGTCCTCGATCGCGAACTGCATGTTCATGAGCCCGACCACCTTCAGCTCCGCGGCGATCCGCCGCGTGTAGTCGAGGATCGTCGCCTTGTTCTCCTCGCTGATCGAGACCGGCGGCAGCACGCACGCTGAGTCGCCCGAGTGGATGCCCGCGAGCTCCACGTGCTGCATGATCGCCGGGATGAAGATGTCCTTGCCGTCCGAAAGCGCGTCAGCCTCGCACTCGAGCGCGTGGTGGAGGAATCGGTCGAGGTAGAGCGGGCGGTCGGGGGTGACGCCCACCGCCTTGGCGACGTACTCCCGGAGCGCCGACTCGTCGTAGATCACCTCCATCCCGCGTCCGCCGAGGACGAACGACGGACGGATGATGATCGGGTAGCCGAGCTTCTCGACGCACTTGAGCGCGCCGTCGATGTCCGAGGCCATCATCGACTCCGGCATCGGGATGCCGAGGCGGTCCATGATGGAGTGGAAGAGATCGCGGTCCTCCGCGTCGTCGATCGAGTCGACCGAGGTGCCGAGGATCCGGCAGCCCGCCTCCTCGAGCCCGCGCGCGATGTTGAGCGGCGTCTGGCCGCCGAACTGGACGATCACGCCCATCGGCTTCTCGGCCACGTAGATCTGGAGGACGTCCTCCACCGTCACCGGCTCGAAATAGAGTTTGTCGGAGGTGTCGTAGTCGGTCGAGACCGTCTCGGGGTTGCAGTTGACGATGATCGTCTCGTACCCCATCTTGCGCATCGCCATCGCCGCGTGGCAGCAGCAGTAGTCGAACTCGATGCCCTGGCCGATCCGGTTGGGGCCGCCGCCGAGGATCATCACCTTCTTCGGGTTGGACGACACCTTGACCTCGCCGAACGCCGGATGCCCTTTCTTCGGCTCGTTGTAGCTCGAGTAGTAGTACGCCTGGTCCTCGACGCCGGAGACCGGCACCGCGAACCAGCGCTCGCGGCAGCCGATCTTGCCGCGCTGCGCGCGGATGTCCTTTTCGGGGACGCCCAAAAGCTGCGAGAGGTACTTGTCGGAGAAGCCGTCGCGCTTCGCCTGGACGAGCAGGTCGTCGGGAAGCGCCTTGCCCCTGTAGCCGAGGATCTTCTCCTCCTCCTCGACCAGCTCGCGCATCTGGTCCACGAAGTACGCCTTCACGCCGGTGCGCGCGAAGATCTGCTCGTTCGTGGCGCCCTTCCTCAGCGCCTCGTACATCTGGAAGTGGCGCTCGGAGTTCGGCACCGAGAGGAGCTTCAGGAGCTCCTCCAGCGAGAGTTCGTTGAAGTTCTTCGCGAAGCCGAGCCCCGCCCTGCCGCGCTCGAGCGCGCGGATCGCCTTCTGGAACGCCTCCTTGTAGGTCTTGCCGATGGACATCACCTCGCCCACCGCCTTCATCTGGGTGCCGAGCTTGTCCTCGACCGCGCGGAACTTCTCGAACGCCCAGCGCGCGAACTTGAGGACGACGTAGTCGCCGTCCGGCGTGTACTTCTCGAGCGTCCCGTCGCGCCAGTAGGGGATCTCGTCCATCGTCATTCCGGCGGCGAGCTTAGCCGAGACGAGCGCGATCGGGAAGCCGGTCGCCTTCGAGGCGAGCGCCGACGAGCGCGAGGTGCGCGGGTTGATCTCGATGATGACCACGCGCCCGGTCTTCGGGTCGTGCGCGAACTGGACGTTGGTGCCGCCGATGACGCCGATCGCCTCGACGATCTTGAACGCGTCGCGCTTCAGGCGCTCCTCGAGCTCCTTGGAGATGGTGAGGAACGGCGCGGCGCAGAAGCTGTCGCCGGTGTGGACGCCGACCGCGTCGATGTTCTCGATGAAGCAGACGGCGATCATCTGGTTCTTCGCGTCGCGAACGACCTCTACCTCCAGCTCCTCCCAGTTGAGGATCGACTCCTCGATGAGGCACTGGTGGGTGAGCGAGGCGTCGAGTCCGCGTGCGCAGATCGTCTGCAGCTCCTCGTCGTTGTAGCAGAAGCCGCCGCCGGCGCCGCCCATCGTGTAGGCGGGCCTGACGACCACCGGGTAGCCGATGGTGTCGTGGACGAGGTTGAGCGCCGCCTCCACCGAGTGGACGATGCCCGACTTCGGCGTCTCGATGCCAAGCTTCTGCATCGTCTCCTTGAAGATCTCGCGGTCCTCGCCGCGCTCGATCGCGCCGAGGTTGACGCCGATCACCTTGACGCCGTACTTGTCGAGGATGCCCTTCTTCGCGAGCGCCATCGAGAGGTTGAGGCCGGTCTGGCCGCCGAGGTTGGGGAGGATCGCGTCGGGGCGCTCCTTCTCGATGATCTGCTCGAGCCGCGCCTCGTTGAGCGGCTCGATGTAGGTGGCGTCGGCCATGACCGGGTCGGTCATGATCGTCGCGGGGTTGGAGTTGACGAGGACCACCTTGTACCCGCATGCCCTCAGTGCCTTGCACGCCTGCGTTCCGGAATAGTCGAATTCGCAGGCCTGCCCGATGACGATCGGGCCCGATCCGATGATGAGAACCTTGTCTATGTCGGCGCGCTTCATTTGTCCGCCCAGCCTTTCATTTGGAATGTCGAAATCGGGTGTGTATTATACCATATTTCCCCACTGGCTGCTGACCACTGGTTGTTGGCTACTGGCTGCTGGTTACTGGTTGCTGGCTGCTGGTTACTTGCACACTTCCGGGCTCGTGCTACGCCGGCACCCTGACATCCACGATGTTCCCGGCGCCGACGAGCGCCATCACCAGCCGGTCGACGCCGAGCGCGGCGCCGGCGGCGCGGCCGATCGCTGGAAGCGAGCAAAGGAACTCCTCGTCGAGCGGGTAGTCCTCCTCGCCCAGTTCGCGGCGGCGCGCGCGGGCATGCTCAAAGCGGCGGCGCTGCTCGGCGGCGTCGCAGAGCTCGGAGAAGCAGTTCGCGAGCTCAATGCCGTCCCAGTAGAACTCCCAACGCTCGGCGTAAGGCTCCCCTTCGCCGGAAACAAGCGCAAGCGACGCCGCCGCAGGCGGATAGTCGGTCAGGAACACGCCGCCGCCCATCGCCTTGATCGCCGGCTCCACCTTCCCAGCCATGTCGAAGTCGAAGCGGTCCTGGTCCCATTCGCCGCTCCAGGGGTCCCAGCCGGCGAAGCGCCGGTAGGCGTCGCGCACGGCGAGGACCTCCGCGGACGAGTCCATGCGCCGCAGGCCCGGCGCGGCGTCCGAAACCGCCGCAAGCAGCTCCGCAAGGTCGTCGCGAAGCTCAAGGTAGCCGGCGCCGCGGCGGTACCACTCGAGCATCGTGAACTCGGGGTTGTGCCGCGACCCACGCTCGCCTTCGCGGAAGCACGGCCCGATCTGGTAGATGCGCTCCATTCCCGCGGCGAGGAGCTTCTTCATCTGCAGCTCCGGCGAGGCGCGCAGGTAGGAGGTCGCGCGGTCGCCGACGACGCCTGGCGCGGACGGCGGCGGCACCACCGGGCAGTCGATGTGCTCCTCCGGCGCCGGCGCGGCGATGCGCACCGCCGTCTCCACCTCGACGAAGCCACGGTTGTCGAAGAACGCGCGCACTGCGGCAACGATGCGCGCACGCATTTCGAGAAGCGGGATTCGCTCCGCCGCGGTCATGCGAACCTTTCGAGGTGCTTCGAGAGAATCGGGGCGAGCCGCGTCTCAAGCCAGGGCGTCACCTGCCAGAAGTCCCTGAGCGCGAGGTACTCGCCAACCGCCGCGGCCTGTCCGCTCTTCACCCCCGACTCGCAGCGGAGCATGATGTTGCGCGCGGTCGCGTCCGGCGAGACGAACTCCACCACCTGGACGCGGTAGCCGAGGATGCGCATGATCATCGCGCGGAAGGAGTCGGTGAGAATGTCGCAGAGCCGCTCGCGGAGGATCGACTGGCGGAGCAGCCCCGCGAAGGCGTCGCCGCCGGCGGAGCGCCCGTGCCCGAGCGCCTTCTGGAGCTCGTGCTGGCAGCAGGGCGCGCTCAAGACGTACTTCGTCTTCCACTCCACCGCCTTGGCAAGCGCCTCGTCCGTCGCGGTGTCGCAGGCATGGAGCGAGACCACCATGTCCGCAGCGCCGCCCGGAGGCGTAAACGCGGCGATGTCCGCCTCCTCGAAGGACACGCGCCCGCCGAGGTCGAGCTGCGCGGCCATGCGGCGGGCCGACTCGACCACGTCGCCCCGCCTGTCCACCCCGACCACCTTTGCCGTGGGAATCTTCATCACCTCGACGAGATAGCAGGCGAGCGCGAGCGTGAGGTACGCCTTGCCGCAGCCGCAGTCGACCACGGTGAAGCTCCCCTGCCCATCGTGGCGCACTGTCTCGCCGACCATCCGCAGAAACTCGTTGACCTGGTCGTACTTGCCGCGCATCGACGCGCGCACCTTGCCCGACCCGTCGGCGATGCCGGTCGCCCGGAGGAGCGCGGCGGAATCGAAGGCCGAAAGCGGCAGGCGCTTGACGCGGTCGTGCGGCAGCACCACCACCTCGCGGTCCATCTCGGCGGAGCGCGAGACGACCACCCGCCCCTTGCGCGTCACCCTGACGTGGAGGTCGCCCCTGCCGGTCATCAAATGCAGTTCGCGCGCGCCCTTCTGGGCGAGGATCTCCTCCAGCCCCGCGGCCGCCGCGTCGGCATCGAGGTTCTTCACCTGCACCTGGCCGTCGTCGGTCATCTCCGCCTGGAACCGGCGCTCGCCGCCGATCTCCACCGGTCGCATCGCGATCCGGAAGACCGCGCCGCCGCGGCGGACGGACTGGACGATCTTCATGAAACCGTCGCCCAGGACCCGCGACCGGATCTCGTCCTTCAGTTTCGGCTCGAGCTCGAACTTCTCCATCTCCGCGCCATCACTCGGCGTTGACGAAGTCGAGCACCTGGCGGCGCACCCGCCACCATTCGGCCTTGCCGTCCAGCGCCTTCTTGAGGTCAAACGCCGCGGCGGCCTTGGCGAAGCCGGCCGCGTCGGACCCGCGCAGGATCCGCGCCTTCTCCGCGGCGACAATGCCGTTCCTCAGCTCGAGGAAGCGCCAGCTCGGCACTCCGCCGGGATATGCGAGAAAGGTGTCGCCAGCGCGCCAGTCGCCGTAGCCGGCGTCGGCGAGCGGATCCTCCGGCCAGCTGTTCCACGCCCAGCGCAGGAAACCGTCCATTCCTGCAAACGCCGGGTACGCACCGAGCCAGAACGGCTCCTCGCCGGCGGACTCCATGAAAGTGTTCGGCTTGACCGGCCAGCAGCAGACGTAGTATGTGGTCTTGAAACCTTTTTCGCGGCGACCGTCGCACTCAGAAAGGAACTCGGGCGTCACATGGGAGAGTATCTGCGAATAGACGTCGATGTCGATGCCCTTGAAGTCGCTCGGCTTGCGGTTGCCGGCCATCGCGATGCGCAGACCCGGGGCGTGGCGGTGGACGAAGTCGACCACCGCCTTCACCTGGTCAGGCTCGCGCTCGTCCATCGCGATGATCGTGTCGTCGTACCACCCCTTCTCCTTCAGGTGCGCGGCGAAGCGCTGGATGAACGGAGCCCAGCGCGCCTCGAACTCGGGCGTGCCCGGTTTCTCCCTGAGCTTCCAGGGACAGAGCGTGTAGCAGGAGATGTCCGGCCCCAGCCCGCAGGAGCGGCCGAACTCTACGTACTCGTCGAAGAGCGCGAAGCCGCCCTCGACCATCGAATGGTAGGCGTCGCGGCACTGGTGGTCCCACGGCTCGTCGAGGAGGGTCACGGTAAGCGTCTTCTGCCCCGCCGTCGCCAGCAGCTCCCAGACCGGCCGCATCGCCTCGTAGTGCTCCTTCGAGAACGGCCTGACGCCCGCGATGCGCGCGACCGCCCACGGATGCTGCCAGAGGTCGAGGTAGTACTTCCACTCCTTCGGCGGCGGCAGCACGCGGTCGAGAACCTTCACCTCCATCATCCCGCAGCGGTAGACGCCCGGCTTCGCGTCCGCCGGCACCGTCACCTCGACCACCCTCGGCCCCGCGCCTTCGCCACCCCACTCCACGCAGTCATACGCCTCGCGGAGCTGCAGCGAGCCCGGCTCGGCGGCGTACTTGACTGGGTGCATCACGCCGACCTTCACCGCCAGCGGCGCGGGCGCGACGCCAAGCTCGCAGGAGTCCGGCAGGCGCGCGGCGACGGTCTCGCCGCGCCACGCCCGGAGCTCGAAGGTGCGGGCGGAGGCTCCCAGCGCGAGCGACGCGAGCGCAAGCGCGAGCACGACGGCGCCGTGGCGGCGCATCTGCCGCGTCGACGGCGGGTCGATCACCTCCACCGCGGGCGCGGCCGCCGCGCGCTCCTTCGCCGTCTGGCGACGGATGATCCACATCTGCACGATCGAGAAGAGGTTGGAGAGGAACCAGTAGAGCGAGAGCGCCGATGGGAACGAATAGAACATGACGAGCATCATCAGCGGCATGAACACCATCATCATCCGCTGCTGGTTCTTGTCGCCGGTAGAGGGCGTGAACGCGCTCTGGAGGCCGGTCGAGACCGCCATCAGGATCGGCAGGAGGTTGAGGCCGCCGAACGGGAACCAGCTCGCGAAGAGCCCTTCCGGCTCGGAGAGGTCGGCAATCCAGAGGAACGGCGCGTAGCGGAGCTCGACCGCGGACCTGAGCACGTTGAAGAGCGCGATGAAGACGGGGATCTGGATCAGCATCGGCAGGCACGAGCTCGCCGGATTCACCTTCTCGGCGCGGTAGAGCGCCCAGGTCTCCTGCTGCATGCGCTGCGGGTTGTCCTTGTACTTCGCCTGGATCTCCTTCATCTTCGGCTGCAGCTCCTGCATCTTCTTCATGCCCACCGTCGACTTGTGGGTGAGCGGCCAGAAGAGGAGCCGCACGAGGATCGTCAAGAGGATGATCGCGACGCCGTAGTTGGGAATCCAGCCGTAGAAGAGGTTGAGCACCCAGACGAGCGGATAGCAGATCCACCGCCACATGCCGAACTCCATCACGTCCTTCATCCCGAGGTCCCAAAGGAGCGACTGCTTCTTGGGGCCGACGTAGAAGACGCTCGTGCGCTTCGCCGCGGCGTCGGCGAGCATGACGCTGGCGGAGACGGACGCCGGGCGGTAGCTGGCGGAGCCGATGTCGCGCGAGACCGTCGCGTCGAAGCCGGCGTTGGCCGCGGTCGACGAGCAGAACGCGGTCACGAAGAAGCGGTTCTTGACCGCCACCCACTGCTGCGCCCCGGGATACTTCACCGAAGTCTCCGCGGGCATCCCCGCCGCGCTCTTGGAGCCGCTGCAGCCGCCGGAAAGGCCGCCGACGAGATAGCCCTTGAGCGGGGAGTCGCCCTCGCAGTGGTGGACGACTCCAGGCTTGCCCTTGCCGGCGTCCATCGCACAGCTGTCGACGGAGAGGAGGTCGTTCTTCGAGTCGCCCATGCGCATCTGCCCGAGCGAAACCGCCCCGCCGATCCCGTCGTCGTCGAGGGTGATGCGGTAGTCCGCGCCGAGGCGGATGGTGCGGGACTTCGCGCCGTTGACGAAGCGGACGGAATCGGCGCCCTCCTCCGCGACTTCGAACGCCTCGACCACCGCGCCGGCGCCGAGCGGCGAATCCGAGAAGTCAAAGACGACCGGCGGGTTCTCGTCGGAGATTTCGCCGCGGTCCTTCGCGTACTTCTTCAAGGTCGCCTTCTTGACGACCGCGCCCCAGCTGGAAAGCTCGAGCTTAAGCTCCTCGTTCTCGAGGACGACGACCTTCTCCGGAACCGACGGCTTCGCCGGCGCGGACTCGACCACCGCAGGCGACTTCGTGGCTTCGCCGGCTGCGGGCTCCGTCCGCGCGGCCTCGGCCTGCGCCGCGGCGTTCGTCGCGACGGCGACCGCGGCGGGATGCTCCGCCGCGTATTTCGCGCGCTCCTTGGCGCGGCCGAACTCGCCCCACACGTACCACGCGAGAGCCGCGCCCAGCAGCAGACAGATTATCTTTTCGCTCTTGTTCATCTTCAGTTCCTCCAACGTCCCTTCGGCGGCACCGGGTCGGGGCCCTTCGCCCCGAACGGATGGCACCTCAAAATCCTCCAGAGCCCCAGCAGCGTCCCCTTCGCCGCGCCGTGCACCTGCAGCGCCTCGAGCATGTAGTTCGAGCAGCTGGGCGTGAACCGGCAGCAGTCGCCGAAGAGCGGACTAAGCGTCACCTGGTACGCCCTCACAAAAAGCTGCAATGTCCTGGACAACATCCTGCACCTTCTTCCCCGCGATCGCGCGCCTGGCGACGAACACCCACTCGGTGCGCTCCGGCACGCGTCCGTCCTTCGCCAGCAGCCGGAACGCCTCGCGCATCAGCCGCTTGGCCCGGTTGCGGTCGACCGCGTCGTGGAAGGTCTTCTTGGAAACCACGACGCCGGCCTGGCGGTCGGCGTCGGCTGACTTCAGCCGCCACGCGGCGAGGAGACGCCCCTTCAAGGAACGCCCCCGGTCGAAGACACGCTTGTACTTCGCGCCGGGGAGCCGCGTGGACATTGGCCGGGCGGTGTCAGACCTGGGTCAGGCGCTTGCGCCCCTTGGCGCGACGGCGCGCAAGCACCTTGCGCCCGCCCTTCGTCGCCTTACGCGCGCGATAGCCGATTTTCCTCTTCCGCTTGATCTTGGAAGGCTGCCATGTCATCTTCATTTTCTTGATTCCTTTCAGTTGAAAAGTTTGTGTATTTTACCATATTTACCCCGCGCCGCGCAAGCGCGGCAGGAGCCGTGCAAGCCGCGTGTCGGTGGCGATGAACTCCTCCGCCGACATCGCGCGGAAGCGCTCTGGCGTGAAGGAGTTGTGGAGCATGATGAGCCCTGCCGTGCGCGCGAGGACGTCGTCGACCTCGCCCGGCTCGAACCAGTACTTCTGGTAGGCGGCCACGGCGTCGAGCCCGGTCGCCATCAGCTCCTCCTCCGGCACCGCGAAGATCGCGTCTTTGTCGATCCAGGCGTAGTCCTTTGGGTCCGCCGTCGCCGCGAGCGGGTCGATGATCGCGTTGACGCAGTAGTTCCAGCGGCGGATGAGCTTCCACTCGCCGCGGCGGAGGAGACGAAGGAGGAAGTTGGAGCGGAAGCGCTCCGCCTTTGCGACGCGCGGCTTGAGCTCGCGGTGCCAGTCGCAGAGGAACTTCGCCTCCGGCTTCGTCGCGTTGATGTAGGCGGCGTAGTGGACGAGCCCGCCGTCCTGGCGGCGCGCGACGATGGTGCAGTCCGCCGCCGAAAACCTCTCGTCGAGCGGCTTCGTGAGCACCGAGTCGGCGTCCAGCCAGACGCCGCCGTGCTTCTTGAGGACGGCGCAGCGGATGCAGTCGGACTGCATCGCGAGCGTCATCTTGCGGCAGAGCACCTCGCGCTGCTCCGCCTCGGTCAGCCAGTCGCCGAGCGTCTCGTAGTCGAGGACGGTCGTCTCGTACCCGGGCAGACGGTCCTTCCACGTCTCCATGCAGAGGCGCACGTACCCCGGCACCCTCTCCTTCGGCTCCCAGAAAGTGAATACCCTTTTCATCTGATCACCTCGGCTCGTTCTCGGTCCCGAACCACATCGGCCGCTCCTGCGGCGCCAGCCCCTTGCGCGCGAGGAAGCGCTCGAGCTTCCGGTAGAGCCGGAAGGCGGAGCGGTTGACCATCGTCTCGAACGCGTTCCGCCCGTGCCAGCGCGCGCGGTCCTGCCGCCGCCAGCCCTCGTCGTAGCGGCGCTTCTCCTCCTCGCTGCGCGGGTCCGGCGCGGAGTAGTTCGCCTTGAGGAACGCGAGGATCTGGGAGTTGTCGATCTCGTGGTGGACGCCGCCGTCGTCCAGGTACTTGCGGTATTCGCAGCCGACGACCGTGATTCCGTCGCGCTCCGACTCCACCACCGCGGCGCTTGCGCCCTCGGCGACGTGGAAGTAGAGGAGGTCGAACCTGACGCCGGGGAAGCGGGTCTCGAAGACGCGCTTAGTCTCGGCCAGCGTCTCGTCCCGGAGCCGCCCCAGAAGCGGCCACTCCACGCAGACGGCGAGCGCGGTCCTGGCTGACTCGAGACACTCGCGGAAGCGCTCGGCGCGGCGCTCGTACTTAGCCTTGACCTCGGCGTAGGCGTCGTCCGGCGACTTGAAGAGCGAGAAGTCGTGGACGAAGCCGAAGCCGGTCCTGCGGTTGAAGTAGACGCGGCGGTTGATGCCGCTGTGCCGGACGTCCGTAAGCTCGAGGTCCTCGCGGTCGAGCCAGTGCGCGAAGTCGGACGCCGCCATCCGCGCCGCCTTCGGGAAGCTCGGCGTCGCGGTCCAGTCGAACGGCAGCGAGGCGAACTGCAGGTTCGCGGCGCGGAGCGCCTGGGTGACGCCGCAGGAGAAGCCGCAGCCGAAGCAGAAGTCGTAGTTCTTCATTTCTCCCAGAGCTCCTTCACCCACGGGCACGGCCGCGTCCAGCCGTCAATGTGCTTCGAGCCGCGGAAGCCGTCGATCGCCTGCTGCGGCGTGGGCGTGCCGTGGAAGCAGAGGATGCGGGTGTCCTTCTTCATCCTGGGGACGAGGAAGTGGTTGAGCGGCCAGGGCCAGGTGCAGCTGCGCTTGAAGGACCTGACGAAGTTGTCCGGCCAGAAGTTCACCTTGTCGAAGCCGACGGCGTGGGTCATGTACTCCTGCTCGGTGCCGTAGACCTCGGGGTCCATCGCCACGTCTGCCTCGGAGCGGAAGGTGTCGTAGATGTAGCGGCAGCCCTCGCCGGCGTCGAAGCGGAAGCAGCTGGAGTTGCCGCAGAAAGGCACCTTGCGGAAGAGCCGCTTCCTGAGCGCCACCCAGTTGTGGATGATGCAGAACTTCCCGGGCAGGTAGTTGAAGAAGCAGTCGAGCGGGCCGGTGACTATCTGGTCGATGTCGAGGAAGAGCGTCGGCCCCACGAGGCCGGCGAACCCGGGCTCGAAGACGAGCAGCTTCACGTAGATGCCCGGCCACCCGGGGTAGCGGGCGTTGGGGTGGAACCAGTCCGGCTTCTCGGGGAACGCCACCGCGTCCACGCCCTCGGCGAGCCCCGCGGGGTCGTCGGTCACGCAGACGAAGCGGAACGGGCGCGAAAGGTGCGCCTTCACCCCGCGGTAGAGACGGTTGACATACTCCGAGGAGTACAGCGTACCCCACTTCAGCGTAAGTATGTTGACCCTGTTCTCTTTCATGCGTGAATTCAACCTTGTTTTGCCAACGCCGCCCGCACAGCCCGGAGAGACGGCGCGCCTACAGCGACGCGCGGTCGCAGAGGGCCGACACGAGCAGCGCCTTGATCGTGTGCATGCGGTTCTCGGACTCGTCGAAGACCTTTGAGTACTTCGACTCGAACACCTCGTCGGTCACCTCCAGCGCGCCGCACTCCTTCGTCACCTCGGTCTCGAAGTCGTGGAAGGCCGGCAGGCAGTGGAGGAACATGAGCCGCCCGTCGAGGTTGCCCGTGGCGCGCATGAGGTCCATGTTGATCTGGTAGGGCCGGAGCAGCTTGATGCGCTCGGCCGTCTTCGCCTCCTCGCCCATCGACACCCAGACGTCGGTGTAGAGGACGTTCGCGCCCTTCACGCCCTTGGCGGGGTCGTCGAAGACGCGGATGTCCACGCCGTTGCGCTTCGCCACCTCCTCGGCCTCGGCGAGCACCTTCTCGTCCGGCCTCAGCTCGCTCGGGCAGCAGCAGACGTACCTCACGCCGCACTTGGCGCAGCCCATCATCAGCGAGTTGGCGACGTTGTTGCGGCCGTCGCCGACGTAGGCGACGCAGGTGTTGGCGTCCAGGGAGCCGAAGGTCTCGCGCACGGTGAGGAGGTCCGCGAATATCTGGGTCGGGTGGTAGTCGTCGGTAAGTCCGTTCCAGACCGGGACGCCGGAGTACTTCGCCAGCGCCTCGCAGTCCGCCTGGCGGAAGCCGCGGAAGAGGATGCCGTCGTAGATGCGCCCGAGGACGCGCGCGGTGTCCTTGACCGACTCCTTCTTGCCGAAGTGGATGTCGGGACGGGTCAGGTACTCGCCGTTGCCTCCCTCGTCCCGCACCGCGATCAGGGTGGAGTTGCGCGTCCGCGTGGAGCTCTTCTCGAAGATGAGCGCGATGTTGCGGCGCCGCAGCAGGTCGCCGCGCACGCCGGCGGCGCGCCGGGCCTTGAGCTGGGCGGCGAGGTCGATGAGGTTGACCATTTCCTCGTCGGTGAACGAGGCGAGGCGGAGCATCGAGCGCCCCTTGAGCGAGTCCATCCAGGTAAGCATGTCAGTAGACCTTGATGTAGGTTTCGGCGCGGAGGCGCTCGATCCAGTCGCGGTATGCCTTCAGCGCGACGGCCTGGCGCACATTCTCCTCCACGTCGGCATACGCCTCGGCGAAGGTGCGGGCGCGGCCGGGGGTCTCGGCGTCCTTGCGCAGGAGGAAGCTCCAGCCGTCCAGCTCGATCCAGTGGCTGATGGTGCCCTTGGGCATCTTGGCGATCTCGTCGCAGATCTCCTTCTTGAAGACGTCGGCGGGGGTGACGTCCTTCCACACCCCGCCTTCCGCGGCGTGGCTGTCGGCGCTGTACCTGCGGGCGACGTCGGCGAAGGAGTTGGTGGCGATCGCGGCGGACACCTCGTCGCGCCTGTCGGCGTCCTCGGGCTTGAGCAGGATCACCGACACCGTGACCTTGGGCGGGGTGGAGTACTTCTCGGGGTGGGCGTTGAACTCCTCGCGCATCGCGGCGGGGCTGGCGGTGGCGTTCTTGTCCACCACGTTCCAGCGCATCGCCTGGATAATCATGTCCTCGCGCATCCGCGCGTGCCACTCCGGGTAGGACACCTTCTGCTTCGCGAGCGACTCCATGAGCTTGTTGCGGTCGCCGCCGAAGGCGCGGTCGACGATGTCGCGGATGCGGTTCTCGACGATCCAGTCCTGCATCGACATCTTCGCCTCGGACGCGGCGCGGAGGATCAGCTTGCGGTCGATCATCCCCGCGCGCACCTCGTCGTAGCTGGAGGCCGGCGCGCGCAGGCGCTGCATCTCCATCGCCACGTCGCTCTTGAGGATCGTCTCCGTGCCGACCCGGGCGGCGATGCCGTCCACCTCCACCGCGCCGGCCGCGAGCGCGAGCGCGCCCGCGAGCGCGGACAGGGCGAACGACGCCGTCTTCATGGCTTCCACCGGTTTCCTCCGCATCAGAGCATCGCGGCGATGCCGGCGCCGACCATCGGCGCGTCGTCGACCTGCGGGGTGATCTCGTAGTGGATGTTGCGGCGCTTGACGAGCATGTCGTCGAGCTCCTTCACCACGGTCTGGGCGAACGGAATCGCCTTGGTCTTGTAGTAGGTGGACCCGTCGATGTTGATCGCGACCGGGGCGGAGGCGTCGGCCCCCTCGCCGGACTTGATCACGAACGCCGCGAGCTGCACCGCGGTGAGCACCGCCGCGCGCTCGAAGACCGGCAGCGTCAGCCGGCGGGCCATCTTCGCCTCGTCGGCGTCGGCGAAGACGCAGAAGAGCGGGTTCGGCCGCGTGTCGCGGAAGTTGGCGCAGAACTCGCTCAGGTCGCGCGTCTCGAGCGAGCCGAGGCCGGCGACGGCGTTGGCGGCCTTGGGCAGGAAGCCCTCCTTCGCCGCGGCCTTGAGGATCTCGAGCCCGACGCCGCCGAGGTAGGCGCCGGCGATCATCTTCTCGTAGAGGCCGTGGCCGGGGTTGCCGGTCTTGGCGTCCGCCGCGAGGTCGAACTTCGAGCGCGGCGCCTTGTCGAACGCGCCCGACTCGGCGTTGATTATCATCGAGCCGCCGGCGGGCAGGCCGGGGAGCTTGGTGATGTTCTCGTTCTTCTCGACGTAGGCCGTGTTGGTGCCGGTGCCGAGGATGAAGCCGATGTAGGAGGAGTAGGTCTTGTCGCCCTCGGTCGCCTTGGCGGCGAGCAGGGTGGCGACCGTGTCGTTGACGACGGCGATGGACTTGCCGCCGGTGCGCTTGAGGAGCTCCGCGCCGACGTTCTGGCCGACGATCTCCGGCGCGTCCACGTTCTTCGTCCAGCGCAGCAGCTTCGCGTCCAGGTCTGGCGTGGACTCGGCCGGATAGGAGAAGCACCAGCCGACCTTCTCGACCGTCGCCTTGCCGTCGAGGCGCTTGATCTCCTTCGCAAAGGCGTCGTAGAACTCGGCCTCGCCGACACGGCCGTGGGTGCCGGGCATCGGCTGGTTCTGCTTCTCCTCCACCTTCGGCGGGATGGTCACGACGCCGCCGCGGAAGTTGGTGCCGCCGGCGTCGAGCACGATCGCCTTCGACCCCTGCGGGATGCGGCCGTCGACGCCGACGTAGGCCGGGATCATCAGCAGGGACGACTTCTCGCCCTTAAGGCCCTTCTCCATCTCCGAGAGGAGCGAGGCGGTGAGCGCCTGGCGGTCCAGCTCGGCCGCCGTCACGAAGCCGTTGTCGGCGAGAAACTCTTCGGGTGTCTTCATTTGGAATCCTCCTTTGTTTTCGGGAATTATACCAAAATACCTCTGTCCAAGGCAACAGCGTCCGGATCAGGCGCCAGCCTTGATGAGCACGGCGAGGCCGGCCACGAAGAGGACGAACATCGCGAGGTTGAGGTACGCCGACTTCTTCGGCGCGCCCGCGAACTCCCTCCAGACCAGGATGCCCCAGAGCGCCGAGACGAGCGTCGCGCCCTGGCCGAGGGCGTAGGCGATCGCCGGCGAGGCCGCGCCCGCGGTGACGAACGAGAGGAGCGTGCCGAGTCCCCAGATGGTGCCGCCGAGCATGCCCACGAGGTGCGTCGCCGGCGAACCGGCGAAATAGCGCCTGATTCCGTCGCGGATCGGCTCGCCCTGCACCGGATGGCGCATCGCGATGGTGTTCCAGAGGAAGTTCGAGACGAAGATGCCGGCCGCGAAGACGAAGAACGCGGTGTAGGCGGTCATCTTGCCCGCCGCCGGCGCCGGGTTCGCGAAGGCGTTGTCGATCACCTTGTTGACGAGCGGCGAGAACCACATCATCAGAAGGCCGGCGACGGCCGCGAGCGCCAGGCCGCGGGCGGTCTTTGACGACTGGCCGCCATCCGCGGCGCCGGACGACTTCGCCTTGAACGCCATCGCGTTGCAGACGATGGAGACGACGATGAGCGCCAGGCCCGCGACGATGAGCCCGAGCGGCTTGCCCGCCGGGTTGAAGTAGTAGTTGAACACCGTGCCGCCAACGAGCGCGAGGCCCACGCCGACCGGGAACGCGACCGACATCCCCGCCACCGCGATCGACGCCGAGAGGAGGATGTTCGAGAGGTTGAAGACGATGCCCGCCGCGAGCGGCCAGAGCCACGCGGGGCCGAAACTCGACTTCAGATTGGCGACGAAGCCCCATTCCGGATGCTCGCCGATGCTGCCGAGCGTGAGCCCGGCGACTAGCGCGAAGATGAGCAGGCCGATCACGTAGTCCCAGTAGAAGAGCTCGTACCTCCAGCTTTTGCCCACCAGCTTCTGGGTGTTGCCCCAGCTGCCCCAGCAGAACATGCAGACGACGCAGAGCGCCACCGCGAACGTGTAGTCGGATACGTAGAACATTTTCAGGTCCTTTCTTGTTGTTGTTTCTTTTGAAGCTACTTCACCTCGCGACGGCGCGGCACCGAGCTCTGGGCACCGGGCCGGGTCACGGAAATCGCCGACGCCTTCTGGGCGAAGGCAATCGCGTCCCGGCACGACTTCCCCTCCGCGAGCGCCACCACGAACGCGCCGTTGAAGGTGTCGCCGGCGGCGACGCAGTCCACGGCCTTCACCTTCTTCGCGGGATAGAGCCGCCGGCAGTTGCCGCAGTAGACGCCCTTCGCGCCCATGGTGATCGCGACGTTCTTCACGCCCTTGCGCTTCAGCGCGTCGACCGCGAGCTGCGCGCTCTTCGCGTCCTTCACCTTCACCCCGGTGAGCAGCTCCGCCTCGGTCTCGTTCGGGGTGATCCAGTCGATGAGCGGATAGAGCTCCTTCGGGAGCTTCGCCGCCGGCGCCGGGTTGAGCACCACCATCACGCCGGCCGCCTTCGCCGCCTTCGCCGCGGCGAGCACGGTGGGAATGGGCGTCTCGAGCTGCATCAGGAGCGCGGCCGCGCCCTTGAGGTCCTTCAGCCGCGGCTTCACGTCCGCCGGCGACAAGGTGCCGTTCGCGCCCAGCGCCACCGAAATCACGTTCTGCCCCTTCGCGTCGACCAGGATGAGCGCGGTGCCGCTCGGGTTCTTCCGGTCCACGACGAGCCGCGCGTCGATGCCCTCGGCGCGGAAGCGCGCAGCCGCGTCGCGCCCGAAGAGGTCGTCGCCGACCTTGGCGACGAAGACGCACTCGCCGCGCTTCGCCGCCAGCCTCGCCACCGCGACGGCCTGGTTGGCGCCCTTGCCGCCCGGGTTCATCATGAACTTGCCGCCGCTGATGGTCTCGCCCGGCGCCGGCAGCTTCCGGTCGGCGATCACCATGTCGGTGTTGGTCGAGCCAAGCACGAATATCTTCTTCACTTTCCGAACCTCCTTACGATTTCCTCGTATTCCGCGGCCTGAGCCTCCATGGACTCCACCATCTTCAGCTGGGTGCGGCACCGGACGAGGTTGTGGTCGTCGTAGGCGGTGTGGAAATAGGTGTCGCCGGCGAGGTAGTCGGTGAGGAAGCGGATGCCGATCGTAAGCGTGATCAGCCGGCCGGAGAACGCCAGGTTCTCCCGCTCCGCCTCGGTGAGAAACTTCGCCTTCGGCAGGTAGCCGGCGACGAGCGCCTCGAAGTACTCCTTCTTCGAGTACACCTTGGAGAGGTCCTTCTCGTCCTCCGCCGCCGCGGCGGACGAGGTGCGCACCATGTCGCCGAAGTCGTACAGCGCCGAGCCGGGCATGGTGGTGTCGAGGTCGATGACGACCGTCGAGCCGTCCGGCGCCATCATCACGTTGTTGATCTTGGTGTCGTTGTGGGTGATGCGCTCGGGGATCTCGCCCGCGGCCATCATCTTCACGATCTTCGCCGCCTCGCCGCGGCGCGCGTCGATGAACGCAAGCTCCTTCGCGACCGAGGCGCGGCGCCCCTTCACGTCCGCGGCGGCGGCTTCGTCCAGGAGCCGCAGGCGGTCCACGGTGTCGTGGAAACGCGGGATCACCGCCTTGAGCGGCGGCGCGGGCAGGTCGGCGAGGTCGTTCTGGAACGACGCGAACGCGCCGGCCGCGATTGCCGCGTCCTTGGGGTCGGTGATGAGGTCGACCGAGGCGTAGCCCTCGAGGAAGCGGTAGACCCGCCACGGGTTCTCGTAGCCGACGACCTCGAGCGTCTTCACGCCCTTGGCCTTCAGGTGGGCGGTCACGCGCAGGATGTTCTCCTTGAGGACGTCCTTGTCGAAGATGTCGGTGACGCGCTGGAGGATGTACCGCGTCCCGCCGGCGGTCTCGACCTTGAAGGTGTCGTTGATGTGCCCCGAGCCGTAGCGCGAGACGTCGGTAGCGTCGTTGATGCCGAAGCCGGCGAGCGCCGACCTGAGCTCCTCCTGCGAGTACTGCCTGTTGGACATGTCGAGTTGTTCCTTTCCCATCTCAGCCAGATGGTCGGCTTCGGCGGTCATCTGGCGCTTGTTCAGTGTAGTCTATCATACTCCCCCAGCCGGGTCAATAGAGGTAGTCACACCCCCATGGCGCCGAGATACCAGTTGACGATCTCCGGGCCGAAGAACATCCACACCAGGCACGCGCCGCAGATGTACGGCCCGTAGGGGATCTCGAGGAAGCGCCCGAACTTGGTCTTCGCGAGCGCGACAAGCGTAAGCCCCGCCACCGAGCCGAGGACGGACGATACGATGAGCGTGAAGAGAACCGCCACCGGGCCGAACAGCGCCCCGACCGCGCCCATCAGGAAAACGTCGCCCATCCCCATCGCCTCGCGCTTGAACGCCTTGGTGCCGACTGTGCGGATGAACAACAGCAACCCGAAGCCGAAGACAAGGCCGGATACCGACCATGCAAGCGGCATGCATCCGGCGAAGCCTGCGCCGTAGACCATGTTCACCGCAGACTTGGCGACGGCATAGACGAGCCCGAGCGCCATGCCGCCTACGGTCACGAAGTCGGGGAGGAGCTTGTGGTCGAAGTCGATCACCGAGCCGACCAGCATCAGCGAGACCCAGATCCAGAGGAGCACCACCGCCGAGACCACCGGCAGGAACTTCCACGCCACGGCGAGGAAGAGGAGTCCGCCAATCGTCTCCACGATGATGTAGCGCGGCGAAATCGGCGCGCGGCAGCTGGCGCACTTGCCGCGCAGGGCGAGCCAGGAGAGGATGGGGACATTCTGCCACCACCTGATCGGAGCGTTGCACTTCGGGCAGTGCGACGGCGGGCGGACGATCGACTCGCCGCGCGGAACGCGCCAGGCGACGACGTTCAGGAACGAGGCGATCGAGGCGCCCAGCCCGAAGGCGAAGACGCAGAGGATCGTCTTAAGCTCGGAGTCCATCGCCGCCTACATCCCGGCGCCGCCGGAGGACACCGAGCCGATGATCTTGACCATGGGCAGGAACATCGCCACCACGATGGTGCCGACCACCACCGCGAGCACGATGATCAGCGCCGGCTCGATCGCGGCGGTCATGCCGGCGACGGCGTTGTCCACCTCGTCGTCGTAGGTGTCTGCGATGCGGGTGAGCATGTCGGCGAGCGCGCCGGTCTCCTCGCCGACCTCGACCATGGAGATCACCATCGGCGGGAACACGGAGCACTGCGACAGCGGCTGGGTCATCGACTCGCCCTCCTTCACCGCGTCGTGCACCGTCTGGATGGCGTTGGAGAGGACGCGGTTGCCGGTGGTGTCGCGGGTGATGACGAGCGACTGGAGGATCGGCACGCCGGAGGAAAGGAGCGTGCCCAGGGTGCGGGTGAAGCGCGACACCGCCGAGCGCTGGGCGAGGGTGCCGATGACCGGCAGCTTGAGCTTGAGCGCGTCGAAGAAGTACGCACCTGCCTCGGTCTTGCCGATCACCTTCACGATCACGAAGATGGCCACCGCGGCGATGAAGATCATGAGGCCGTTGTGCTGCACGAACTCCGAGGCCTGGATCACGAACTCCGTGACCGCCGGCAGCGACTGGCCGCCGAGCATGTCGCTGAACACCTGCTTGAACTTAGGGATCACCATCACCAGGAGGAACGCGGTGATGCCGATCGCGGCGAAGAGGACGACGCTCGGGTAGATCATCGCGCCCTTCACCTTGTTCTTGATCTTCTCGGACTTCTCCGCGAAGTCGGCGAGACGCGCCAGCACCACCTCCAGCACGCCGCCGGCCTCGCCGGCCTTGACCATGTTGATGTAGAGGTTGTCGAAGATCTTCGGGTAGGCGGTAAGCGCCTCGGAGAACGTGCCGCCGGCGGCGATGGTGTCGGAGATGCCGTCGAGCGCCTCGCGCATCTGCTGGTTCTTCATCTGGCGCTTGAGCACCTCGAGCCCGCGCATCAGCGCAAGCCCGGCGTTCACGAGCGTCGCCAGCTGGCGGGTGAACTGGGTGAGCACCTTGGTCTTGATCCGGCCCTGGAGGAACTTGGGGAGCTTGATCTTGATCTCGATGTTGCGGTTGAGGCCGCCGCTCTTCTTGCCCCCGGCGGCCGGCTTCTTCGCCGCCTTGCCGCGCGCCGCGGCCGGAGCCGGCGCGGCGCTTTTCACCTCGCCGAGCGCGGTCGGCATCAGCCCCTGCGCCCTGACGGCGGCGATCGCGGAACTGCGATCACCCGCCTCGACCGTACCCCGCGTCTCGTTGCCGGACGCGTCCTTGGCGATATACTGGAAAGTGGCCATCTCTATCCCCTTTTCGCTTCTTCAGACTGTTGACGCGTATGATACCAAAACCGCCCCCCAGATGTCAAATGCGCACAGCGGTGTCGATTGCAAGAGTAAACGCAACTCCAACGGCAGGAATGGCTCTGACGCGGCGGGGCCTTGCCTAATCTTTCGTTTTGTTTTTCAACCTGTCAAACAGGGTGGTTAGCGCAAGTAATACACCGAGCCGCGGGGGCGCGAGGCGTAGCAGCCGAGGTCGAGGCGGTGGCCGGAGAGGCGCTCGTAGCCGCGCAGGTCCTCCGTCGCCGTGCCGCCGCAGGCCGTGTACTCCGCCCAGGTCGAGCCGGTGTCGACCAGCGCCCCGCCGTTCCGCGGACGCAGACCGGCGACGTCCTCGGCGCGGCGCGACCAGTCGCGGAACGCCTTCTCGTCGACCACCTTCCATGTCGCGCAGGACTCGTTCGTCACCGCCGACGCGCAGTACGCGAACCGGTCGAGGTTGACACCGCCGAACTCGGCCACCTCGGTGCCTCCGTTGCCGAATATCACGCAGTTCACCGCCTTGGCGTTGGAGGACGCCATGTATAGCCCGGAACCAGAAACGCCAGTGCCGGTCGTGTTGTCGACAATGGTGCAGTTCACCGCAACCGCGCTGCCGCCGAGGTAAATGCCGCCGCCGAGCGTGCGGGACTCGTTGCCGTTGGCGTAGATGAGGCAGCTGTCCACGACCGCAGCGCCCTCGGCGCAGACGCCGCCGCCACGTCCAGTGTGGCCTTCGTCGGTGGCGTTGGACATATGGCCGGCGCCGTGCCCTTGGGTGATCATCGAGCGCAGCAGTCTGCCGCCCGACATGTAGACGTTGCCGCCAAACCCGCGGCCCCAGCCGCCGTTATGAGTGCCGGCGCCATAGCCGCCGGTGACGATGCAGTTCTCGACCGTGCCGGCCGAGACGTTGATGTGCCCGCCGCAGACCGCCTCGCCGCCATAGATCGAAGTCCTGTAGCCGGTGCCGCTGACAGTAAGGTCCCTGACCACCGCGCCGGCGTGACTCATCGTGAACGCGCGCGAGCCGTTGACGCTGTCGTTGATGACGACGTCCGCCGGGTTGCCGGTGTCGCCGCGAACGGTGACGCCGCAGGCAAGCTGGAGGCCGGTCTCGGCGTGGGTGCCTGCGAGGACGCGGATGGTGCCGCCGTCGACGCAGCCGAGGTTGGCCGAGGAGTTGTTCGTCATCGCGAGGAGGCAGTCGGCGATCTTCCTCGCCGCCTTGGCCGGCGTGTCGTAGGGATACTCCGGACTCGCGTTCGCGGAGTCGACGTACATCACCGCCGGCACGACCACGGTCTTGGTGGAGACCTCCGTCCAGTCACACCAGCTCGCGCCGCCGTCGTCGGATGCCGCGACGCGCACGGTGTAGAGCCCTGCCGCCGGATAGGCGTAGGAGTAGTCTGTGTTGGGAGCGGTGACGGTGACGCCGTTGCCGAAGTCCCAGCGGAAGATGAAGCTGCCGCTCCCGCCGATCGCCGAGGCGATGAAGGTTATGTTGCTGCCGACGAAGTAGGCGTAGGTGGACTGGATGCCGCTGCAGGAAATGCTCGACTGGTCCACCTCGTAGCAGCCGATGTCGATGGAACTGCCGGAGATGCGCGGATTGCCGTCGAAGTCGAGCGTTCCCGCATTGGCCGGATACCAATCTGCGTCGGTGGTGCCGTGGTTGACGAGCAAGCTCGACGGATTGGCATGGAAATCCTGCACCGAATATCCGGCGAAGTCGCTGTCGCCGATCAGATACCAGGTCTCGCACGACTCGTTGGTGACGGACGAAGCGCAGCACATGTACTTGCCGAGGTTCGCGGTACCGAACTCGGCCTTCGCGGTGCCGCCGTTGTCGTACAGAACGCAGTTGACCGCCTTCGCATTCGCACCGTAGATGCAAATGCCGGCGCCGGGGTAGGTAGAATCGGTGGTGTTGCCGATTACAGTGCAGTTCACCGCAACCGCGCTACCCGCAAGACAGATGCCGCCGCCGTAGGTAATCGTCGCGCTGCCGTTGCCGTAGATGAGGCAGCTGTCCACCACGGCGTCGCCCGCGGCGTACACTCCGCCGCCGTAGCTGCGCCGGGAGTCTTCGTCCTTGGACTGCTTCCACACAGCTGGCTGGCCGCCGGTAATCTTCGAACGCGTCAGCCTTCCGCCGGACATGTAGACGTTGCCGCCCGAACCACGCCCCCAGCCTCCGCTGTTCGCTCTGGTGCCGCGCCCGCCGGTAATGACGCAGTTGTCGACGAGGCCCGCCGACATGTTGACATGGCCGCCGCAGAAATGGTCGTTGGCCTTGCCGTTAATTCCATATCCGCTTATCGTAAGATCGCGCACGACAGCGCCGGCATGGGTGATGGTAAAGGCGCGCGTACCACTTGCACCGGAATTGGTATTGTCCCTGATAACGACGTCCGCCGGATTGCCGGTGTCGCCGCGCACGGTGACGCCGCAGGCAAGCTTGACACCCGCCTCGGTGTGCGTGCCGGCGAGGACGCGGATGGTGCCGCCGTCGATCGTGCCGAGGTTGGCCGAGGCATTGTTCGTCATCGCCACAAGGCAGTCGGCAATCTTCTTCGCCGCCTTGGCCGGCGTGTCGTAGGGGTATTCCGGACTCGCGTTCGCGGAGTTGACGTACATCACCGCAGGGACAATGGCGATCTTGGTGGGGACGTCGGCCCAGGCGCTCCAGGTATTGCCGCCGTCGTCGGACGCCGCGACGCGCGCGGTGTACAGCCCCGCGGCCGGATAGGCGTAGGTGTATGCCGCATTGGCGGTATCGACGGTGACTCCGTTGCCGAAGTCGAAGCGGTAGAGGTAGCCGCCGCTGCCGCCAACCGCCGAGGCGGTGAAGGTTATGTTGCTGCCGACGAAGTAGCCGTAGGTCGACGGCAGCGCGGAACAGGAAATACGTGACTGGTCGATCTCGTAGAAGCCGATGTCGTAGGCCGGACCCGACTTGCGCGGATTGCCGAAAAAGTCGGTCGCGATGGGATCGTCATAAGGCGCGGAAACTGTGCCGTGGTCGGTCAGCGGCGAGGACGGATTGTGGCGGAAGTCCTGGACCAGGTATCCCATGAACGCACTTTCATCCATCAAATACCAGGTCGCGCACGACTCGTTGGTGACGGACGAGGCGCAGCACATGTACTTGCCGAGGTTCGCGGTGCCGAACTCGGCCTTCGCGGTGCCTCCGTTCCCGTACATCACGCAGTTGACCACCCTGGCGTCAGCCGAGTAGATGCAGACGCCGGCACCGGGATAGGCTGGATCGGTGGTGTTGTCGGCAATGGTGGAGTTGGACATCACCGCCCTGCCGTCAAGGCAGACGCCGCCGCCGTAGGTAATCGTCGCGCTGCCGTTGCCGTAGATGAGGCAGCTGTCCACCACGGCGTCGCCAGTGGCGTAGACGCCGCCGCCGTAGCTGCGCCGGGAGTCAACGTCGGAGGACTGCTTCCACACAATTGCCTGGCCGGCGGTAATCTTCGAACGTGTCAGCCTGCCGCCGGACATGTAGACGTTCCCGCCCGAACCACGCCCCCAGCCTCCACTCGCCGATCTGGCGCCGCGCCCGCCGGTGATGACGCAGTTGTCGACGACACCCGCCGACATGTTGACATGACCGCCGCAGAAGTTGTTGTTGGCGCTACCGTTTAGTCCATATCCGCGTATTGTTAACGAGCTCAAGCCGGCATACTGATGACTGATGGAAAACGCACGCGAGCCAGACGTTTTCTCACTGGAGTTGTCGGTAATCGAAACGTCCTTGGGGTCGCCGGTCTCGCCAACCACCAAAATCGGCGTGGAGAGGGCATAGCCGGAGCCAGTGTAGCTGCCGGCTGCCATCACGATCTTCGCCGCCCAGTTCGACGCGTTGGCGCAGGCGATCGCATCCGCGAGCGTTGCCGCGCCGGTTTCGCGGGTGGCGTAGGGCTCGACGTGATCCGCCGCGGACGGGTTCACGTACATCGTCTGGTAGACGACGAACTCCACTTCCGAAGTCGCGCCTTCGTATAGCGACCCCGCCTTGCCGGTCACGATCGCCGTGGCGATGCCCGGCGCGGCGTTGTTGGTGTAGGAGACTTCGTAGTCGGTGTTCTTTATGAGTGTTCCGCCTGTCAACAAGCTGGTGACAACCGGCTCGGGGCACGCCGGCTCTCCGGCCACGTAGTCTTCCGATGCGATGGGCGCGACATGCAAGATCTGGTCCACGCGCTCGCCGGCAACGAATGAGCCAGTTCCGACGTTGGCGTAGAAGACATCGTACACGCGGTCGTAGAGGCCGACCGCGCCGTCCTCCTCGCGGCGCGCGGGCACGAAGTCGCACTCCAGGACTCCGCCCTTCCTGATCTGCAGCGAATAGAGCGTCCAGGAACCCCTGTGGCCGCCGTCACAGTCAGCGAAGATGTTGAAGACTTCGCTGCTGGAACTACGGGAGACGGTGGTGGTGACTGCAGTTGAGCCGTAGTCGAGGATAAGCTGGTCGGAATCGTTGATGGTGAGATGGCAGTCGGTGTTATTCTTAAGGGAGCCGACGGTGGTTGCGGCCCCATAGAACCTGTAGGCATTGTTCTGCTTGATGAAGAGATATTGGTTGCTGTTCCATTTCTGGCCGAAGAAAGTGGTGTCTCCTTGATAGGGCCCGGTGTTGAAGTCCATCTCCACCGTGGTGGTCGTGCCGGGCTGGATGCCGGTCGTGATGTACTGATTTCCGGTGGAGGTGATTGACGCGAGCTTCTGGTAACCGCGCGGTAGGACGATGTCGGAGGTGATCTGGAACATGGCCTTGGCAACCTCGCCGGCGTAGGTGCCGGCGCCGGTCGCGTATGCCCACGCGATTCCGGCCCAGGTGGTGTTGGAGTATGAGACGGTGTAGTCGGTGCCCTCGGAGAGCAGCGTGCCGGTTTCGGTGTCGGTTACGGTCACCGACGGCAGCGTCTGGGCGGATGGGTTGAACTCGACGGTGTCGGTGCTGAGGGCAACGGTCATCCGGCTGACGTCGAGGGGTTCGTAGGTGAAGTCTACCCCAGTGCCCTGGTTGGTACAGAAAACACGGGTGACGCAGTCGTAGAGACCAGGCTTGCTGTCAGACCGGCGCACCGCCGGCAGGTAGTAGTGGGCAACGGAGCCGCCCTGGCTGATCTCGAAGGACTTGAGCCCGAAGGTGCAGTAGTGTTCGGCGCCACACGAGAAGATGTAGAGCGTTCCGCCGTTGCTGGTGAGCGTGACGGACTTGGTGGAGGAGGCACCGTCAACTTCAAGCGTCAGGCTGCCGCCGCCGATGGTCAAGGAGGCGTCCTTGTTGTCTACGCACAAGATGTCGGTGTTGTCGTCATTGCCGAAGAAACGATAAGTACCTCCCCCACCCATATTGCCCTGCATGAAGAGCCAGCGGCCTTTGGCCCAGCCGGTGCCGAAAAAGGCGGTGTCGTGGACATAGGTGCCGGTGTTGAACTCCATCTTGACCGAAGTCGAGGCGTTGGGCGCGAAGCCGGTGTTGATGTACTGCGCCCCGGAGGAGATGAGCATCTTCACCGGCTCGTAAGTGCCGGGTATGTCATTGTAGTCATACGCCCACGCGCTCGCCGCGCCCAGCGCGACCGCGGCAGACAACACGAAACCACCCGCGAGTTTCTTCACCCCGTTCATTTGGCACCTCCAGTTGAATTTCGAGTATGCGAACGACGGGGGAAGATTTCTAAGAGGTTTGCCCCCCCCCCCCCCGCAAAATTTTAGCAGTTATGCTGATTCGCCGCTTCATTAATGCGAATATTACCATATCCCGCCAAGTCTGTCAACTGCCGCGGCACGGCGTATCGTCAGCGGCGGCGGGCGCGGCAGATGACGACGTCGTCGGCGACGGCGATGGTCTTCTCGCCGTCGACCTCGGCGAAGTCGGCGCTGGCGATGCACATGTAGCGCGGGTCGGCGCGGCCCTCGGAATGGTGCGCATGGAAGACGATCCTGAGCCGCCCCTCGCGGTCGCGGAAGAACGAGTGGTGGCCGGTGCCGGACAGCCCCGCCTTGCGGAGCAGGATCGGGTTGGAGGCGTTCTTGGCGTAGGGTCCGGTGACCGACTTCGAGGTGGCGCAGCCGACGGCGTAGAGCGGGCTGCGGTAGTCGTTGGCGGACCAGGTGATGTAGTAGAGCCCGCCGTGCTTCAGCAGGAACGGTCCCTCGTTCACCCGCCCGAAGCCGCGCTTCTCCCATTCCCCGCGCGCGTCGAAGAGGAAAACCGGCTCCGCCCCCTTCTTGACCGCGGTCATGTCCTTCTCCATCTCGACGATGCGCGGACCAGATCCGTAGCCCGGTGCTCCGCCGGCGACATAGAGCATCCAGACGCGTCCGTCGTCGTCGGTGAAGAAAGAGTTGTCGATCGTGAAGCGGTCGTCCTCGAAAAGCGTGCGCTTCTCCGCCTGCCTGAACGGTCCGAGCGGCGAGTCGGCGACGGCGACGCACACGCGCTCCTGGGCGGAGTACGCCATCACGTACCTGCCGTCGGCGCGGCGGTAGACCTCGGGCGCCCAGAACCAGCGCTCGCCCCAGACGTCGTCCTTGTGGAGCGCAAGCCCCTTCTTCGCCACGCCGACGCCGATGGTCCAGTCGACGAGGTTGGTGGAGACCGCGACCGGTATCCCGTCCGCGGCGCCGGTGCCGTAGGCGTAGTAGACGCCGCCGTCGAGGAGGACGAACGGGTCGGCGAGGTAGAGCCTGCCGTCGCCGCCGGCGTCGCCCGCGGCAAAGGCGGCGAAGGAGGCGAAAGCAAGAATCACGAATGCGAATGTCTTTCTCATGGCAAGTATTATACCATATTCATGGCTCATAGTTCGCAACTCGTGGATAGTTATAACACACGGATTTGCTCAGGTCTACGACCTTCGCCAACTGTGAGCGACGTAGTCGCGAACAAATCCGTGTGCTGAAAACTCAACGCAGGTAGTATACCGAACCTGCGCCGATCTGGGTGTAGACCACGCTGGCTCCAGGCGCCACCTCCACCGTGAACGTGCCGCAGCGCGACTTGTGCGGCAGCTTAAGCGTGCCCGCCGACACCTTCACCACGCCCGAGAGCTTGCGCAGGCTGCCAGTGAACACCAGCGTACCCGCGCCGGTTTTCTCGAAGCCGCTCGTTCCCGTGACGGCAGAATTGACCGTCACCGTCTCGTCCGCCGCGACGTCTACGACCGGCCGCACGCCGCTCCCGAAGAGGATGCCGCGGTTGGGTCCGATCTCGCCCGAGGCCGCGAACGCCAACCGGGCGCCGTTCGTCACCACAAGCCCGTCCGCCGTCGCCGCCACGCAGTCGCCGGGGAACGACCTGGCCGTCGAGAATCCGAGCGTCGGCCTTGCGCTCGTCCCGGGGCCGTACGTCTCGATATCCTGTTGGTCACGGTCGGCGCCCCGTAGAACGTCATCTCGCCGCCGGCTCCGATCATGTAGTTTCCGCCCCAGCCGTAGGCCTTGTTGGCACCCGACACGCCCTGGAAAGTGCATAAGCCGTTCTCTGGCACACGCAGGTCGTAAACGGTCAGTCTCCTCTCCGCGAGGTTATCGCTGGTGCTGAGCGCATTGACAACTGCTCCGTTCTTGACCGTAAGCGTATTGCCGCCGAAGAAATAGTCGCTGTTGATTCCACCCGGCGAGCGAAGCAATCTGCCGCCGGTGCCGGAGTCCACCACATAGCACTTCTTTAAGACTGCGGACGACTCTGCCTTCGCGCCGCCTGGCGTAGTGGACCAGCCGCCACAGCTGGAAGTTCCGGACATCGATGACTGACCGCCGGGATCGTTTGCCTTTAAGTATCGGGTCTCCATTGCGGTCGAGTCGGGGAAGTGGAACGCCGCGCCGGAGGAGGAAGCCGCCGCCTGATTGAAAGTACCGCCCGCGGCAAAACCCTCATCAAGAACGTCAACGACGCCGCATAAGACCGTCACCTTGCCAGAGACCTGCGGCACGCCGCCAAGCACCAATATGCCGTTGCCGCCCTTGACGAGGTCGCTCGATGCCTTCACTGCCCCCATGATTGCAAGCATGTTGTTGCCGTTCAGCGCAATCGCGGCGTTGTCACCCAAAAGCCACGTCCGGTTAGTCCCGGATATCCAGTCAACCGTCGTGACCAAAAACTGATTGGTGATGGCGACATAGGCCTCTTCGCCGGGCGCAGGATCCGCCGGGCACGACTTCTCGCTGGTGATCCACAGCCGCCTTTGCGCGGAAACATAGGGATTCGCGGGGAGGACAAGATTCCCCGAAAATCCGCTCAGGTCGCCGGTGATGTAGCTGGCGGCGACGGTATAGGTCCCGGCCACTGACTCGGCGCAGTACGAGGATATCGTCCCCTTGCCCGTTACCGTC